>UQYA01000051.1 GCA_900545165.1 uncultured Collinsella sp.
CAGGCCCCGCCGACCGATTGCAAGCGGTCGGCGGGGCCATTGTGGCTCTTGACAGCGGATTGGGTCATATGAGCGAGCGGGTCGCATTTGAGACAAGGTGGCGTGAAACGAAAGGGCGCCGACCTTCTGGTCGCGCCCTTGAAGTTGAACGTCAGATTGTCCAGGTGCGGCCCGCGCAGCGTCGAGCCGTTACGGCGTTTGGTAAAACGCCGTAACCTACACCCGCTCCGCGATCTCGTGGATGAGGTAGTCGGTCTTTTCCCAGCCCAGGCACGGGTCGGTGATCGATTTACCAAAGACGCCGCCGTCGACCGGCTGGTTGCCGTCCTCCAGGTAGGACTCGATCATAAAGCCCTTGACTAGCTTGGAGATGGACTCGTTGCGGCGGCAGCTGTCGAGCACCTCCTTGCAAATGCGATACTGCTCCAGCGGACGCTTGCCCGAGTTGTCATGGTTGCAGTCGATGACCGCTGCCGGATTGGCGTAGCCGGCATGCTCGGTATAGCGCTCGGCCAGGCGTTCCAGGTGCTCGTAGTGGTAGTTGGGGTAGGTGCGCCCATCGAGACCGATGTAGCCACGCATAACGGCGTGCGCGAGCGGATTGCCGTCGCACTCGACCTCCCAGTTGCGGAAGATGAAGCTCTGGTGCGCCTGTGCGGCGTAAATGGAGTTGAGCATGACGGTAGTAGAGCCGGCAGTGGGATTCTTCATGCCGACGGGTACCGAAATGCCGCTCGACACCAGGCGATGCTCCTGGTTTTCGACCGAGCGTGCGCCCACGGCCACATAGCTCAGCAGGTCAACGAGGTACTGGTAGTTGGACGGATAGAGCATCTCGTCGGCGGTGAAGAAGCCCGTTTCCTCAATAACGCGCAGGTGCATATGGCGGATGGCCTTGACGCCCTCGAGCAGGTCGTCGGGAGCCTCGGGGTTGGGGTTGTGCAGAAGACCCTTGTAGCCGGTGCCCTTGGTACGCGGCTTATTGGTGTAGACGCGCGGAATGATGATGAGCTTGTCCTTGACCTCCTCGGCGGTCTTGGCCAGTCGGTTCATGTACTCAAGCACTGAATCCTCGCGGTCGGCAGAGCACGGGCCGATGATGAGCACCTTACGTGCGTCCTCGCCGGTAAAGACTTTGGCGACCTCGGCGTCAAATGCCTGCTTTTTGGCGGTAAGGTCGGCAGAAAGTGGCATTTCCTCGCGGATCTCCATGGGTATCGGCAGCCTGCGTTTGAATTCCATGGCCATAGGGGCCTCCTCAATCTATAGAAAGAGCAATATGCGTATTGTCGAATGCTCGGCATTATCCGCTGTCGCACGCTAAAGTGCAAGCCCTTGTCACCCCGAAACCTACCAAAAAGGGACAGGTTTATTTTGGTCAGTTTATCTGGGTAAACGTCGGCGGATGCCGGGAGGGAGCAGCGCCGCGCGGGACCCTAAGGCTGTTGTCGGTTCCCCAGGAAATACCCTGTGGGCAAAAAATGCCAAATATGAGTACGGTTGCTATCTTAGTATCATATTGCCTTCGCAAAATAATAGACATAACAGCAAAATATGTTCATTAACGTAAACACATATAAGTTCGCTATAGGGCTGTTTGATCAATTTAGGGACGCGTGTAAGCCGTGAAACGGCATTTGGGGCTGTTTTGGCTGTTACTAAAAAAGTAACAGTACTCATATTTGCCATTTTTTGCCCACGGGGCTTCGAAGGGGCTGTCAATCAGGTCCCAGGGGAGGCGGTTCGAGGGCCGCAGAACAAAAAACGGGGGCGCAGGTTGTCCTGCGCCCCCGTTCTCGGGCATCATTCGTTCCCTGCGGCAGAATTTACGCCGCCTCGTCGAACTGCGAGTTGTACAGGTCGGCGTAGAAGCCGCCTTGGGCGAGTAACTCGTCGTGCGTGCCCTTCTCGACGATGTCGCCGTCGCGAATTACCAAGATCACGTCGGCATTGCGGATCGTGGACAGGCGGTGCGCGATGACAAAGCTTGTACGGCCCTGCATCAGCGCATCCATGGCGCGCTGAATGAGTTCCTCGGTGCGGGTATCGACGTTGGAGGTCGCCTCGTCCAGAATCAGTGCCGGGCGGTCGGCCAAAATGGCACGGGCGATGGTCACGAGCTGGCGCTGACCCTGCGACAGGTTGGTGCCCTCCTCGTTGATCATAAAATCGTAGCCGCCGGCGAGCGTATGGATAAAGTGATCGCAGCGTGCGGCGCGTGCAGCGGCCTCGACCTCGGCATCGCTCGCATCGGGACGTCCGTAGCGAATGTTCTCGCGGATCGTGCCGTTAAACAGCCAGGTATCCTGCAGCACCATGGCAAACTCGCCGCGCAGCGCCGCGCGGTCCCAGTCGCGCACGTCGACACCCTCGACGCGCAGCGAACCGCCGTCCACATCGTAGAAGCGCTGCAGCAGCTTAATGAGCGTGGTCTTGCCGGCGCCGGTGGGACCGACGATGGCGATGGTCTGGCCGGGCTGCGCCTCGCAGCTAAAGTCGTGGATGATGGTCTTGTCGGGCGTGTAGCCAAACTTCACATGGTCAAACTCCACGTGGCCGGGGCGCTTCTCGGGAATCTGCGCGTCGGCCTTCTGCTCCTCTTCGGGCGCGGCCAGGAACTCAAAGACGCGCTCGGTGGCGGCAGCCATCGACTGCATCGTGTTGCTCACATTGCCCAGCTGCTGCACGGGTTGCGTAAAGTTGCGAACGTACTGGATAAAGCTCTGGATGTCGCCGGGCGTGGCATTGCCGGTCAGCGCGAGTTGCGCGCCCACCACGACGACGCCCACGTAGCCCATGTTGCCCACCAAACTCATGAGCGGCATCATCAGGCCCGACAGGAACTGCGAGCGCCAGCCACTAATAAAGAGACGGTCGTTTTGACGGTCGAACTCCTCGATTGAGGCCTCGGCGCGGTCGAAAACCTGGATGACGTTCTGGCCGGCAAAGTCCTCCTCGATAATGCCGTTGACGGCGCCCAGAACCTGCTGTTGCTCGCGGAAGTACGGCTGCGAGAAGTGAATCATTACGGTCAAGATAATCGCGGCGGCCGGCAGCGTGAGCACGGTGACGCCGGTGAGCGGCAGGCTGATCGACAGCATCATGACGAGCACGCCGATAATCTGCGTCACCGACGTGATGAGCTGGGTCACGCTCTGGTTGAGCGACTGGCCGAGCGTATCGACGTCGTTGGTGATGCGACTGAGCACGTCGCCCTTGCTGTGTCCGTTAAAGTAGCTCATCGGCACGACGGCAATCTTGGCGGCGATCTCCTTGCGCATTCGGTAGCAGATCTTTTGCGTGACGCCGGTCATGAGCCAGCCCTGGATTAGACTGCAGATAGAGCTCGCCAGATACAGGCAGAGCAAAAAGCCGAGCGTCTTGGCAATCCAGGCAAAGTCGACATCGCCGGTGCCGTTGACCTTGGCAACCAAGCCCTCGAACAGTTTGGTGGTAACCTGGCCGAGCACCTTGGGCCCCACAATGTTAAAGATGACCGAGCACACGGCAAAGGCGACGGCGGTAAACACGGCAATCTTGTGCTGGCCGATATAGCCGAGCAGCTGCCTCATGGTGCCCTTAAAGTCCTTGGCCTTTTCGCCGCGACGCATGCCGCCCATGCGGCCCATGGGACCACGCTGGCGGGTGGGCTTGGGAATCTGAGTCTTGGTCTCGTCTGCCATTAGCGCTCGCCTCCTTCCGTGACGGCTGCAATTTCTTCTTGGGTAAGCCCCAGCTCCTCGGCGGAAAGCTGCGACTGTGCGATCTCCAGGTATGCCGGGCAGCTGTGCAGCAGCTCCTCGTGCGTACCGGTGCCCACCACGTGGCCGTCGTCGAGCACGATGATCTGGTCGGCGTGCATGATGGTCGCGATGCGCTGGGCCACTACCACGAGCGCGGCGTCAGTGATGTTTTTGGCCAGCTCTTCGCGCAGGCGCGCGTCGGTCTTGTAGTCGAGGGCGCTAAACGAGTCATCAAACACCACAACCTCGGGCTTTTTGGCCAATGCGCGGGCGATGGCCAAGCGCTGGCGCTGACCGCCCGAGACATTGGAGCCTCCCTGGCTGATGGGGGAGTCGTAGCCGCCCTCGCGCTCGGCGATAAAGTCCTCGGCCTGGGCGATGCGTGCCGCCCGGTGCATGTCCTCGTCGCTTACCATGTCGCCGGCAAACTTGAGGTTGCTCTCGACGGTGCCCGAGAACAGGCGCCCCTGCTGCGGGATGTAACCAATGCGGCGACGAAGCTCGGAAAGGGTCATGTCGCGCACGTCGATACCGTCGAGCGAAATGCTGCCGCCCGTGACGTCGTACAGGCGCGGAATCAACTGCACGAGCGTGGACTTGCCCGAGCCTGTGGAGCCAATGATGCCGAGCATCTGACCGGCATGCGTGGTGAAGTTCACGCCGCTGATGACGTCGGCACGGGCATCGGGATACTGGAAGCTCACGTCGCGGAAGGTGAGCTCACCGCGCGGCGCGCTGGCAGCAGGCAGTTTGGGCGAGGCAGGGTCGTTGATGCTCGTGGGGCAGGTGATGACCTCTTCCACGCGCTCGGCTGCGACCTCGGCGCGGGGCAGGATGACCGAAACCATGGTGAGGATCATAAACGCCATGACGATTTGCATGGTGTAGGAGATGAACGCCATCATGTTGCCGACCTGCATCACGCCGCTGGACACGCCCTGCGCGCCAAACCAGACGATAAGCACGGTGATGCAGTTCATGACGAGCATCATGAGCGGCATCATAAAGCTCATGGCGCGGTTGGTGTAGAGCTGCGTGGTCATCAGGTCGAGCGAAGCCTTGTTAAAACGCTCGAGCTCATGCTCCTCGCGGTTGAACGAGCGGATAGGCATAAGGCCGTCGAGCAGCTCGCGGGCGGTAAGGTTCACGCGGTCCACAAAGCTCTGCATCTTTTTGAACTTGGGCATGGTGAGGCCCATGAGCACGCCGACAACGGCCGAAACCGCGATGATGGCCACGGCGATGGTCCACTCCAGGCCGGTGTGGTTAGCCAGGACACGCATGACAGCGACGATGCCCATGACGGGGGCCATCAGGCACATGCGGATAAACAGGGTTGCGGCCATCTGGATCTGCTGAATGTCGTTGGTACAGCGGGTGATGAGCGAGGCCTGGCTAAACTTGCCCACCTCGGCCGGCGAGAAGTGCATAACCTTGTCGAAGGTCTCGCGGCGCAGGTCGCGGGCGATGGAGCAGGCGGTGCGCGAAGCCACGGCACCGGTCAGGATGGTGGCGACGAGCGACACCAGGCACAGGCCAAACATCGTGGTCGCCATGCGGCTCAGGTAAGCGTTCTGCACGTCGGCGGGGTCGATGCCCTGCGCCTTGTACTCGTCCTGTACATAGCTCACGGCGCGCTGAGTGACGATGGAGCCCGACATGGAGCCCATTTTATCCGCCATTTCGTTGGCGCCCTCGACGAGCTTGCTTCGGTCTACCAGACCGCCCTCGACACCCAGGCGCAGGCTCTTCATGGTGATCTTACCGCCGTCGGCATCAATCTGCTTTTGCATGTTCTGCGCCGCCGCGGCCTTCTGTTGCATCTCGGCGAGCTGCTCGGGCGTCATGGTAGCCATCTGCTCGGGGGTGGGCATGGTCTGGGCAGCGTTGTTGTCTTTCTCGCTGGACGAGCCCATCATGTCACCCATGGAGTTGGCGTCAATGCCCTGGTTGAGCGAAAGGACGACGGTCTCGGGCAGGCTCATAATGTCGGCGAGCTTGCTGCCGTCGGCGCGCTCGTCCTCGGTACCCTCATACGTTCGAATGCCGTTTTTGTCAGCCTTGCTAAACACGGTCTCCACAGCCTTGGCGTCCTTGGCGCTCATAAAGAGCTCAAGGTCATCGAGCGATTCGGCACGAATGGTGTCGGGCACGGGCGAGGCGATGCCGCCTTGCTGCACGCCTACGTCGACGATGTCGCTCATATAGGTAGGCAGCGCCAGATCGGCGTTGCAGCTGATTACGATAAGTACGATAGCTGCGAACAGTGCCAGGATATGCTTTTTAAAGAGCTTGAGAATCCTCACTCGGCATCTCTCCTTTCTTGATTGCGGTCGATAATTTCGTTGGCACGCCTTAGAAGACGCACCATCTCTTGGGTATCTGTTTCGCCGAGCTGCTCGAGGAAAGCCGCAGTGCGGTCCTCGAATTCCCGACGTTTGATTTCGAGATCCTGGAATCCTTTGTCGGTCACCGTGACGTGTACGCGACGACGGTCGGTCTTTGAGTGCTCGCGCTCGACCCAGCCCTTGGCTTCGAGAGCGCGTAGGATATTGGCGATGCGGGCACTCGAGACCCAGGCGCGATCAGCGAGTTCGCTCGGCGTGAGCGAACCGCCGGCGAGTATGAGGGCGCGCATGACGGCCATCTCGCCGCCGAGGGCTTTGTCCGCAAAGCGCGAAATGCGCTGATGCATGCTGCCAAACTCGGTAAGGAGCTGACGCCCAAGCTCACGGAAATCGGTATCTTCCACCGAAAACCCCTAACACTAGAAACTATTTCCGGTGAAAGATGATACCCCAGCTCAACCATCCCATTCGGTAGATTTCTAGGCATGTCCCAAAAAACTACTTGGCCGCTAGGAAATATAAAGAGTGCATAAAAATTTAAAATCATTCAATTACTGAAGCGTTTCAAAGAACTATTATGCACGCGGTTAGGCGAGGGGTTGTCACCACCATGACGACTGGGACTCATATAATCGCCACGTGCGATGCTCCAACTTCCCGCAAGGAGACACCTTACATAAAGGGGGATGGAGTCATGGCATTTGACTTCACGGGCAAGACCGCGATTGTCACGGGCGGCACTCAGGGCATTGGCCTCGAGATCGCCAAGGGCATCGTCGCGGGCGGCGGACATGTCGCGCTCATCGCAAGGAACGCTGCTAAGGGCGAGGCCGCTGTGGCCGAGCTTGGCGAGGGCAACAAGTTTTATCAGCTCGATGTCGCCGATGCGCCCAAGGCGCGCGAGACCGTCGAGCAGATTTTTACGGACCTCCCGCAAACCAATATCCTGATCAACTGCGCTGGCGTCATCAGCACCAAGAAGTTCGACGAGATCGACGACACCGAGTGGCGCCGTACCATCGACATCAACCTCAACGGCACCTTTACCATGATGAACGCCGTGTACCCGCACTTTAAGGCTGCCCATGCCGGCACTATCGTCAACGTGAGCTCTGTTGCTGGCAAGATCGGCGGTGGCCTGCTCGGCACCGCGGCTTACGCGAGCTCCAAGGCCGGTGTTAACGGCCTAACCAAGGCAGTCGCCAAGGAGGGCGGTAAGTTCGGCGTTCGCTGCAACGCTGTGTGCCCGTCGCTCACGTTGACCGATATGACCTCGATTCTCTCTGACGAGAACTCTCAGCGCATCATCAACGGTATTCCTCTGGGCCGCGCCGCCCAGGCCAGCGAGCCTGCGCAGATGGTGCTGTTCTTCGCTTCCGACCTCGCCAGCTTCGTGAACGGCGAGATTGGTGACTGCGACGGCGGCATCGTCCTGGACGGGTAATACCCCGCGGTGATCGTTTGGCGGCGACCCTGGCGACTCGGGGTTGTCGCCTTCTTTCTGATATAGGCGCGTGCGGCTTCGATTCGCATGCATCCAAAGGAGATATATATATGAGTGAATCGACTGCGGTGGAGGCGCCGGCGGCAAAGGAGCCGTTTTTTAAGATGTCCTCCATCCCGGGTGCCAATATTTTGGTGCCGCTTTTGCTGGGCTGCCTGCTCAACACGCTATTCCCCGACCTGTTTAAGACGCTCGGCAGCTTTACGCTTGGCATGACCCAGCAGGGTGCAGGCCCGCTCGTGGGCGCCTTTTTGCTGATTGTCGGCACGACGATTTCGTTTAAGAGCGCTCCTGCCGCCGCTGCCCGCGGTGCCATCATCATTGCCGTCAAGCAAATCGTGGTCGTTGCCGTGTCGCTGCTCATCCTGTATGTGTTCAACGACAACCTGTTTGGCATCTCTGCCATGGTGATGCTGGCCGCTTGCACCGGCGCCAACAATGCTATGTACGCTGGTCTGATGGGCACCATGGGTAACGAGGCCGAGCGTGGCGCCGTCGCCATCACTACGCTGGTTGTCGGCCCTCCGGTCACGATGATCGTGCTCGGCGCTGCCGGTCAGGCTCCGATCGGTTGGTCGCTCGTGGGCGCCATCCTGCCGATCGTCGTCGGCATTATCCTGGGCAACCTGTTCCCCAGCTTTAAGAAGATGATGGCACCGGCACTTTCCGCCATCATCGTGCTCGTCTTCTTTGCCATGGGCTCGACCATGACCTTTGGCCAGCTCATTAATGGCGGTCTTCCCGGTATTCTGCTCGGCGTGATCTGCTCGGTGGTCTTTGCAATTCCCGTCATCGCGGTCGATAAGCTCACGGGCGGTACGGGTGTCGCAGGTGCGGCCATTTCGAGCTGCGCCGGAGCCAATGTGGCCACGCCTGCTGCCATGGCAAGCGTCAACGGGGCCATGTACGGCGGTGCGGTGCTCGCGACGGCCACGGCACAGGTTGCTGCCTGCGCAATCGTGACGGCTATTTTGACCCCGCTGGTCACCAGCTGGTGCTACAAGCATTTTGAGGGCCAGTGCAACGGCGATAGCAAGGCAACGACCGACAAGGCCGCCGCAGCCGCCTAATGCCAAGCGGCAATCAAAGCTAAAAACTAGCTACGCCACAGGGCGGCCACGGGGGATCCCGTGGCCGCCCTGCAGTTTCTGTGGGGTCTGTGGGGCACTTTATCCTGCTAAAGCTGGCATAACAGCTAGAGTGAACGTCGTACAAAGGCAAGGAAAAATACCAAACAAATCGGTGAACGGTAGTTGTTCGCGCTCGCATTTCCTGCGGATTTGTTAAAAACGTCCTAATGGTAGAAAAAAAGGAACATATAACAGCACTGATGAAGGGGGTGGCTATGTTATCCTTCTCAAACGGGTGAAATCTTGGGTTTTGGGTTGCAGTTCCAAGGTGGACAAACGTTTTTCCCTGTACCAACGTGTGGTGAAGAACGGAAGAAGCCGGTAGTGCAAGCCGATATTCAAGAATTCAATAAGCAGCGGTGTGAGAGAGCGCCGCATTACACGTAACTAGGAGCGTGGTTACACAATGCAGGAGGCATGGGAAGGCTTCAAGGAAGGCATTTGGACGGGAGAGGTTGACGTCCGAGACTTCATCCAGAAGAACTACACCCCCTACGAGGGCGACGAGTCGTTCCTCGCCGGCCCGACCGAGCGTACCAAGGAGCTGTGGGGCGAGGTTCTCGACCTGCTGCTTAAGGAGCGCGAGCAGGGCGGTGTCCTCGATATGGACACCAAGACCGTTACGGGTATCGTGAGCCACCCCGCTGGCTACATCGATAACGCCCATCGCGAGAAGGAGACCATCGTCGGTCTCCAGACTGACAAGCCGCTCAAGCGCGCGCTGCACGTCAACGGCGGTATCCGCATCGCTTGCCAGGCCGCCAGCCAGCACGGCTACAAGGTCGACGAGAACGTTGTCGAGCGCTACACCTTCGAGCGCAAGACTCACAACGCTGGCGTCTTCGATGTCTACACCCCCGAGATGCGTGCTTGCCGCTCGGCTCACATCATCACCGGTCTGCCCGATGGCTATGGCCGCGGCCGCATCATCGGCGACTACCGTCGTGTTGCCCTGTACGGCGTCGACTACCTGATCAAGGACAAGGAGGCCCAGAAGGCTTCCACCCCGACGGTCATGACCGCCGACAACATCCGCGATCGCGAGGAGCTGCAGGAGCAGATTCGCGCCCTCGGCGAGCTCAAGATGATGGCCGAGACCTATGGTTTCGATATTTCCAACCCTGCTACCAACACGCAGGAGGCCATCCAGTGGATGTACTTCGCCTACCTCGCTGCCGTCAAGGAGCAGAACGGCGCCGCTATGTCCATCGGCCGTACCTCCACGTTCATCGACATCTACGCTGAGCGCGACCTTGCCAACGGTACCTTCACCGAGGAGCAGATCCAGGAGTTCGTGGATCACTTCATCATGAAGCTTCGCATGGTCAAGTTTGCCCGTACCCCCGAGTATCAGGCCCTGTTTACCGGCGATCCGCAGTGGGTCACCGAGTCCATCGGCGGCATGGGTGTTGACGGCCGTACGCTCGTTACCAAGATGAGCTACCGCTATCTGCACACGCTCGAGAACATGGGCACCAGCCCCGAGCCCAACATGACCGTTCTGTGGTCGACCCGTCTGCCCGAGAACTTCAAGAAGTTCTGCGCCAAAACTTCTGTCGCCAGCTCCTCGATCCAGTACGAGAACGACGACCTCATGCGCGTTTACCACGGCGACGACTACGGCATCGCCTGCTGCGTGTCCTCCATGCGCATCGGCAAGGAGATGCAGTTCTTCGGCGCCCGCGCCAACCTTGCCAAGTGCCTGCTCTACGCACTCAACGGCGGTGTTGACGAGGTCTCCAAGAAGCAGGTCGGCCCCAAGTACCGCGCCGTCGAGGGCGATACGCTCGATTACGACGACGTTGTGGCCAAGTACAACGACATGATGAAGTGGCTCGCTGGCGTGTACGTCAACTCGCTGAACATCATTCACTACATGCACGACAAGTATTGCTACGAGCGCATCCAGATGGCTCTGCACGACAAGCACGTGCACCGCTGGTTCGCTACGGGCATCGCTGGCCTTTCCGTCGTGGCTGACTCCCTGTCCGCCATCAAGTACGCCAAGGTCCACCCCGTCCGTGACGAGAACGGCATCATCGTCGACTTTGAGACTGAGGGCGAGTTCCCCAAGTACGGTAACGACGACGACCGCGTCGACCAGATCGCTCACGACGTTGTGCACCAGTTCATGGAGTACATCCGCATGAACGACACCTACCGCAACTCCGTGCCCACGACCTCGGTTCTGACCATTACCTCCAACGTCGTGTACGGTAAGAAGACCGGTTCCACGCCCGACGGCCGCAAGGCTGGCCAGCCGTTCGCCCCGGGTGCTAACCCCATGCACAAGCGCGATAGCCACGGCGCCATCGCTTCGCTGTCTTCGGTTTCCAAGCTCCCGTTCCGCGATGCTCAGGACGGCATTTCCAACACCTTCTCCATCATCCCGAGTGCGCTCGGCAAGGAGGACCAGGTGTTCTTTGGCGATATCGACCTTGATCAGCTGGGCGAGTAACTATTGTTAGTGCTATACTAACAATAACGATTACTGATTAGCGCGCCGGTTTCGGCCGGCGCCTATTAATCGAAGGAGACACATTATGAAGGTTTCTGAAGTTTCCGAGACCCAGGCCGATAACCTGGTCCACATGCTCGACGCTTACGCCGAGAAGGGTGGCCACCACCTGAACATCAACGTCTTCAACCGTGAGACGCTGCTCGACGCTCAGGCTCACCCCGAGAAGTACCCGCAGCTGACCATCCGCGTTTCCGGCTATGCCGTGAACTTCCACACGCTCACCAAGGAGCAGCAGGACGAGGTCATTGCGCGTACCTTCCACGATAAGTTCTAAAGGGGTTTAACTCCCGCAGGATCGCCGGGCCGCTTTGGGTTACTTTCCAAAACGTCCTCGGACATGCAAAGGGCTCCGCTGCGCGCTTCGCGCGGCGGAGCCCTTTGCGTCCTGACGCTCCTATTTGGCAAGGTGTTTTTTAGAATCCAATTTGCGCTCGGCCTCGAATGCCTGCCTGTCCCAATCGAGCGGGAGCCCCGCCTCGACCCACGCCTCGTAGGCCCTCCTTATTGGCTTCAGGTCCCTTTGGCCCCTCTCCAGCATCGAGATGTACTTCTCGCTGGTGCCGAGTATCGAGGCCGCCCGCACCTGGCTGACCCTCGCCGCGCGCCTGGCCGCCACGAGCTCCGAGGCGTCCGCCGGCCTCCTGATCTCGTGCGGGTGCATCAGCGCCCGGTACGCCTCCCTGGCCACGTAGCGCTTGAGGCACCTCATGACCTCCCTGTCGCTCTTTCCCCGCCCCCTGGCCCTCTCGGCGTACTCGGCGGTCTCGGGGTCGCGCATGACCCTCTGCCTCGCGATCTCGTGCAGCGCGCTGTTCGCCTGCCGGTCGCCGCCCCTGTTGAGCCTGCGCCTCACGGTCTTGCCGCTCGAGGCGGGGATGGGGCAGGCCCCGCATATCGCCGCGAACGACGCCTCGGAGCGCAGCCTGCCCGGGTTGTCCCCGGCCGCGACCGCGAGCTTGGCCGCGCTCACGGGCCCGCACCCGTACATCGCCAGCAGCGCGGGGCAGTTCTCCTCCAGGGACGCCTCGATCGCGCGCTCCATGTCGAGCGCCGCATCGCGTGCCGCCGCCCACAGGTCCGCCAGCGCGCCGAGCGCGGCGCCCAGCGCGCCCTCGGCGCGCACGGAGGGGAGCTCCTCCATCAGCCTCGGCCCTCCCATGCCGCGGAACCTCGACCTGAGCCCCTCCGGCGCGGTGGTGAGCAGCGACCTCGCGGTGTTGACCGCCGAGGTCCGCGCCTTCACCGCCCCGGAGCGCGCCGCGAGCATGCAGCGCACCCCGTCGACCCATCCGTCCTGGCTCTTGGGGGTCCCGAGCCTGGAGCCGGACATCGCCGCGCGGGCCGCCCTCTCCGCGTCCGACTCGTCGCACTTTCCCTGCCCCGGGCGCCTCCTCTGCGTCCTCGCCGGGGAGAGTGCCTCGCGCACGGGCATCCCCAGCGACGCGAGGTGCCTGGTGTTAGCGCTAATCTAAAATTGACCACTTTCGCAAACGCATCTCGCCGAATGCGCTAATGCGCTTTCGCCGACCCCGCTAACGTACTTTCACCAACTGCGCTAACGGAACTATGCTCCGATCGGGTATCCGACCCGGGAGGAGCGGGATATGGAGCGAAACGTAATGGGAGAGCTGAACGTCTACAGGGGGTCCGGCGCGAAGCCGAACTTCAGTGAGATCGCGAGGAGGCACGGCATGGACCGGCACACGGTCGCCAAGTACTGGCGGGAGGGCGAGTCCGCCGCCG
>UQYA01000052.1 GCA_900545165.1 uncultured Collinsella sp.
ATCTACACGAGCCTTATCGTCGGCAGCGTCAGATGTGTATAAGAGACAGGTTACCGTACCCGGTCGTTTGCCGTTGGGCGGGGGACGTATGCTGGTCACAGAGCCGATGGCCGTTGAGCCGGGATGCGATATCGTGCGCCGCGCCCGTGAGCTTGCGGCTGCCGGGGAAGTGACAGCTTTGGTAGACGCGGCTGCCCTGGGTTTTGCCGACAGCGATAGTGAGCGGATCCTGGCGGGCTCGCGTGGCGAGATCCCTGTCGAGGCGCGATTGGCGCGCCTGTGGGTGGACGGTCCCGCACCGGGAGACGTGATGTGCCCGTTAGGGATGAGTGGCCGAAGCAAGAAAGTATCCGACTTGCTAGGCGAGGCTCGCATTCCCGTTTCCGAGCGCGCCGGCGTGCCCATGGTGAGGACGGCGCCGGGAGGTGCCGTGGTGTGGGTCGCCGGAGTTCGCGCGGACGAGCGTTTTAAGTGCACGGCCGCGACGCGCGTGGCATATCTGCTCCGCGTGGTCGATGCGGAATAGCGTCCCACGCCTGCTATTCTGTGCGACGTTGACGGTATTCCCGCGCTGATGGCGCACGGGCTGGTAAATTTACCCCGTGCGCTGCTAGAATGTGTAGTTCGCGTCCATACGGCGGTGTGTGGGCGATAAGCACAAGAAAGGGTTGTCATGGCTTCTCAACATCCGGATATCGAGAAGGTTCTGTTCACGCAGGAGGATATCGACGGTATCGTCTCTCGCCTAGGCGAGCAGATTACTCGCGACTACGCGGGTAAGGATCTGGTGCTGATTGCGGTCCTGCGCGGCGCCGTGGTCTTTATGGGCGACCTGATGCGTAAGATCGAGCTGCCGACCAACATCGATTTCATGGCTGTTTCGAGCTACGGTGACGGTGTGAAGTCCTCGGGTATCGTGCGTATCATTAAGGACCTGGATATCGACATCCGCGATCGCGACGTGCTGATCGTCGAGGACATTCTGGACTCGGGCCTGACGCTCAAGTATCTGATGAAGAACCTCGAGAGCCGCAAGCCCGCTTCTCTGGAGGTCGCCGCCTTCCTGTGGAAGGACGTTGAGGACCGCGTCTCGGCCATCACACCCAAGTATGTTGGAACCCATTGCCCCGATGCCTTTGTGGTGGGCTACGGCCTCGACTATGCCGAGCGCTATCGTAACCTTCCGTATCTGGGCATTTTGAAACCGGAGGTTTATTCGTAAGATGCCCGACGACCGTAACGATAACAATTCCCAGACTCCCCGGGAGCCTAAGATCCCGGGGATGCCCGGAGGCAAGAAGCCCACGCGTACGGGCTGGCTGTATTTTATTTTGGCTTGCGCGCTTCTGGGCTATGCCTTCTTTAACATGGGCTCCGGCTTTGCCAATTCCAGCAATACCGTAAAGCTCGCGACGAGCGAGATGGTGAGCGCCATCAAGCAGGATCGCGTCGAAGATCTGACCTATACGGTTCAAGACGGAAGCGTGACGGGTCATTACTGGAAGACGAAGAAGGACAAGGGCGATACGAGCGAGCTCAAGAGCTTCTCCTCGACCTATGTCGGCTCCGATTCGCTTGCCGAGCTCATGGCGGAGCACCCCGATACCAAGTACATCGTCAACACCAACGATCCCGATTTTTGGGGCGACTTGGCGATGAGTGTGCTTCCGACGATCGCCCTTATCGCCATCATGTTCTACTTTATGCGCCAGATGATGGGCGCCAACAACAGGAACATGCAGTTTGGCAAGACCAACGCCAAGACCAACGAGGCCACACGCCCCAAGGTCAAGTTTGAAGACGTTGCCGGCGTGGACGAGGCAGTCGAGGAGCTCGAGGAGATCCGTGACTTTTTGAGCGATCCGGACCGCTATCGCAAACTGGGTGCCAAGATCCCGCGTGGCGTGTTGCTGGTGGGGCCTCCGGGCACCGGTAAAACGCTGCTGGCTAAGGCCGTTGCCGGCGAGGCGGGCGTGCCGTTCTTTAGCATCTCTGGTTCCGACTTTGTCGAGATGTTCGTGGGTGTCGGCGCCAGCCGTGTGCGTGACCTCTTTAAGGAGGCCAAGTCCCAGGCCCCGTCGATCATCTTCATCGATGAGATCGATGCCGTGGGACGTCAGCGCGGAGCTGGTTTGGGCGGCGGTCACGACGAGCGCGAGCAGACGCTCAACCAGCTGCTGGTCGAGATGGACGGTTTTGAGGAGAGCGAGTCGGTCATCCTGATCGCTGCGACTAACCGTCCTGACATCCTGGATCCGGCATTGCTGCGTCCCGGTCGTTTTGACCGTCAGGTTACGGTCGACCGTCCGGATGTGAAGGGCCGCGAGCAGATCTTGCGCGTGCATGCCGAGAACAAGCCGATGGACGAGGACGTGAAGTTTGAGAAGCTCGCCCAGATGACCGTTGGCTTCACCGGCGCCGATCTGGCAAATCTGCTCAACGAGTCTGCGCTGCTGGCCGCTCGCCGTCATCGTTCCGTGATCTCGATGGACGAGGTCGAGGAATCGATGGAGCGCGTGATTGCCGGACCGCAGCGCAAGGGTCACGTGATGACCGAGGCCGAGCGCACCACGATTGCCTACCACGAGAGCGGTCACGCTTTGGTGGGCCATATCCTGGAGCACTCCGATCCGGTCCACAAGATCTCGATCGTCAGCCGCGGTCAGGCCCTGGGCTACACGTTGCAGCTTCCGCAGGAGGACCACTTCCTCAAGACCAAGAACGAGATGCTCGACGAGCTTGCCGTGTTCTTGGGCGGTCGCGTTGCCGAGGAGCTCATGTGCGACGACATCACGTCGGGCGCGAGCAACGATCTGGAGCGCGCGACCAGGATGGCGCGCGAGATGGTCACACGTCTGGGCATGAGCGAGGAGCTGGGCACGCAGGTCTTTGGCGAGGCGCAGCATCAGGTGTTCCTGGGCCGCGATTATGCCGATCATCAGGATTACTCCGAGGAGACGGCGCGTCGCATTGATATCGAGGTTCAGCGCATCATGCGCGAGGCCCATCGTCGTGCTGTCGAGATCCTGGATGCCCGTCGCGATCAGCTCGATCTGATGGCGAAGGTGCTGCTCGAGCGCGAGACCGTCGAGGGCGATGCCGTGAATGCCCTGCTCGATAACGAGTGGGACGCCTACCTTGAGCGCGAGGACGATATCCTGGCGGCCAAGGAGGAGCGCAACGCCAAGGCTGCCGGCATGCCGACCAAGAAGCGTGCGCCTCGCATGAGCGAGGAGGAGCTTGCGGCCGATGCCGCCGCATTTGCGCAGGCGGCTATGCAGGAGGATGCCGACGCCGCATCCGATGATACTGACGATGACCATGCCGTCGTCGATGCCGATGCCGATGCCGACACCGACACCGACAAATAGTCTTTGTGGCGAAAGCCTCCGCGGGGAAACCTGCGGAGGCTTTTTCTTTTGAGCGATATGGGGCCGTCTGTTGATTGGGGACAGACTTAAATGAGCGTTTTCACGCATTTAAGTCTGTCCCCAATCAACATTGCTGCGGCACTTTGCTCGGCTAAAGCGTACAATAGCGCCTATGCGAAAGGGGAACAGATGATCAACGAAACTATGTATGCTCGCGGTGCGGAAAGCTCCATCATCCGTGAGATTTTTAGCTATGGCCTTGAGCGCAAGGCGCAGATCGGTGCGGAAAACGTATTCGATTTTTCGCTGGGCAATCCGAGCGTTCCGGCGCCCGCTGCTGTGGCTGAGTCGATTAAGAAGGCCCTGGAGCTGCCGAGCGACCAGCTGCACGGCTACACGCCCGCACCGGGCCTGCCGCAATGTCGAGCAGCCGTCGCCGAATCGCTCAACCGCCGCTTTGGCACGAGCTATGAGGGCAAAGACGTCTTTATGACGGTGGGTGCCGCGGCTTCGCTCACCTGTACGCTCAACGCCGTTACGAACCCGGGCGACGAGGTTATTGTTATCGCCCCGTACTTTCCGGAGTATCGCGTTTGGATTGAGAAGGCCGGCTGCACGTGTGTCGAGGCGCTTGCCAACGAGGACACATTCCAGCTGAGCGTGGATAACGTATTCAAGGCGATCACCGACAAGACGGCAGCCGTCATTATCGACTCGCCCAACAACCCGACCGGTGCCGTATATACGCGCGACACGCTGACGCGACTGGCCAATGTTCTGCGCGAGGCCAACGCTCAGCGCGATCCCGAGAATCCGATTATGCTCATCTCTGATGAGCCGTACCGCGAGATTGTGTACGGTGCCGAGGTGCCTTGGGTGCCTTCGATCTACGAGCATACCATCGTGTGCTACTCGTATTCCAAGTCGCTTTCGCTGCCGGGCGAGCGCGTGGGGTGGATTCTGGTTCCCAATACGAACCTTCAGGCAGCTCGTGTAATGCCCGCCGTTGCCGGTGCCGCCCGTACGCTGGGCTTCGTGTGCGCGCCGGCGCTCTTCCAGCGCGTAATTATCGACTGCATCGATGAGCCGAGTGACGTTGAGGCCTATGCACGCAACCGCACGGCGCTCACCGATGCCTTGGCGGACTATGGCTACACCTATGTTGAGCCGGATGGCGCGTTCTACCTATGGGTGAAAGCGTTGGAGCCCGATGCGAATGCGTTTTGCGAGCGCGCAAAGAAGTATGAGTTGCTTGCGGTTCCCTCGGACAGCTTTGGTATGCCGGGTTGGTTCCGCCTGGGCTATTGCGTGAGTTACGAAACGATTGTCAATTCGTTACCCGCTTGGAAACAGTTGGCGGACGAGTATCGTTAAAAGTAAAGCGCTCTGCCTACAATGTTTTACGTGAAACGGGGTTTGGTGTTAAGCCGGACCCCGTTGTCATGGACGTTGTGTCTTTGGGATGGAGTGGTTTTACGACTATCGAAGGCTATGCGTACAATGAATATAAGCGACGGCCGTGCCAGATAAGGAGACCTGATGCCCTACCTGCTTTCTTGTGACATTCATACCCATACGATTTTCTCTGCGCATGCATATTCGACCATTGAGGAGAATGTGTACTGGGCGGCAGAGCGTGGCCTGCAGGTGCTCGGATCTGCCGACCATCTGAGCTCTATGGTTACGGCTTGCCCCAATGACCTGCGCAGTTACCAATTCTTTATCAACCAGGATATCTGGCCGCGCATTTGGAGCGGCGTGCTGGTGCTGCGTGGTGCCGAGGCCGATATCGTTTCGCTGGACGGAAGCCTGTTTGGCGAGGACACTCCTGTCACGCTCGATATTGCCGGCGATTCGTACAGCCGTCAGCATTCGCTGTTCGATTTGGTTACGCGAAATTTGGATTATTTGGTTGCAAGCGTGCATAATCCGCAGATTGCCGAGGGCGCGACGCTGGCCCAGACGACCGAGATGTATATCAATGCCCTGGAGCACCCCAAGGTGTTCATGCTGGGTCACACGGGGCGTTCGGGCGTGCCGTTCGATATCGACGAGGTGCTGTTGGCAGCTAAGGCCAAGCACAAGATTATTGAGATCAACAACCATAGTCTTGAACACGGTGTCGACACTGAGCATTGGGCCGTATGCCGCAAGATCGCCGAGCGCTGCGCCGAGCTGGGCGTGGGCATTGGCGTTTCGACCGATGCGCACATTGGCATGGCAATTGGTAAGCTCGATTACGCTCGCAAGATGCTCGACGAGATTCACTTCCCGTTGGATCTGATCGTGACGCGCGATCGCGAGACGCTGCTGCGCGAGATGGCGGCAGCCGGCGTGTGCGACCTGTGCAAGGGGATGTAGCGGAATTTATAAACCAAGCGAAGGGGGCGGCCCAGACGGGTCGCCCCCTTTCTTGTCCCAAAAATCTACTGAGGTTGGTTAGCGGCGTTCGAGGACCGCTACGGTTTCGGTGTGGTCGGTGTGAGGGAACATGTCGACGGGCGTGATCTTGAGCAGGCGATAGCCTCCGTCGAGAAGCTGATGCAGGTCGCGCTCTTGGGTCACGGGGTTGCAGCTGATATAAGTGATGCGGCGCGGCTTAAGTGCGCAGGCAGCCTCGAGGAACTCGGGGGTAGAACCGGCGCGCGGCGGGTCGATGGAAAGGACATCGACCCGCTCGTTGTTATCGGCGGCATCGAGGATATAGTCGGTCGCATCGTCGGCCATAAACCATGCGTTGCGAGTAAGGCCGTTGAGCTCGGCATTGCGACGTGCGTCGGCAATGCCCGCCGGGTTGCGCTCTACGCCGAGCAGCATAATGCCGACACCCCTGTCCTGGGCATCCTTCGCGGCGCACAGACCGATGGTGCCGCTGCCGCAGTAAGCGTCCATAAGAATGTCACCCTGCTGCAGGTCCATCCCGTCAATCGCGAGCTGATAGAGCAGCTCGGTCTGCTGCGGATTGGTCTGATAGAACGCGGTAGGGGAGATATCGAATTCGCAACCGAGCAGCTGGTCGCGCATGCATTCGGCGCCATAGGCGATACGAGTCTCCTCACCCAAGATGGCGTTACCGGGACGGCCATTGATATTTTGGGCAACGGTGACGATGCGCGGATCGAGTGCGGCGACAGCCTCAAAGAACTCCTGCGCATGCGGCAAGTCGCGCTGAGCGGTCACGAGCGTGACCATGACCTGGTCGGTACGCCAACCGCAGCGGACGACGGCATAGCGAAGTAAACCAAGATGCTTGTCCTCATTAAAGGCGGGAATATGCAGCCGCTCAGCTTCGCGTGCGATGCCGTTGAGAATCTGACGGGCACCCGGTGCCTCGACAGGACACTCGGGTACGGCAACGATCTTGTGCGTGCCGCGCTCAAAGAAACCGCAACGGACAGCACCCTCCTTACCGGGAGCAAAGGGAGTGGCAGCCTTATGACGAAAGCCACGCGGCGCAGGATATTTGCCCGGGTCGCCCAGGGTGACACCCATGCCACGAATAGGATCTACAGCAATGCCCTCACGCTCACAAAGCGAAGCAAAAAGCTCCTCCATAGCAGCCTGCTTAGCTGCCAACTGCTTTTTATAAGGACGATTGAGAGCAGTGCACCCACCGCAAGATTTCATGATGGAACAAGGCGACTTGGGATCCACAACCTTATGCGCAGATGGAACCGAATCATTATGCGGACGCTTGGAACGCGTCCGCGGCGCTTTGTCCCCGCCCCGACGAGAGTCAGAACGCTTGGTCTTAGCTTTGTTCTTGGTCGATTTGCTTTTTGCAGCTTTAGAAGACTTGGATCTCTTAGAAGATTTCTCCTCCTTCGACCCCTCAGCCGCCTCGATCAAAGCACGACGAGCCTTACGCTCCGCACGAGATTCTGCCATCAATAACTCCACTAATTCATGAATTAAAGCTGCAAGTATTGTAGCGTGCCAGGCCAGCAGACGATATACAAGCGGTTTAATCGTGTCAGTGATAAGCCCAACGACGGTTGCCCGCCGCGTGAGGGGCGTGGGGGTTAAGTTTATCGCGAGTTCCGCACGAACAGGAGGCCACTTAATGTGGCCTCCGTCGTGAGCAGGACTGTAGAGCAGGAAACTTAACCCCCACGCCCCTCACGCGGCGGGCAAACCCTCCCTTGTACTTTATCAAGGTAGAGTGTATGATTCTGGTCGTTACATGATTCACTTTACCTAACTAAAGTGCCATCAAGGGGGAATACCATGAATACCGATATGTCTCGTCGTCAGTTTGTTGGCCTAGCCGGCTCGCTTGCCACGGTGCTTGGCCTTGGTCTTGTCGGTTGCGGCGGTGGTGCCGGCAAGGGCTCCGCTGCTGGCTCTGCCGCGGCCAAGGATGTGAAGGGCGCTGCGGAGTCCAAGAAGCTCGTGGTGGGCTTTGATAAGTCCTATCCTCCGTACGGCTTTGTGGGCGACGACGGCGAGTACACTGGTTTTGACCTCGATCTGGCCAAGGCTGTCGCTGATAAGCAGGGCTGGGAGGTCAAATACGAGGCCATCGACTGGGACGCCAAGGATACGCTGCTTAACTCGGGCGCCATCAACTGCATCTGGAACGGCTTTACCATGGAGGGCCGTGAGGATGACTATACGTTCTCCGAGCCGTACATGCTCAACGAGCAGGTGCTGGTGGTAAAGAAGGATGCAGGCATCAAGAGCTGGGACGATCTTGCCGGCAAGACCGTGATTACCCAGACCGATTCCGCTGCGCAGGATGTGCTCGAGGGCGACCAGAAGGATCTGGCGGCGACGTTTGCCACGCTCGACACGATCGGCGAGTACAACACGGCCTTTATGCAGCTCGAGAGCGGCGCGGTCGATGCCGTGGCTTGCGACCTTTCGATTGCCCAGTATCAGCTCGCCGCCAAGCCCGATGCTTATACGCAGCTTGATGAGCCGCTGTCCAGCGAGCACTACGCCGTCGGCTTTAAGAAGGGCGACACCAAGTCGGCCGACGCCGTGACCGAGTCGCTCAAGGCACTCTACGAGGACGGCACGGTCAAGGACCTGTGCGACAAGTATGCGGATTACGGTCTTTCCTTCGACAACTGGGTTCTGAAATAGCGGCTTTCCCAGGCACCCGATTTTGCCGTTCAAACCGTCGCTTGCGTACATTTAGTACGCGGCGCTCCTCTTTCACGGCAAACTCGAGCACCTGGAAAACCCGCTTTAGCATTGGGTTTGCTGTTCTGTTGTCGCGAAAGAGAGCTTAGGTTGTCTATCCAAGTCATGATGCAGATGCTTGGCCAGGGATTCTTGGTCAGTTTGCAGCTGTTTGTGCTGACGCTGCTCGGGTCGATTCCGCTGGGAATTCCCGTGGCGTTTATGCGCATGAGCAAAATCGCGCCGCTTCGCTGGATTGCGCGCATCTATATCTCGGTCATGCGTGGCACGCCGCTCATGCTGCAGATGTTTGCCATCTACTTTGCCCCGTACTACGTGTTTGGCATTTCGCTCACGCCCGATTCCAAGTGGACGGCGTGCGTCGTGGCGTTCATCATCAACTACGCCGGTTACTTTGCCGAGATCTATCGCTCGGGCTTGCAGTCCATTCCGCACGGTCAATACGAGGCTGCCGAGGTGCTGGGCTATTCGCGCGTGCAGACGTTTCTGTATATCGTGATGCCGCAGGTCGCCAAGCGTATTCTGCCGGCGATGGGCAACGAGATCATCACGCTGGTCAAGGATACGTCGCTGGCGTTTGCCATCGGCGTGGGGGAGATGTTCTCGACGGCCAAGGCGCTGGTCGCCTCGCAAGTGAGCATGGTGCCGTTTGCGATTGCGGCGTTGATCTACTGGGTCTTTAACTTTGTGGTCGAGATGCTGCTGGGCGCCGCCGAGAAAAAATTGGATTACTACCATGATTAATTCGGTAATGAATATAGCGAACGCGCGCAAGGCGTTTGGCGGCAATGAGGTGCTCAGGGATATCTCGCTCGAGGTCAAGCGTGGCGAGGTCGTGGCGATTATCGGGCCTTCGGGTGGCGGCAAGTCCACGCTGCTGCGGTGTGCCACGCTACTCGAGACACTCAACGGTGGCTCGCTCTCGTTTGGTGACCTTGCCGTTGCGACGGATGCGGGTTCGGGCGCGGTCTATGCGAAGGGCGATGTGCCCAAACAGGCGCGCTCGCGATTCGGCCTGGTGTTCCAAAATTACAACCTGTTCCCGCACTATACCGTGATGAAAAACATCATCGACGCGCCGATTCGCGTGCTTAAGCGCCCGCGCGAGCAGGCGGAAGCTCGTGCGCATGAATTGATTGCTCAGATGGGGCTTGTGGGCAACGAGAACAAGGTGCCGTGTGAGCTTTCGGGCGGCCAGCAGCAGCGCGTGAGTATCGCCCGCGCCTTGGCGCTCGACCCGGAGATCCTGTTCTTTGACGAGCCGACCTCGGCGCTCGATCCCGAGCTAACGGCCGAGGTGCTGCGTGTCATTAAAGACCTTGCCGCGCAGAATATGACGATGGTGATCGTGACCCACGCGATGCAGTTTGCGCGCGATGTTGCCGATCGCGTGGTCTTTATGGACGGAGGCCGCATTGTCGAGGAGGGTCCGGCCGAGCAGGTTATCAATCACCCGCGTGAGCAACGTACCCGTGAGTTCTTGAGCCGTATCGAGGGGTAGGCTCAGGTATTTATTCAACTATTAATTGAGGCGAAGCCGCCGCAGGTCTTACGGTCTGTGGCGGCTTTTTGTTTGCATCGACGGGGTTCAATAATCGCCTCACACGCTTGTCTCTTCCTCTCGCCGCCTGTATTCATACGTGCGCCGAAAGGTATGCATGGACAGCCGCCCGTGAGGGTAGGGTGGTGGCATAGGACATTTGGAGGGTGAGTCGGCTCGGCTGCCGACCATGCTGCTCCCGGGATGGCACCGACCGCGAACTCTCCCCGTTGGCGTCGCGCATTGCGCGCGGCCCTGCAAGGAGGTCATCATGGGTGCTCCCAAGACCGGTAACGTAAGGAACGTGGTGCTCGTAGGCCAAGGCGGGGTGGGCAAGACTTCACTCGCCGAGGCCATGCTCCACCTTTCCGGCAAGACCGCCCGCCTGGGCGGCCACGACGGCACCAAGCCCACGCTCGACTATGACCCCGAAGAGGTCAAGCGTGCATTTTCCATCTCGACGACCATCGCGCCGATCGACTGGAAGGGCGCGCGCATCAATGTGCTCGATGCCCCGTGCTACCCCGATTTTATCGGCGACGCCTTTGCCGCGATGAGCGTCTGCGAGACGGCTCTGTTTGTGGTCGACGCCGAGGCCGGCCCGCAGCCTACGACGGTTAAGCTCTGGTATGCCGCCGAGGACCTGCGCCTGGCGCGTGCGGTGTTCGTAAACCGCCTGTCGCGCTCCGAGGCCAGCTTTGCGACCACGATGGATCTGCTGCAAGAGCGCTTTGGCACGCGCCTGGGCGCCGTGACCCTTCCCTGGGGCGAGGGCGAGGACTTTGACGGCATCATCGACCTGGTGCGCATGAAGGCGCGCCATTGCAACGGCACCGAAGCCGTTGAGTCGGAGATTCCCGAGGAGTATCGTGCCCAGGCCGAGGAAGCCCATGACCATCTGTGCGAGCTGGTGGCCGAGGCTGACGACGAACTGATGATGAAGTACTTGGAAGGCGAGGAGACGCTGACGCAGGAGGAGCTTGAAGGCCTGCTGTCGAAGGCGATTGCCGAGCGCATCTTTGTGCCGGTCTTTGCGGGCGATTGCATTAAGGAGCAGGGCGTCAACTCGCTGATGGACGACATTGCCACATACTTCCCGGCGCCGACGGACTACGGCGAGATGCCGCTCATCGACGGCGATTCGCTCAAGATTTCGAGCGACGATGATCGTCCGGTGGCGTTTGTGTTTAAGACGTTGGCCGATCCGCAGCAGGGTCGCATCAGCTTTATCAAGGTGCTGACGGGTACGCTTGAGCCGGGCCTTGAGCTGGTCAACGCGCGCACGCGCAAGGGCGACCGTCTGGCTCACCTGTATGTGATGTGCGGCCGCGATATGACTGAGGTTGGCCATGCCTATGCCGGCGACATCATCGTGGCGCCCAAGCTGGCTGCCGAGACGGGTGACACGCTCTCCATTACCGGTAAGGTCGAGGCGGCGGCGTTTAAGTTTCCCAACTCGCAGTACCGCATTGCCATCGAGGCCGAGAACCGCGGCGACGAAGAGAAGCTCTACACGTTTATCGAGAAGGCATGCAAGGCCGATCCGACCATGAGCATCGATCGTGACGAGGAGACGGGCCAGACTATCATCTCCGCCGTGGGTGAGGCGCAGGTTTCGGTGCTGCTCAACCGTCTGGAGGACCGCACCAAGGTCGTCGCCAAGAGCGTGCCGATCCGCATTCCGTATCGCGAGACCATCCGCCGCACGGCGAGCGCCCAGGGTCGCCACAAGAAGCAGACCGGTGGCGCCGGTCAGTATGGCGACTGCTGGCTGCGCGTGGAGCCGCTTATTGGGCCCGACGGCACGAGCGACGGCTATGAGTTTGTGGACGAGGTCGTGGGTGGCCGCATCCCGCGCTCGCTGATCCCCGCCGTGGACAAGGGCGTCCAGGAGACCATGAAGGACGGTATTATTGCCGGCTATCCGCTCACGGGCATTCGCGTGGCTGTGTACGACGGCTCGTATCACAGCGTCGACTCCAACGAGATGGCGTTCCGCGCGGCGGCTCGCATCGGCCTGCGCAAGGCATGCGCCGATGCCGACCCGGTGGTGCTGGAGCCCATCGAGGAAATCACGGTGACTATCCCCGAGAGCTACGCCGGCGCCGTGATGGGCGACATCTCGGCCTCGCGCGGTCGCGTGACGGGCATGGAGACCGATGAGCGCGGTGACACCGTGGTTATCGCGCAGGCGCCTCTCGCCGAGCTGACGGATTACTCGACGCGTCTGCGCTCTATCACGCGCGGCACGGGTGACTTTACCATGAAGCCCGCTGGCTACGAGCAGGTGCCTTATGACGTTCAGGCCAAGCTGGTCGAGCGCTATGAGGAGGGTCGCGCCAAGTAGCGTGCGATTTTGTCTGCAATGTAGGTGCTGACGAAAAGGCCACCCTGGGTAACCGGGGCGGCCTTATTTGATTCCTTGGGGACGGAGGAAAACGGATCATTTTAGGCTTTGGGGCAGCTTGGTCGGTCCTAGTCTCCCGAGGCCTGGTTGCGGCCGGTAGCGTAGTCGATCTGCACGTGCGGCTGCAGGTTGTAGCAGTACACGTGGAAGCAGAGGGTCTTGCCGTGGTCCTCGACCGATTGCGCCTCAAGGCGCACGCCGCGGCAGACAAGCTCCTCTTCGTTATACATGGGCGTAACGCGATAGAGCACGTGGTTGCCCGTATCGCGAATATAGTTGAGAATCTGCTCTTCAAACGGTAGCATGCCCGTCTCGTTGAGATAACGCGTGCCGGTGAGGAGATTTTTGCGGTTGGCGTTTTCGCCGCAGAGCGACCAGGCGATAAGGTGGCAGCGATTGTAGAGGCTCTGGCCCGGAATAAAGTCGTAGCGCTGCTGGTGCCAACCGGCAGGATGGA
>UQYA01000053.1 GCA_900545165.1 uncultured Collinsella sp.
TCAACCGCCGCGGCTGCTTCCCCAAGTTCGATCTGTTTATCGAGCAGACCAAGGATATCTGGAAGGACATGCTCGACATCCGCAAGCGCTTCGAGCCGCGCGCCGAGGAGCTCGCCAAGAAGTACGCCCTGGCCCCCTACACCATGTTCATCGGCTCCGGCGCCCTGTGGGGCGAGACCATCCTGTTCTCGATGTGCATCCTGGAGGAGATGCAGTGGAAGCGCACCCGCTACATCACCTCGGCCGACTTCTTCCACGGCACCCTCGAGCTCGTGGAGCCGGGCGTCCCGGTCTTCCTGTTCATGGGCGAGGACGAGAACCGCAAGCTCGACGAGCGCGTCCGCGCGTTCCTGACCCGCGGCGTGACCGGCGACACCGACATCAACATCATCGACACCGCCGAGTTCGCGATCCCCGGCCTTGACGACGAGTTCCGCGTCATCGTGTCTCCGTGGATCCTCTCCTCGCTGATCACCGATCGCCTTGCCGCTTACTACGAGACGGTCACCAAGCACAACCTCAACTACCGTCGTTACTATCACCAGTTCGACTACTAATCGGTGACAAATAAGCTACTGATCAAGAAGCACCCTGCCCGGGCGCATGCGTCCGGGCATTTTTATGCCGAAATTCGCAAGAAAGGGGAATCGAATGAGGCAGTTTATCGTTGCATCCCATGCCCATTTTGCGTCTGGAATCGTCGAGAGCATTGGGCTGCTTTCCGGCGAGCGCGAAAACGTCCATGCGCTCTCTATGTATGTCGACGGAAACGAGGACCTGACCAAGGAGGCCGCAGCGATTCTGGACGGCTTTGCCGCGGACGATGAGGTCGTCGTTTGCACCGACCTCTTTGGCGGCAGTGTCAACAACGAGTTCACCAAGATCGTCCAGACGCGTCCCAACACGCACCTGGTGACCAATATGAACCTGCCGCTTCTTATTCAGCTGCTGTTCGTGCCCGAATCCACCCCGATCGATGAGGCCATCCGCCAGATCGTCGAGGCGGACGACACCAAGGTCAAGTACGTCAACGACCTGCTGGGGCAGGCCGAACTCGATGAGTTTTAACCACTAGGGAGCACATCATGATTCAGATGATTCGTGTAGATTATCGACTGCTTCACGGCCAGGTTGCCGTTAGCTGGACCTCGGCTCTGGGTGCCGACTGCATCCTGCTGGTGAGCGATACGGTCCTCAATGACAAGCTTCGTCTGCAGGCCCTGTCCCTTGCAAAGCCGGAGGGCTGCAAGGTCGTTGTCAAAAACACCGAGGATGCCGTCAAGGCGCTCCAGAGCGGTGTGACCGATAAGTACAAGCTCTTCGTAGTTTGCGAGACGATCCAGCAGGCCGGTGCCGTCGCCAAGGCGATGGGAGTCAAGAAGATCAACCTCGGCAACGTTGCCTTTAGCGAGGATGCCCGCCAGGTCTCGACGAGCGTGTTCCTTACGCCCGAAAACGAGGCATACATCAAAGAGCTGCTCGGCGAGGGCTACGAGCTGTTCATTCAGATGATTCCGGCAGATGCGAAGACTGACGCCGCAAAGGTCATCGGTTAGGGGCCATCATGGTTATCAAGACAATCCTGATTTTCCTTATTGCCCTTTTGGGCTATTCCGAGTGGCTGACCGGTACGAGCTACCTCCAGCGCCCGATTGTGCTCGGACCTCTGGTTGGCCTTGTCATGGGCGACATGGTGACCGGCACGATCATGGGCGCCACGATGGAGCTTGCCATGGTCGGCGCCATCTCGGTCGGTGCGTATAACCCGCCCGATACGATTTCCGGAACCATTCTGGGTGTGTCGCTTGCCATGCAGGCCGGCGCGGACGCTTCGGCGGCCCTGACCCTGGGCATTCCCATCGCAACGATCGTCCTGGCGCTCGATACGGCCCTGGGCCAGCCGGTCATGCTGCTGCTGGTGCACCGTATCGACAAAAACGTCGAGGACGGGGACACCAAGGCCATCACGCGCAACATGCTCATCGCCGGTTACGCGCAGAGCTGGTGCGGCCTGCTGATTATTCCCCTGGCATTCTTCTTTGGCGCCGACGCTGTTGCCAGCCTGCTCAACATCATTCCCGATTTCGTTCAGACCGGTATGGATGTCGCCGCCGCCTTCTTGCCTGCACTCGGCTTTGCGATGCTGGCTCAGATGATCATGAACAAAACGGTGGCTCCGTTCTTCTTCGCTGGCTTCTTCCTCGTCGCCTACTTTGGCATTAGCACGACGGGCGTGGCGATCTTTGCCGCGATCATCGTCGTCGCGATGACGGTTTTGGGTGACAAGAAAAAGGCGGAGCAGCCCGCAGTGGCAACCGAGGATCCTGCGATTGGGAGTGGGTTCGATGAGTTTTAAGTTTGAGTCTTCTTACGACGGGCTGATTTCCCGCGCAGACCTTAAGAAGCTGTTCTGGCGCTCGATTCCCTATGAGCATTCGTGGAACTACGAGCGTATGGGCCATATCGGCTTTATGTGGGCCCTTATGCCGATCCTTCGCAAGCTGTATCCGCAGGATGCGGACTTTAAGGCCGCCCTTAAGCGCCATATGGAGCTCTATAACGTCACGCCGTACATCTCGACGCTCCCCATGTCCATCGCCGCTGCAATGGAGGAGGTCAACGCTACTGACGATAGCTTTGACACGAGCGCGATCTCTAATGTCAAGCTTGCTTTGATGGGACCGCTGTCCGGCGTGGGCGATGCCTTCTACTGGGGCACGCTGCGAATTTTGGCAACGGGTGTCGGCACGTCGCTGGCGCTGCAGGGCTCCATTCTTGGCCCGATTTTGTTCCTGCTCGTGTTCAACGTCCCTCACTACATCATCCGTTACCTGCTGACGTTTGTGGGATATCGCTTTGGCTCGGACATGATCAGCAAGGTCCAGGAATCGGGCATTATGGACACGATCGTCAAGATGGCCTCTATCATGGGCGCCATGGTAATCGGTGCTATGACCATGGAGATGGTCACCGTGGACATTCCGCTCATGGTCGGCGCGGGCGATGGTGCTCAGACGCTGGCTGAGCTGCTCAACGGAATCTTCCCGGGCTTTGTCACGATGGGGCTGTTTGGAATCGTCTATCTCATGCTCAAGAAGAAGATGAATCCGCTGCTCATCATGCTCGTGATCCTGCTCGTGAGTATCGCCGGCGCGTTCTTTGGAGTGCTTGGTGTTCAGTAGGGCATCCGTCATAATGAGAACAATGTAAGAGGGGGGCGTCGCGCACACTGTGCTGCGGCGCCCTTTTGCCGAAAGGTGGACAAGATGGAGTATCCGCAGCTTGCCGTCATGAATATCAGCCATCGTTATTTTGACCTTGAGGAATTCTTTTCCTCGGCAGCGGCCTCGGGCTACACGTGTTGCGAGCTTTGGACCGGGGCGATGCATCTGTATGTCGATTGCCATGGATACGATTCGCTCGAGCAGGTGCGGGAGCTGTCGCAGCAGTATGGGGTTCGGATTGTGGGGCTTTGTCCCGAACAGAACAACCCCAAGCCGTGGAATATCGCGGCGCGCGGGAATGAGGCGCGTGCCCGCACGCTCGCGTACTTTAAGAACGTTGTGGATATCGCGGCGGAACTTGGAGCCGAGCAGGTCATGGTCTCGAGCGGCTGGGCATTTTTGAACGAGCCGATTGAGGACGCGTGGGGTCGAAGTGCCTCGATGCTGCGTGCGATTGCCGAACATGCGGGAGAGCGCGGCGTGCGACTGGTGCTCGAGGCCCTACAGCCGGTTGAGTCGATGATCGTGAACTCGGCGGCCGACACGAAGCGCATGATCGAGGCAGTTGATCATCCGGCACTTAAGGCGTGTCTGGATATAGGCGCTATGGCGGTGGCGGGGGATACCATCGACGATTATTTCGATCTGCTTGGCGATGATGTCGCCCACGTGCATTTTGTCGATGTTGCGGCAGATGGCACGACGCATCTTGCCTGGGGTGACGGCGACCGCGATATGCGCGCCGACCTGGATAGGCTGGTGGCGCGCGGCTATCGCGGAGTTGTTTCGGCCGAGACGTATGACTGGCGCTATTTTGCCGACCCCGCAGCTGCCGATGCACAGGTAATGGCAGAGTATCGTCGTGCGATTGGCGCCTAGGTGGGGTTGGGTTGCGGCAACCTACCCTATGTTTCCAAATGAATACGGTGTGAGCGGCTGCGACGGATTTTCCCCGCAAGCACTCTAGTATGCTAAAGTACCCAGAAGACCGGCGGAGCTATGCCGGTCTTCTGTTCTATATGAAACGCAGCATGAGGAGGTTCACCAGATGACGGCCACACCGTGGGGATTCCGGGACATATTGCCCGAGGAGGCTCAGGCGCGCGAGGAGATTGCGCTGACGGTGAAGGGCTGCTTTAGGGATCATCATTACCTTCCGGTCGAGACGCCGCTGCTCGAGGACAAGGGCTCGCTCGAGGAGGGCGGCCGCATTGCGGACACGCCGTTTAAGCTCTTTGATGACGACGGTCGCCTGCTGGTGGTCCGTCCCGACAACACGCTGCCAATCGTTCGCCTGGTTTCGACTCGCATGCGTGCGGCCGATCTGCCGCTGCGCCTGCGCTACGAGGCGCCGGTGGTTCGCGAGTGTCAGCGCAATGCCGGTGGCTCGCGTCAGTTTACGCAACTGGGTTTTGAGCTCATCGGCGCGGGCGACACCGCGGGCGATGTCGAGATTGTCTCACTGGTCGCCGAGGCCGTGCGCAAGCTGGCACTTCCCGGTGCGCGCATTATCGCGGGCAGTGTGCGTCCGTTTAAGGAACTGCTTGCGGCGTGCGAAGATCGCGAGCTGGCTGCCGAGGCGCTGCGCTGCGTGCACGCCAACGACTTTGTGGGCCTCGATGCCCGCGTGGCGGCAAGTGCCGAGCCCGAGGCCGTCAAGGCCGCCATTAGCGAGCTGCCGCGCCTGCACGGTGGTGCCGAGGTGCTCGACCGCGTCGACGCGCTGCTGGCGGCGGCGGGCATTGTTGCGCCGCTCACGCGCGAGCTGCGTGCCCTGGTCGAGGGCCTGGCTCCCGAGGACGCTCAGGTGCTGTCCTTCGACTTCTCCATCATGAACTCGTTTGATTACTACACGGGCCTGGTCTTTAAGGCCTATGCCGGTGGCCTGCCCGATCCGGTGGGCTCGGGCGGTCGCTACGACTCCATCTTTACCGGTGCATTTGGCGACGGCATCGAGGTGCCGGCGGCAGGCTTTGCCTTTTCGCTCGAGCGTCTGGAGGCCGCGCGCACCTCGGCCGAGGACACTGCTTCCGATGGTGACCATGCCGTGGGCCGCGGCACCGAGGGCCCGCTGCGCATCGCCGTGCCCAAGGGCTCGCTCAAGGCCGACACGCTCGACGTGCTCGAGGCCGCAGGTTTGGACGTCTCTGAACTGCGTGACCCCGGCCGTCACCTGATCGTGCGCGGCCACGACACGCGTGCCGGCGAGGGCACGGTCGGCGATATCGAGTTTGTCATCGTGCGACCCAGCGACGCGCCCGCCTTTGTGGGCTGTGGCGGTGCCGACTGCGGCATCTGCGGTTGGGACTCGCTCATCGAGGCCGACCTCAACCTGCTGCAGCTGGTCGACCTGGGCTACGGCCTGTGCACGTTTATCGAGGCGGAGCCTGCGTGGCGCGCCGGCCAGGCCGAGCGCAACTATGCCCGCCGTGGGTCGCTTCGCGTGGCAACCAAGTACCCGCGCATCGCGAGTGCCTGGTATGCCGAGCGCGGCGTGAACGCCGACATCGTCTCGCTGCACGGCAATATCGAGCTGGGCCCCATTGTCGGCATGACCGATCGCATCGTGGATATTACCGCCACGGGCGCCACGCTGCGTGACAACGACCTCGTTATTACTGGTCGCATTATGGACTGCACGGCCCGCTTCTTTGTCAATCCGGGCGCCGCACGTCTGGATCCGCGCGTACGCAATCTGGCCGATCGCTTGGCGGCGGCCGTGAAGGACAAGCATTTTGAGCCCGTTGCGGGCTCGGCACAATAGCGCGAGCACGCACGGGCGCCCCAACGTCCGGGCTGCGGGCCGACTGGCGCCGTTGTCCGGTCTCTCGTTTTTCGAAAAAAACCTCGACCGATAGGGGATACCGATATGAAGACCATCAAGCTTGCTCCCGGTGAGCGCCTCGTTACCAATCAGCTCAACCGTAAGGGAGTGCTACCGCAAAAGATCGTCGACGCCGCCCGCGATATCGTGGCCAACGTGCGCGCCAGCGGCGATGCCGCGGTGCGCGACTATTGCCAGCGCTTTGACGGCGTTGAGCTGCAGAGCTTCCGTCTGCCGCAAGAGCAGATCGATGCCGCGCTCGAGGGCCTCGATCCCGCTTTTGTCGCCGCGCTCGAGAAAGCCGCGCGTCAGATTCGTGAGTTCCACCAGCGCGAGGTCGAGCAGAGCTGGTTTACCACGCGCCCGAACGGCACGATGCTCGGCGTTAAGGTGACCCCGCTCGCGGCGGCCGGCATCTATGTGCCGGGCGGTCGTGCACAGTACCCTTCCACCGTGCTTATGAACGCCATTCCCGCCAAGGTGGCCGGCGTCAAACGCGTGGTCATGGTGACCCCGCCGCAAAAGGACGGCCTGATCAGCCCCTACACGCTCGCGGCCGCCAAGCTCGGCGGCGTGGACGAGATCTATATGGTGGGCGGCGCCCAGGCCGTGGCCGCGCTGGCGTACGGTACCGAGACCATTCCGCGTGTCGACAAGATTACCGGCCCGGGTAACGCCTTTGTTGCCGCGGCCAAGCAGATTGTCTCGGGTGATGTGGGTATCGATATGGTCGCCGGTCCCTCCGAGGTCTGCGTGCTGGCCGACGCCACGGCCAAGCCTATGGTGGTTGCGGCCGATCTGATGGCCCAGGCCGAGCACGACCCGCTGGCAGCCTGCTATCTGGTGACCTGCGACGAGCAGTTTGCGCGTGAGGTCGAGGCGGGTATCGATATTCTGGTAGCGCAGTCGCCGCGTGCCGAGATCACGCGTGCCTCGCTCGACAATGAAGGCACCATCGTGGTGGCCGCCGACATGGCTGCCGCCGTCGAGGCGGTGAACACCGTGGCGCCCGAGCACCTGGAGCTGCACTGCAAGGATGCGATGGGCCTGCTTGGCGGTATTCGCAACGCCGGCGCCATCTTTGTGGGCGCTTGGAGCTCCGAGCCGCTCGGCGATTACGTTGCCGGTCCCAATCACACGCTGCCGACCGGCGGCACGGCCATGTTCTCCAACCCGCTTTCGGTGGAGGAGTTCGTCAAGCGCTCGAGCGTCATTTGCTATACGCCCGAGGGCCTGCTCTCCGATGCTCCCGCTACGCAGCGCCTGGCCGAGGCCGAGGGCCTGTGGGCACACGCGCTTTCTGCCGCACTGCGTCGCCGCGTGTTGGAGCAGGGCGAGGATGCCGTGAGCGCCGAGTCGCTCGCCGCGGCCGACCTGACCAAGGTTGCCTGGCCGGGCGACGCCGTGGCGACGGTTGCCGAGGGCGTTGACCTGGCGGCTGCGGGCGCGGATGGCGTTGGCACGACTGGCAAGGAGGCCTAATATGGCCGAGCTGACGCCCCGCATGAAGGAGCTCGTCCAGCCTTACCTGGTCGGTATTGAGCCCTACGATCCTAACTTTACGCCCACGCGCATCAACCTTTCGGCCAACGAGAACACCTATCCCGTGCCGGCTGGCGTGCGCGAGGCGGTCGACGCCGCCCTGGCCGCTACACCGCTCAACCGCTACCCCGATCCCATGTCCAACGACCTGCGCGACGAGCTCGCCGCTTGGCATGGCGTGACGCGCGAGAATATCTGCGTGGGCAACGGCGGCGACGAGCTGCTCTATAACTACTTGCTGGCGTTTGGCGGCGCGGGACGGACCCTGCTCAACTGCCCGCCGTGCTTTAGCGAGTATGCCTTCTTTGCGTCGCTCTGCCAGACCGAGGTGCGCGACGTGTGGCGCGACCCCGCGACCTTTGAGCTCGACCAGGCAGCTGTGCTTGCGGCGGCGTCCGAGTGCAACCTGGCAATCGTGACCTCGCCCAACAATCCCACGGGCGACGTGGCTTCGCTCGACTTTGTCGCGGCCCTGTGCGATGCGTGCCCCGGCATGGTAATGGTCGACGAGGCCTACGTTGAGTTTGCCGACGATTCGTTTGGCGCGGCCACCACGGCGCAAGGCCTTATCGCCGAGCATCCCAACCTGGTGATTCTGCATACGCTGTCCAAGGCGTTTGGCGCCGCCGGCGCGCGTCTGGGTTATGTGATCGCGGCGCCCGAGGTCATCGACGTGTTCGCGGCGATTCGCCAGATCTATTCGGTCAACGTGCTGAGCCAGGCAACCGCGCTTGCCTGCGTGCGTGCCCGCGATGCGTACACGCCCGTGGTGGCGCAGGTCGCATCCGAGCGCGAGCGCGAGCTGTGCGCCCTGCGCGCGATGGCTGCCGAGGGCCTGCCTGTGGAGGCATGGCCGAGTGCGGCAAACTTTGTGCTCGTGCGCACGCCGCATGCCACGCGCGTGCGTGAGCGCCTGCGCGACGAGTATTCGATTTTGGTGCGCGACTTTAGCTACGCGCCGGGGCTCGCGGACTGCCTGCGCATTACCGTGGGCACCCCACAGGAAAACGACGAGGTGCTGGCTGCGTTTGCCGCGCTGGTGAAGGAGGAGATGTAGATGGGCCGTTATGCCGAGGTGACCCGCAAGACAGGGGAGACCGACATTGTCGTCAAGCTCGACCTGGACGGGAGCGGCGTGTGCGATATCTCGACCGGCGTGCCGTTTTTCAACCACATGCTCAACGCTTTTGGCCGCCATGGCCTGTTCGATTTGACGGTACATGCGGTAGGCGACGTTGAGGTCGACGCGCACCACACCGTTGAGGATACGGGCATCGTGCTGGGCGAGGCGTTTTGCCAAGCGCTGGGCGACAAGGCGGGTATTACACGCTTTGCCGACGCGGTGATCGCCATGGACGAGACGCTCGTGATGGCCGCCGTGGACATTTCGGGTCGCGGCCAGGCCTATTGCGAGCTGCCCGTGCCGACCGAGCGCGTGGGCAGCTTCGATACCGAGCTGGCCGTCGAGTTCTTCTATGCCTTCGCACGCGATGCCAAGCTCACGCTGCACGTGCGCGAACTGGCGGGTGGCAACTCGCATCACATTATCGAGGCCGCCTTTAAGGCCGTGGGCCGCACGATGCGCCACGCCTGCGAGCTCGATCCCCGCGTGCAGGGCATCCCCAGCACCAAGGGCTCACTGTAACCGTCACAAGGGTAAAACCACCACGAAGGTGCCTGTCCCCTTTGTGGTGGTTTTGGATGATGAGAAGTGGAGGGGTCGCGTGGGCGAACCGAAGATCGTGGTGGTCGACTACCACAAGGGCAACTTGTCGAGCGTCGTGCGCGGGCTTGCGCGCGCCGGTGCCGCCGCCTGCGCATCGGACGATCCGGAGCAGATCCGCAACGCCGACGGCCTGGTCATCCCGGGCGTGGGCGCGTTCTATGACGCGATCGCCTTTATGCGCCAGAGCGGCGAGGAGGCGGCCGTGCTCGATGCCGTCGCCGCTGGAACTCCGCTGCTCGGCATCTGCCTGGGCCTTCAGCTATTTTTTGAGCGCGGCCACGAGGGCGTGCCGGCGGACGAGGGCGCGGTCGCGGACGGAAACGCTCCCGAACAGGCCGGCGGTCCCTGGGTCGATGGCCTGGGCATCATGCGTGGCTCGTGCACGCACCTGGAGTCGAGCCGTCTGAAGGTCCCGCACGTGGGCTGGGATCAGGTGCACATGACGCCTGCCGGCGCGGCCGATCCGCTGCTCGCCGGTTTTGCCGAGGGCGCCAATATGTACTTCACCCACAGCTACGCGGTGGCCGGCGACGTCGATGCCACCGATGTGTTGGCGCGCACGCACTATACACGGAGTTTCCCGTGCATCGTGCGCCACGGCAATGTGTGGGGCTGCCAGTTCCATCCCGAGAAATCCTCCGCGCTGGGTCAGCGCATCCTTAAGAACTTCGTCAACATCGTCGAGGAGGTTGGCCGATGATCCTGTTTCCCGCAATCGATCTGATCGGCGGCAAGGTTGTGCGCCTGGAGCGCGGCGACCGCAACCGCTGCAAGGTATATTCCGATGACCCCGTGGCCGTTGCCCGTTCGTTTGCCGAGCAGGGCGCAAGCTGGGTGCATGTCGTCGACCTATCCGCTGCCTTTGGCGAAGACGAGGATACATGCGCTGCCAACTCGGCGGCGATTAAGGCCATCTGCGGCGTCGACGGTCTGTCCGTGGACGTGGGTGGCGGCGTTCGCTCGCTCGCACGCATCGACGAGCTGGCCGGCTACGGCGCGCGTCGCATCGCACTAGGCACCGTGCTCGTGACCGAGCCGGGATTTGCCGAGGTGGCGGCTCGCGGCTTTGTCGAGCTGCTGGTCGCCGACATTGCCGCGCGCGACGGCCAGGTTAAGGTGAACGGCTGGCGCGACGGCGCGGGCGTGGCGCTCGACGATGCCGTGGCGCAGCTTTCCGAGCTGGGCTTTAAGCATCTGGTGTATACCGACATCGCGCGCGATGGCATGCAGACGGGCATCGATGTGGCGGCGTATCGCCATGTGGCCGAGGTCGCGGGCTTTCCCGTCGTGGCTTCGGGCGGCATCTCGACGCTCGACGATATCCGCGCGCTTGCCGCGGTGGGTGAGGGCGCGATTGAAGGCGCCATTACCGGCCGCGCGCTCTATGAGGGCAACTTTACGCTGGCCCAGGCACTGGCCGCCGCCCGAGGGGAGGAGTAGCCCATGCTTACCAAGCGCGTGATTCCCTGCCTGGACGTCAAGGACGGCCGTGTGGTCAAGGGCGTCAACTTTGTGAGCTTGCGCGATGCCGGCGATCCGGTGGAGCTGGCCCGCGCCTACGACCGCGAGGGTGCGGACGAGGTCGTATTTTTGGACATTACCGCGACGAGCGATAACCGTGCGACGACTATCGAGATGGCGGCGCATGCGGCCGAGGAGCTGGCCATTCCCTATACCGTGGGCGGCGGCTTTCGCGACCTGGCGGGCATGCGCACCATGGTTGCCGCCGGTGCTGACAAGGTGTCGCTCAACTCTGCCGCCGTGCGCGATCCGTCGTTGATCAGCCAGGCCGCCGCGGCGTTTGGCAGCCAAGCCGTGGTCGTGGCGATCGATGCCAAGCGCGTGGGGCTGCCCGGGGAGCCGGGCGCCGATAAGTGGGAGGTCTTTACGGCGGGCGGCCGCAACGCTACGGGTATCGACGCAGTGACGTGGGCCGAGGAGGCGGCTCGTCGTGGCGCCGGCGAAATCCTACTGACCAGCATGGACCGCGACGGTACCAAGGCCGGCTTCGATTTGGCGCTCACCCGCGCCGTGGCGCGCGCGGTGCCAATCCCCGTCATCGCGAGCGGCGGCGTGGGTACGCTCGAGCATTTTGCCGAGGGTGTGATTGAGGGTGAGGCCGATGCCGTGCTGGCGGCCAGCGTCTTTCACTTTGGAACCTTCAGCATTCGCCAGGTGAAGGAGTATATGGCCAGTCAAGGTATTCCTGTGAGGCTGGACTTCTAATGCTGCGGCTTGCCCAGGCACCCGACCTTCCGGCTCCAACCCTCCTCGCGTACTTAAGTACGCGTCGTCGGGCTTGTCGCTCGGAATCTCGGGCACCTGGACAACCCTCGCCGACCGGCGATGTTTAAATTGGGGAATTGAAATGAGAGAAATTACTACTCCAGCGGATCTTAAATACGACGCCAAAGGATTGATTCCTTGTGTGGTTCAGCAATATGACACCGGCGAGGTGCTTATGGTTGCTTGGATGAACGAGGAATCGGTGGGACTGACGCTCAAGACCGGCACCACGTGGTTTTGGAGCCGCAGCCGCCAGGAGCTCTGGAACAAGGGCGCGACGAGCGGCAACATACAAGAGGTCAAGGAGCTCTGGGCCGATTGCGATAGCGATACACTGCTGGTCAAGGTCGACTCGCCGGGTCCGGCCTGCCATACCGGCAACCGTACCTGCTTCTTTAAGAAACTCGCGTAGGACGGGCGCTCGACTAGGCGCTCGGCCACCAGAAAGGATTGAACTATGGGTGTGCGCACCGCGAATGTTCAGGATGGAAATATCGGTGAGACGCTGACAGGTCTGGCCGAGGTGATTCACGGTCGTCGTGATGCATCGCCGCAGGAGAGCTATACCGCGCGTCTGCTGATCGACGTCGAGGACGAGCTGCTCAAGAAGCTTGCCGAGGAGGCAAGTGAGGTGATCATGGCCTGCAAGGATAACGACCACGATCACATTCGCTACGAGGCCGGCGACCTGGTCTACCACCTGCTCGTGACGCTCGAGCGCTACGGCATCACCCTCGACGAGCTGGCCGGCGAACTCAACGCCCGCCGCCACTAGTCATTGGGTAGTCATTGGGGACGTTCTTAAACGACTAGTCGTTTGGGACAGTCTTTGCCGGCGCTGCCAAATAACATGCCCAATTACTACGATGAAACTGGATCTGCTGACCACACGTCGGTTTTGAGCAAATCGTCAACGCTTCTACCTGCGGTTTTATTTTCCGCATTAAGCCGATGGTCGGAGGTTTGCGGTTCATCGTAGTAAACGGGCGTTCTTTTTGGCGGGCGGTGTTGCACGGGCGTCGGTGGTGAGCAAAACGACCTGTTTTCCTCCGTCCCCAAG
>UQYA01000054.1 GCA_900545165.1 uncultured Collinsella sp.
ACGTATTACCGCGGCTGCTGGCACGTAGTTAGCCGGGGCTTCTTCTGCAGGTACAGTCTTGACTCTTCCCTGCTGAAAGCGGTTTACGACCCGAAGGCCTCCGTCCCGCACGCGGCGTCGCTGCGTCAGGGTTCCCCCCATTGCGCAAGATTCCCCACTGCTGCCTCCCGTAGGAGTCTGGGCCGTGTCTCAGTCCCAATCTGGCCGGTCGGTCTCTCAACCCGGCTACCCGTTGTCGGCACGGTGGGCCGTCACCCCGCCGTCTACCTGATGGGCCGCGGAGCCATCCCCTCCCGTCGGGGCTTTAGCCGGGGTGCCATGCGGCACCCCGGGGTATCCGGTATTACCCGTCCTTTCGGGCGGCTATCCCGGGGGAGGGGGCAGGTTCTCCACGTGTTACTCAGCCGTTCGCCACTCGCTTCTGCCCGAAGGCAGGTGCCGTTCGACTTGCATGTGTTAGGCGCGCCGCCAGCGTTCATCCTGAGCCAGGATCGAACTCTCCGTCCAAAAATAAATGGGCTTCGAGCCCGTCCGGTCCTCTCAGTCATTCGCTGATCGGTTCCGTTCGATTCATATGGTTTTAGTATAGGAAAAGGAATTTCTCGGGGCCGCCTCTCGGCGGCCTTGCGAAAAACAAATCCAAGTTAGACCATTTCAAATGGTTCGATGTCTGCCCGGATGCGACACTTGAAGTGTCCATCCTCGCAGTATCCGGTTCTCAAGGTGCACGCCTGCGCCGGTTCCCGGTTCCACCGGGCCGCGCGGCAAGGAGATATATTGCCAGACCGGAGGGGCCCCGGGGGCGGGAATCGCGCACTCCATATTTTGTTCACAAATGAATAGGTCCCTCAGTCGCATCACTGAGGTTAAAACTGAAGCATTGGCTTCTGATATTGGCGATGACCAGCTGTTTTATGTGTATTGAGACATCGGTCATCTCTGGAGCGCTACTTTACTCTAAAGGCATCAGTTATTTGTTTCCCATCGGTAAAAGGCGGGTTTTGTTCGCCAAGCGTTCTTATATATAGCTAGATACGGGTTCGAACCCGTGCACCGGCAACAAAAAAGCGACCAACCGGAGTTGATCGCTTTCTATTCCATGGTGGGCCGTCAGGGGTTCAGCCTGCTTCGCAGGCGGCCGCTGCGGCGCTTTCGCGCCTTGCGCGCTGCGCTGGCAAACGCTCACGCGTTTACTCAGCTCCGCGCCCCGACGGGTCCGAACCCATGAAAGGGCGACAAAAAAGACGGCCAACCGAAGTTGACCGTCTCAACAATCTTTGGGTGGGCCGTCAGGGGTTCGAACCCTGGACCTTGGGATTAAAAGTCCCCTGCTCTGCCAGCTGAGCTAACGGCCCGCGGGTGGCATTGTACCACGGTCTGGGACTATTCCCAACTCCATTGGCCGTTCTGGAAAATCACAACTTCACGTCCATCAGGCGTAATGCCCACAATATCGATGTCGTCCGTGCCGATCATAAAATCGACGTGCGTGCTCGAGACGTTAACGCCATGCTCCAGAAGCTCCTCCTTGGACATGCCATACCCACCCTCGATGCATTCGGGGAAACCGACACCTAGCGCGAGATGGCAGCTAGCGTTCTCGTCATAGAGCGTATCGTAGAACAGAACACCACTTTCGCGGATCGGCGTGTTCTTGGAAATGAGCGCGACCTCTCCCAGGTGAGCAGCGCCCTCGTCAGTATCGATGATACTTGCGAGCGTTGCCTTGCCCACGCGGGCGTCGTAGTCCACCACGCGGCCGCCCTCGAACTTAATCCAAAAATCGTCGACTTTATTGCCGTGGTGGATGAGCGGCATGGCCGAGTACACGATACCGTCGGCGCGCATGCGATCGGGCGAAGTGAAGACTTCCTCGGTGGGAATGTTGGGGAAGAAGGGGTGCCCATCGGGCGTCTTGCCCTTGCCGCCGGCCCACTCGTGACCTTTCGTCATGCCAATCGTCAGATCGGTTCCATTTGCCGCGGTGTAATGCAGGCAGTCGAAACGATTGTCGTTCAGGAAACGCAGGTTCTTTTCGAATGCGGCGTCATGGAGTTCCCAGTCGCTCTCTGGGTCCTGGCCATCGGCGCGCGCGGTGCGCAGAATCGCATTCCACAGCTTATAGATTGCAACCTCATCGGCGTCTCCCGGGAACACCTCGTGCGCCCAAGCCACGACCGGAGCGCCGGCGATGCACCACGGATTGATGTTGTAATCCAGTCCACGGCGGAAAACTTTGCACTGCGTATTCCTCGCCTTTGATGCCGCGGCCGGCTTGGCTGGATCGATGCCCTTGAGGGCCGCAGGATCCGCACCCTCGATAAAGACAAAGCAGGCACCATCCTGGGCCAAGGAATCCAGCTGCATGCGCTTCCACTCGGGTGTCTGCTCAAAATAGCTTTTCTCGACATGCTCGTACGTGAGCCTCGTCACGGCATCATCGGCCCAAATGACCGTCACGTGACCGGCGCCGGCAGCATAGGCCTCCGCGACCACCACGCGCGCAAACGGCGCGCACTCGACCGGAGACTGAACGACGACCTCCTGGCCGGGCTTGACGTTTACGCCCTTGCGGACGACCAGGCGCGCATAGTTTTTAATCTTGGGCTCCAGGGCCTTCATGCCCTCCAGAGCCTCTTCGACCGTCAGGGCAGCTCGAATCATGTGCCACTCCATCTATCTATAGAACAGTAAAAAGGCGCACCGCAAAAACGGCGCGCCTTATATCTTAGCGATAAGTATGTATGCAAACGCTACTTCTTCTTGGAGTCCTTCTTGTCCTCCTCGGCAGCCGCGCGCTCAATAAGAGCGTTGAGCTTGTTCTCGGACATGCCCTCGGCCTGCGCGCGGTACATGTTGCGCAAGGGACGAATACGAGCGAAGTCATAGATAAAGTCGCCCAAAATGATGACGTAGGACAAAACAATGCCGACCATCTGGACAGGGCTGGACACCATGCCAGCGGGAGCGAAGTACAGCGAGGCCCAAATTGCCACGACGAGCACCATGCCAATGGCGAGCACAATCCACCAGATGCGACGGCGCTTGGTGTAGTCCTCGTCCTGCTTGAGGAGGATATTCGACACCGTATAGATGCGGTCCTCCTTGGCGCGCTGCTTAGCCTTGCGGGCGCGCTTCTCCTCTTTAGAGAGGCCCTCGAGGTTCTCGCCCTTCTCGAGCTCTTTGCGGCGTGCCTTAGACGAAGCCGGCACGACGCGAACGGAGCTCGCTGCTTGGCGGGCGGGCTTAGCAGATGCGGCAGACTTGCGCGCAACCCCGGTAACTTCGTGGGATTGCGTGCGCTTGTTCGTGGCGCTACGGGTACTCACTTATGCGTTCTCCTTCATGCTTGTGAACTGGGAGCCCGTGATGATCTGGAAGGCCTCGCGATAGCGCTCGGACGTGCCATCGATGACCTCGGCGGGCAGGTGCGGGGTCTCCCCCGTCATATCCCAGTTGGCCTTGAGCCAATTGCGGACGAATTGCTTGTCGTAGCTAGGCTGGATCTTGCCCTCCTCGTAGCTGGCAGCAGGCCAGAAACGGCTGGAGTCGGGCGTGAGACACTCGTCGATCAGCGTGACCTTGCCATCGATGACACCAAACTCGAACTTGGTGTCGGCAATGATGATGCCACGGGTCGCGGCGTACTCGGCGGCAGCCTTGTAGATCTTGAGGGAAAGGTCGCGAATCTGCGTGGCGATGTCCTCGCCCACGATCTCGCAGCAACGCTCGAACGAGATGTTCTCGTCGTGGTCACCGATCTCGGCCTTCGTGGACGGCGTGAACAGCGGCTCAGGAAGCTTGGAAGCCTCGGTCAGGCCCTCAGGCAGCTGGATGCCGCAGACGGTGCCGTTCTCGTCGTAGGTCTTCTTGCCCGAACCGGTCAGATAGCCGCGGACGATGCACTCGATAGGAATCGTCTGGGCCTTCTTAACCAGCATGGCGCGGCCAGCGAGGTAGTCACGATACTCAGCAAACTCCTCGGGGAAATCCGCCGGGTCGATGGAAACGAGATGGTTGGGGACGATGTCGGCAAACTTATCGAACCAGAATGCCGAGATGCGATTGAGTACCTCTCCCTTAAACGGAATCTCGTCGGGAAGAATGAAGTCGAACGCAGAAATGCGGTCGGTGGCAACCATCAGCAGGTTTTCACCGGCATCGTAAATATCACGAACCTTGCCACGGGAATCCGGACGACGCTCCATCGTTGTCACGTGAGTCACTCCTTACCTAAATACGACAGAAATGCGGGTTCTTTCCCGCATGTTTTCGCAAACTCGGAGCGGCAGGGACGCGGCCCCTCCTTCACCGAATAGCGAAAAGCTAGTGCTCCATTGTAGTAGATGCCGCGTCTGCCGTGTGCTCGCGGGGCAGATGAATTGTAAAAGTCGTACCCTTTCCAAGCTCCGACTCCACGGATATGTAGCCATGGTGACGCTCGACGATCTGCTTGGTCACGGCGAGGCCAACGCCCAGGCCGCCAGCTTCGCGGGCGCGGCTGGCATCGGCGCGCCAAAACCGCCCGAAGATGCGCGACAGATCGTCCTTGGCAATACCGATACCGGTATCAGAAACGGCAATGCTGACGTGCTTGCGGTCACTTAGCACCGACACCACGACCCAACCGCCCTCGGGGGTGTAGCGCATGGCGTTGCTCATGAGGTTGATAACACATTGCGTGATCATGTCGGGATCGGCCTCGACGACATCGTCGTGACCCTGGGTCTCGTCCGCAAAACGCAGGCGCAGATCGCGGTCGACAAACAGGCGCTCCTGGGCATTGACGATGGAACGCACGAAAGGAACCATGTCCACCGGCTCAAGGTTGAGCGGAGCCGTGCTGTTTTCCATGCGCGACAGGTCGAGCATCTGCTGCACCAGACGAGCCAGGCGGCGCGTCTCGGAAGCAACGGTCTCCAAATGCTCATCGTCGGTGGGATACACGCCATCCTGCATAGCCTCGACCGTTGCGAGCATGGCCATAAGCGGCGTGCGAAGCTCGTGTGCAACGTCTGAAGTCAGGCGCTTCTCGTGTTTCATATCCTTCTCGAGCGAAGTGGCCATCTCATCGAAGGTCTCACCCAGCTGATCGATTTCGTCATCGCCGCGCAGTCCCGTGCGAGCCGACAGGTCGCCGTCACGAATTTGCTTTGCGGTACTGGTGATGCGATGAATCGGCTTGGTGAGCATGCGCGACACGAGCGATCCGATAACGACCGAAATGCAGATTGCAACAACCGCGGCGAGGGCCATGGCGTTAAAGGTCTTCTCCCTAAACGCAGAGTCCGCCTTGGTGAGCAGAGCGTCGGAGCCGATGGCCCACAGCTTTACCTGTCCGACATGCTCGCCGGAAGACGTTACAATCTCGACGTTAGCAACGCTATCGGAGTCGGTTGGAGCAGACGAGACCGGGCTATGCGATGCCCTCTTGCCGCTCGTGTCGTCGGTCGTAGCCTGGTTTTCGCGTACATCGGCGGTGGCGCTTGCCGAGGGCCAGGAATCGTCATAAACGATCACGCCCTTTTTATTGACGACCTGCATGCCCAGATCGTCGGAAACCAAACTCGACGTTGCGACCGTGCGCAGTTCTCCCGCGGTCCAAGAGCCGTTTTCCTCATATGAGGTTGCCAACTTCTCGGCAGCGGAATTTGCGATTTCGACGATATTGGAGCGTGTGTAATCCGAAAAGACCGTGCCCCACACAACAGAGACAACGCCCACCAGCACCAATACCGTCATGAGCGATGTCAGAGCAAAAGCAAGTGCCATGCGCGAGGGATAGCTCATCGTTGGCCGTGAATCGGAACGAGGCGTGTTCCAACTAGCCTTGGAACCCGCCTCGCTCTCCTGCTTGTGCTTTTGTCCGATTTCAAAGCGCGCAGGTGTCATATGTGATTTCCCTATTTCTCGTCCGACTTATCGGTCTTGGCCGGAGCCTCGAAGCGATAGCCGACACCATGGACGGTGTAGAGCCACTTGGGCTTCTTGGGATCATCGCCCAGCTTGGCGCGAAGATTCTTCACGTGGCTATCGATGGTGCGCTCATAGCCCTCAAAGTCATACCCGAGCACTTTCTCGACCAGCTCCATGCGGTTATACACACGGCCGGGATGGCGGGCAAGCGTGGTGAGCAGCTTGAACTCGGAAGCCGTCAGATCGACTTCCTTGCCCTCGACCAAGATCTTGTGGCCCGAGATATCGATGACCAGATCGCCGAAGTCGAGTACCTCGACGGCGGGCTCGTCGGCCTGATGGGCACGGCGGAACAGAGCGCGAACGCGGGCGACGAGCTCGCGCGGCGAGAACGGCTTAATCAGATAGTCGTCGGCGCCGAGCTCAAGACCGATAATACGGTCCTCGATCTCGCCCTTAGCCGTCAGCATGATGATGGGGACATCCGAGGTATCGCGAATGGTGCGGCAAACGCGCTCGCCGGGAATCTTGGGGAGCATAAGGTCGAGCACGACCAGGTCGAACTGATGCTTCTCGAACTCCTCGATCGCGGACTGGCCGTCGCCGACGCCCACAACCCAGTAGCCTTCGCGCTCGAGATAGGCAGCGACGGCGTCACGGATTGCCTTCTCATCCTCGACCAGCAGAATCTTTTTTGCATCTGAAGCCATAACACGGCCCCCCCTGTCTCAATTAGCTAAGAACAAGCCCATTTTAACGCACCTGAGCCCGCCGGATGCCGCTATGACGCGGCAGCTCGGCAGGCGGTACTCACAATTACAACGCGTTTATTCCCCTGTTGGCGCCTTTTTAACCCCTCTAAGCTTAAAGAGAGAATAGGCGTGCAGTGACCGTCTCTGGTATACCTTGGCTGTTGCGCACCGTGGCGTACGTAAGGAATGAGTCCGATTTTCCCGCCGTAGCTGGATAATCGCCATACTCCAAAGCGCGGTCGGGCGACAGCAGCGAGCCATAGGTCTTGGCAGAGGTGTCGATCAGGAAATGCGACGCCTGTACCTTAACAAGGTATTTATTCTTCTTGCCAGCCGCACATGCGAGCGGCTCGCGTGACAGAAAGAGGTACGGCCCTCCCTCATTACCGATATACGTGCCCATATTGCCCAGGCTGCCCACGCCGCTATAGGCCGCCTCGATAGAAAACACGAAGGTATCGCCCATATACACGGCCTCGAAAGGCGAAACTGACGAAGGGAGGACCAGCTGGGCACGCTTGGTGTTGTTGCCGTCGGTCAGATCGATTGCCGTTATGCCGTAGTAGACGCCCTCGTCGTTGCGGACACGCGGCGAGATGGTCAAAATGCCGTCGCTCGCGCGCGGAGCCGATGCAAAGCGGCCCGTCGATTTCCAAATTGCCTCGGCCTTGGATTCATCAAGCGAGCGACGATAGCAAAACGAATCACTACTCGTTTTATTGCCGCCTGCCGAGGGCATTTTATACCAGATAACCGATGACCCGAACGCCGTAAACAGGGGCGGATCATAGTCCTTGCCACCTCGATCGAGCTCAACCACATCGCCAGAGAGCGAAGCGCCCGACAGATTTTGAGCGTAGAGCTTCCACGATGAATTGGCAAAGTTCATCTCAACCCACGCGAATACGCCGTCGCCGGCACGGACATCGTAGAATGCGTATCCCGTGCCCTCGATAGGATCCTCGATTAATGTGGTAAGCGAGCCATCGCCCAGGTTGAGCACACCGAGTGTGTTGGCGTGCAATGCCGATGCGGGCGCCATCATCGCCGCGGCGTAATCGCCGTCGCAGTAGTACAGCAGCGTACCCAGAGGCAGCGTCCACGACGCCGCCGGCTCAAGATCGATGTCGACAGCCTCATACTCATCCGTAATCGAGATGATTTTGGAATCGTCCTTGATAACCTGCGGCTCGCCGGCGGCATCATCGCTGGTACCCGTTTTTTTCGAGCATCCGGCAAGCACCGTGGCAGCGCCCGCGGCAGCCCCACCGAGTACAAAGCCGCGACGCGATATTCCGTTCTTGATGTGATCGGCGATACCCATTAGGCGATCTCGGTGCGAGCGGCCTCGATAGCGCGTGTAAGCTGGTCGGCGCAGGAGGTCTTTTTCATACCGCAGGTATTACCGGCGAGAACCTCGATTACGCGATCGGCAGGAGCGCCCTCGACCAGCTTGGAGATAGCCTTGAGATTGCCGTCGCAGCCGCCGGTAAACTCAACGCCCATCACCTTGTTGCCGTCATCGGAAAGATCAAGGTGAATATTGCGAGCACACACGCCCTGAGGCTTGTAATCAAACGAAATCATGCGATCCCCTCTCAGAATGTTATTCGAGACGACTATTATCCCCGTCTTTCCCTAAATGCAACGAGGCGCTTTGCCGGCAACACACATTACCAGCAAAGCGCCCTAAAAAGCTAACGTTATGCCCGAACCTACTCGAAGCTCAGCTGCTCCAGACGATCAAAGACCGTGTCGATACGGGTGAGGAAGTCCCACGGATCAAAGATCTCGTCGAGCTTCTCCTGACTGACGGTGCAGCGCGGGTCGGCCTCGAGACGCTCCTTAAAGGTGGGGCCGGAGACACAATCCTGTACCTCGTGCCAGGTTGCCATAGCGTTCTCCTGCACAATGGCGTACGCGTCCTCGCGGGTGATGCCCGTGTCGACGAGGGCGAGCAGTACCTTGGAAGAGAAGATGAGGCCGCGGGTCTTATTGAGGTTGGCCATCATGCGGGCGGGATACAGCTGCAGGCCGTCGATAACGCGGATGAGGCACTGGAACATGTGGTCGAGCGCGATGAAACTATCGGCCTGGGCGACGCGCTCGGCAGAGGAGTGCGAAATGTCACGCTCGTGCCACAGGGCGACGTTATCGAAGGCGACCTGGGCGTTGGACTTCACGACGCGCGACAGGCCGCAGACTTTCTCCATGGTGATGGGGTTGCGCTTGTGCGGCATGGCGGAGCTGCCCTTTTGGCCCTTGCGGAAGGGCTCCTCGGCCTCGAGCGTATCAGTCTTCTGCAGGTTGCGGACCTCGGTAGCGATACGCTCGCAGGTGGCCGCGGTGGTGGCGAGAACGCCGGCGAGATAGGCGTGATGGTCGCGGCTGATAACTTGCGTGGACAGCGGGTCGTGAACCAGGCCCAGGTGCTCGCAGACGTACTCCTCGACGAACGGCTCGATGGAGCTGTAGGTGCCGACGGCACCGGAGATGGCACCGAAGGCAACATTCTTGCGAGCGTCCTCAAGACGATCCAGATCGCGCTTGAGCTCCCAGGCCCAAGAGCCAAACTTCATGCCAAAGGTCATCGGCTCGGCGTGGATGCCATGAGTGCGGCCGGCACAGAGCGTGTTGCGCTCCTCAAAGGCGCGACGCTTGCAAATCTCGCCGAGCTTCTTGACGTCCTCGATGATCAGGTCGCAGGCCTGGGTGAGCTGGTAGCACAGGGCCGTGTCGCCCAGATCGGAGCTGGTCATGCCATAGTGAACCCAGCGGCTGGGCTTGGGGTCGCCCTCGGGAACATCGGCATCGATGTATTCCTTCATGTTGGTCAGGAAGGCAATGACGTCGTGGCGCGTGACTTCCTCGATCTCATCGACCTTCGCCTTCTCAAAGTTGGCATGGTCGCGGATCCACTGGGCCTCGTCTTTGGAAATACCGATCTTGCCGAGCTCCGCCTGGGCCTCGCAGGCCAGAACCTCGATCTCCTGCCAAATGGCGTACTTGTTCTCGAGGGAGAAGATGTGTCCCATCTCCGGGCGGGTATAGCGATCGATCATAGCGGCTCCTTTTTGGTTATTGGCACGTTGGTCGTAACCCAACCATTGTACCGTGCACAGGTGCAAGTATGGGCAGTAGGCATTAACCTAACATTTTGCCGCAAGAGCGGCCATGGGGACGTCTGCGCATTTGCTTCGCAAATCCGCACCGGCTGCGGTCGATCCCCTCGGATTCACGGTGACGATGGGGAAGACTTTGTTGAATTGGCCGTCCCGAGGTCTTCTGTGCTCCATGGAGCGGACAACGGGACATCCGCGTATTTGCTTCGCAAATCCGCACCGGCTTCAGGCGCCTGTCGGCGCCTTCGCCTGCTCGCTACAAACGCTTCGCGTTTGCTTTACGCTCGCACCCTGTCGGGTTCGAGTCCCGGCGCTTTATTGAAAAAAGCACGGCACCGGAACGGTGTCGTGCTTTTACTTTTTCTGGAGCGGGCAACGGGACTCGAACCCGCGAGTGTCAGCTTGGGAAGCTGATGCCTTACCACTTGGCGATGCCCGCTTGTGTGTTGGCTAGTATAACGCGGTTGTCTTGTTCGATACAAGGGTAGCGATGCTTGTTTTAGCTGTGGAGATTCGTTTGAAAATCGCGTCAATTGTGGAGACGAGGACCTTTGACTTCCTGTTCTCCCTATCTTCTACCTGCACTTTTGCTTGATTGTTGTATTTGAGCTCAATTTGTCAGGAATTGGGCAAGCTTTTGGTCAGGCTCCGGTACTTACCCGCATGAACCTCGGGGGTAGCCTCATCCTACGCGTCGCAGCCTCCCCGTGCGACGCACGAGGGATAAGGAGCAGCCATGTCCAACGCACCCACGCACTCTGTCCACAGCGCAATCGCAACAGGTCCGCTGCTCCTGCTCCTCTTCCTGCTTTTCGGCTGCCTGGCACCGGGAGCCGCATTTGCCGTCGATGGCTACGACCAGCTCGGCTTCCGCACTATTAGCGATGATTGTGGGCCCTTCTTCATCGGCAAGTATGAAGCTCAAGACGCCTCGATTGCCTACTGTATGAACCAGGAGCGCCCCGGCCCCACCAAGCCGGGCGGCCCATGGCTCAACTTTGATCAAGGCTGGGTGTGGCTCGACGACGAGTTCGCGGCAATCGTTTGTCACGGATATCCTACCGCCACATCGTTTGGCGGCTACCATCTTTCACCCGATCGCGCCCGCGCCGCAACCCAGCTTGCCGTATGGATGCTCAACGGCACTACCCATGTCGACGGTACCTATTCCTACACGACCGCTCAGGGCAAAACCAAGAGCGGGCACTTTACCGCCGACAATGAAGTCGTGGCGGCTGCGCGGTGGCTCCACGACAACGCAAAATCAGGAAGCATCAAAGCCGCTCCGCACCGCGCGCGGCGCTATCTAGGAGCCGTATCGGGCGGCAGCAAACGTCAAGACATGCTCTATGTACTGCCGGCAGTCTCTGTTTCCTTCAAAAAACAGTCTGCAAACGCCGCCATTACCAGCGGAAACAATACTTATCAGTTTGACGGGGCAACATTCGATATTTTTGAGAGCGCCAGCGGCGCGCATGTCGGCACCATCCAGATGGACAGCAACGGTCGGGCGCAAGCAACACTTCTGCCCAACACGGCATACTACCTAGTTGAAACGAAGGCGCCGGCCGGCTATGTCCCCCGCCACGATCGTATTGCCTTTACCACGGGGAATGACGGCGGGCAGGTCGCCATTGATGAACAGCCCGGCACCATCAACCTGCGTATCGTAAAACTCGATGCCGCGACGAATGCCGGCCCCCAGGTGGGTTCTTCACTCGCAGGAGCAGAGTTCACGTGTGTGTCGCAATCAACCCCTGGATGGGCGCAAATCCTCACGACCGACGAAAGCGGTCGGGCCACCCTCGCCGATGTCCCCTTAGGAACCTTTACCATCTACGAATCAAAAGCCCCCGAGGGCTACCTGCCATCCAACGACAGCTGGACCTATACCGTTGGAGCCGACCAGCTCGGCGATTCAGGCGTGGTCGAGATCGAATCTCGCATTTCCGATATCTCCATTGCGTTTGACCTTGAGATTTCCAAATTCAAGGATTACGGCAATAGCGACCAATCCGGCCTGGAGCAGCCGGCGGGTGGTGTTGTCTTTGAGGTTGTCAGCAACAGCTCTCAGCAGGTTGTTGGCACACTGACCACAAACATCTATGGCTTTGCCTCCACCAAAGACCAGCCCGAAGCATGGTTCGGCACAGGTAAGCGACCAGCCGGTGTCCACGGAGCCGTCCCATACGACCGTGCCGGCTACACGGTTCGCGAGGTTCCGGAAACCGTCCCCGAGGGTTTTAAACGTGCAGGGGAATGGACCGTCGGGGCCAATCAGATTTCCAACGGCGCCGAGCTTCAATATATCGTGGACAACCACGCTCTGTCGACGCATCTCCAGATTGTAAAACGCGATGCCCAAACAGGCGCTTCTGTTCCACTAGCCGGATTCACCTTCCAACTCCTCGACAGCAATCACGAACCTGTCTCACAAACTTGCTGGTATCCAGCACATAACGTAATGGACACCTTTACGACTGACGCGACCGGGACCGTCACACTGCCCGAATCGCTCGTACCGGGCACCTATTATGTACGCGAAACCTCGGCCAAAGAGCCCTATCTTGTCGGCGAAGAAATCGAGGTAAACATACCCGCCGACATGAACCTAACGCCCGTTGCAATCGCCTCGTATTATGACCACGCCGCGACCGGAAACATCAGGATCGTTAAAACCGATGCCATAGACGGCAGCAGCCTCGCGGGCGCCGTCTTTGAGATCCGTGCCTCGGGTGATATCG
>UQYA01000055.1 GCA_900545165.1 uncultured Collinsella sp.
GGTGTACAAGACCGACGCCAAGAAGGCTAAGAAGCTCATCGAGGAGTCTGGCATCACCCCGGGTGCCATCACCCTGCGCACCACCGACAACGAGCAGATTAAGGGCATGGCCGCCCAGGTCAAGAACGACCTCGATGCTCTCGGCTTCGATGTGACCATCCAGACCGATACCTCGCCGGCCACCTACGCTGCCATCGACGGCGGCGAGGCCTACGATATCCTCCTTGCCCCTGGCGATCCTTCTTGCTTCGGCGCCGACCCCGACCTGCTGCTCAACTGGTGGTACGGCGACAACGTCTGGATGCAGACCCGTTGCCCGTGGAAGGAGTCCGCTGAGTGGCAGAAGCTCCACGGTCTCATGGACGAGGCTCTTGCCGCTGAGGGCGATGAGCAGCAGAAGAAGTGGAACGAGTGCTTCGACATCATTGCCGACAACGCCGTTCTGTACCCTGTTGTTCACGTCAAGACCGTCTCCGCTTTCTGGGACGATCCGTCCACTGCGCCCAACGGCGAGGCCCTCGATGGCTTCAAGGGCATCGGCACGACGAGCATGTCCTTCAGGGGCGTTGCGACCGTCAAGGCGTAAGACTCGCTTGAGTCTGTATGCAGGATGTCGGCCGTTGGGACCGTATCCTCATAGTTGAAACAAAGACCCGGGCGGCAACGATGTCGCTCGGGTCTTGTAATGAGTATCCGTACTCATATACCAGTTGGTCCTACCGACAAAAGAAAGGGGAGAGAACGTGAACAACTTGCTACGTTTGATTGGAAGGCGTCTTGTGGCGCTGCCGATCATGGCATTGGGCGTCACCGTCCTGGTGTTCTTCCTTATGTCGTTCTCCAAGACCGACCCCGCCTACACGGCGTTGGGTGACGGTGCCTCGCCCGAGGCGGTTGCCGAGTACCATGAGAAGTATGGTCTGGACGACCCCTGGCCCGTGCGCTACGTGCGCTATATGGGCGATTTGATCCATGGCGACATGGGCACCTATGGTGCTGCTCGCAACTCCGTTGCCAAGCGCATCTCCACGGCCCTGCCCGTCACGATGCAGCTGACCTTTATCGGTCTTGCTATCGGTGCGGTCGTTTCGTTTTTGCTCGGCGTCATCGCGGCACTGTATCGCGACAAATGGCCGGACCAAGTGATCCGCGTCTTTTCCATCGCCGGCTTGGCAACCCCGTCGTTCTGGCTTGCCGTTCTGTTGATTCTGCTGTTCTCTTCCTACCTTAAGGTGCTCCCGGCATCGGGTGCTCTGCCTCACTTCACTACGAATCCGGTTGGCTATCTGGGACGTATGATCATGCCCGCCATCGCCTTGGCATTTCCGCTGACGGGCCAGATGACTCGTATCGTGCGTACCGCCATGGTCGAGGAGCTCGACAAGGATTATGTCCGTATGGCTCGCGGCGCCGGCGTTCCCGAGAAGGTCGTCGTCGGCATCAACGTTCTTCGCAATGCGCTGATCACCCCGGTCACCACCCTCGGTCTTAAGATCGGTTACCTCATGGGTGGCGCTGTCGTCATCGAGGTTATCTTCAACCTCCCCGGCATGGGCACCGCGATTCTGCAGGGCGTTCAGGGCAACGAGGCGAACCTGGTTCAGGGCGTCGTTATCGTCGTTGCTCTTGCCTTCATCATCATCAACATCGTGGTTGACATGCTCTACCTGCTCATCAACCCGCGCATCAGGACGGTGTAGATTATGGTAAAGATTCGAGAGAAGCAAACCGAGCAGCTCGAGAAGGCTGCCTCCAAGGGGCTCAAGCTCGGTGGCTGGAAGAAGATGACGCTGTCTTCTAAGATTGCCGCCGTCGTGCTGGTGCTGGTCGCCCTGACTGCGATCCTGGCGCCCCTTCTTGCCCCCTATAGCCCGGTCGAGATCTTTACGGCTCGCCAGGCTCCCGGCAACGGATTTATCTTCGGTACCGACGATAAGGGTCGCGACATTCTGTCGCGTATGCTCTACGGTGGTCGTTACTCGCTGATTATCGGCTTTGGCGCCACTGCCATGGCTCTGGTCTGCGGCTCGGTCGTGGGCGCCCTTGCAGCGGTTTCGCGCAAGGCCGTCTCCGAGACGATCATGCGTATCCTGGACATCATCATGTCCATCCCGGGCATCGCCCTCGCGGCCGTCTTCGTCTCCATCCTGGGCAACTCCGTGCCGTCGATCATCTTCGCCATCGGCTTTATGTACACTCCGCAGATTGCCCGTATCGTACGCGCCAACATCGTGTCCGAGTACGGCGAGGACTATGTCCGCGCGGTCATCGTTTCCGGCGCCAAGGCTCCGTGGATTTTGATCAAGCATGTTCTGCGTAACTGCATCGCCCCGATCATGGTCTTCACCGTTACCCTGGTCGCCGACGCCATCATCTTCGAGGCCTCGCTGACCTTCATCGGCGCTGGTATCCAGGAGCCCACCGCTACCTGGGGCAACATCCTCGCCGACGCCCGCGGCGGCGTGCTCGCCGGCCGTTGGTGGCAGGCGCTGTTCCCGGGCCTGGCCATCATGATCACCTGCCTGGCGCTCAACATCCTCTCCGAGGGCATTACCGACGCCATGGCCGCTGCTCCCTCCGCTGCCCTGGATCCTACCGATTCCTCCAAGCGTCGCGAGGCCGACCTGCTGGTCTCCGACCCCGTTCGCGCCTACAAGGAGCAGGCCCAGTCCCTCTCCGCTCGCCTTGGCGCCCTGCGCGATGTCGAGCTCAAGCGTGACGATCGCCACGTGCCCGACGAGTCCGTTGAGCCGATTCTCTCGGTCCGTGACTTCTGCATCCAGTTTGAGCATCACGGTGATATCAACGTCGTCGACCATGTCAACTTTGACGTTCGTCCTGGTCAGACCATGGGCCTGGTGGGCGAGTCCGGTTGCGGTAAGTCCATCACCACGCTGGCCATCATGGGCCTGACCGACGATGACGAGCATCTTTCCGGCGAGGTTCTTTGGGAGGGCCGTGACCTGCTCAAGATGAGCAAGAAGGAGTGGTTCGGCCTGCGCGGTACCGATATCGCTATGGTCTATCAGGACGCCCTGTCCTCGCTTAATCCCTCCATGCTCATCTCTGCCCAGATGAAGCAGCTCACCAAGCGCGGCGGAACCCGCAGCGCCGAGGAGCTCCTGGAGCTCGTCGGCCTCGATCCCAAGCGCACGCTCGAGAGCTATCCGCACGAGCTTTCCGGCGGCCAGCGTCAGCGTGTCCTGATCGCTATGGCCCTTACCCGCGACCCCAAGCTGGTCATCTGCGACGAGCCCACGACCGCTCTGGACGTTACCGTCCAGAAGCAGGTCATCAAGCTGCTCAACGATCTTCAGGCCAAGCTCGGCTTTGCCATGATCTTCGTTTCGCATGACCTGGCTCTGGTCGCCGAGGTTGCCCATAACATCACGGTTATGTACGCTGGCCAGGTTATCGAGCAGGCACCCACCAAGGAGCTGCTCACCAACCCGATCCACGAGTACACCCGCGGTCTTCTGGGTTCCGTTCTGTCCATCGAGAGCGGTTCGGGTCGCCTGCACCAGGTGCCCGGCGCCGTTCCGAGCCCGCGCGATTTCCCCAAGGGCGATCGCTTCGCGCCCCGCTCGAGCCATCCGCGTATTGGCCTGGACACCCGTCCGGTCTTCAAGCGCGTGCCCGGTACCGAGCACTTCTATTCCGAGCTCCCCGACGAGGTGCTCAAGGCAAATGGTTTGACCCCTCACGCGGAGGTGATGTAGATGAGCGAGACCGCAGTCAACGGCGTCGAGCCGATCATCTTCCTTGATGACGTCCACGTCACCTTTAGGACCCGTACCGGCTCGATTCTGCACCCCAACCTGGTTCACGCCGTCCAGGGTGTAACGATTAAGCTCATGCCCGGTCAGACGATCGGCATCGTCGGCGAGTCCGGTTGCGGTAAGTCCACCACCGCCAACGTCATGTGCGGCCTGCAGGCCCCCACGAGCGGCAAGGTCTACTTTAAGGGCAAGGACGTTACCAAACGTACCGCCGAGGACCGTCGCCACATGGGTCGCGTCATCTCGGTCGTGTTCCAGAACCCGGCCACGGCGCTCAATCCCCGCATGGTCGTTCGCGAGCAGCTGCTCGACCCCATGCGCGTCCACAACCTGGGTACCGAGGCCGAGCAGGAGAAGCGCGTCAAGGAACTCCTGGAGCTCACCGGTCTGCCCAGCTCCGCCGCCGAGGTTCTTCCCGGCCAGCTTTCGGGCGGCCAGCGCCAGCGCGTCGCAATTGCCCGTGCTCTGTCGCTGAACCCCGATGCCATCATCGCCGACGAGCCCACCTCGGCTCTGGACGTTTCGGTCCGCGCGCAGATTCTGAACCTGCTGACCGACCTTAAGAAGGAGCTCGGCCTGGCCATGGTGTTCATCAGCCATGACATCCAGACGGTCCGCTATATCTCTGACGACATCATCGTTATGAATGGCGGCAGGATCGTCGAGCAGGGCGAGGCCAAGCAGGTCTTCCAGCACCCCCAGGACCCCTACACCAAGATGCTGCTCGGCGCTGCGCCGTCGCTGCTGCATCCCAAGCTCGGCGAGTAGCCTCGCTTTCCCTCCCGTGCGCCCGGTTCCCTTGCCGGGCGCACCTCCGTTGCGATTTCGAAAGGTTGGGTTCACGAGCCATGCCAAGTGCTCAGGAGCTACAACATCAATTTGGTGAATATCGAGGCGCCATGCCCCGTCCATCAGATTTCGATCTCTTTTGGAAGGATCGCATGGCCGAGGCCGACGCCGTCGGGCTTGACTATGCGATCGAGACGGCATCGGTCAACGATGCCGCGACCTGCCAGCTTTTCGACCTCTGGTATACCGGCATGTGTGGCGCTCGCCTGCATGCCAAGTACCTTAAGCCCGTCTCGGACGAGCCCGTGCCATTGGTGCTTCAGTTCCATGGGTATCCGGGTGCAAGCCGCAGCTGGTTTGAGCAGGCGTCGTTTGCGGGCATGGGCATGGCACTCATCGCCCTCGACTGCCCCGGCCAAGGAGGTCCCTCCGAGGACATTGGTGGATTTGAGGGCACAACGGTCGCGGGCCATATCGTCGCCGGTATCGACGGCGACCCGGCCAACCTCTACTATGTCCGCTTGCACCAAGATATTCGCATCCTGTGCCGCATCGTTCGCGAGCTCGAGGGCATCGATCTTGCCCGTGTGTTTGTGAACGGCGCGTCTCAGGGCGGCGGTTTGGGCATTGCGACCTGTGCACTTAACAGCGAGCTTATCAATCGCGCCGCCATCCTCTATCCCTTCCTGTCAGATTTTCGCCTGGTCTGGGATTTGGATGCCGATGACATTGCCTACGAGGGTCTGCGCTATTGGTCTCGCTGGTTTGACGAGGACTCGACTCGTATTGACGAAGCCTATGCCAAGCTGGAGTACTTCGATTCCAAGAACTTTGCCCCTATGGTCAAATGCCCCGTGCTGTTTGGCACCGGCACAGCCGATATCGTCTGTCCGCCAGCGACGCAGTTTGCGGTCTATAACAACCTGACCTGCGAAAAGCGTCATGAGTTCTTTGAAGGCTTTGGCCACGAGGAGATTCAGGATTTTGACGATTTGATCATTCCGTTTTTCTGCAAGGGAGGGGAGGCTCATGTCTAAGTGCGAGAGCAATGTTGACGAGCTGATTGTCCCCGGGCTTGTGGGAATTCCTGGAACGGTTTCGTCAAGGCTCGCAGAATATCGGGGCTGGCGCGGTGATGTCCAAGCAGATGTTTCTGATTTAGAGACATGCGCTTCGAATCTTGAGATTCAAGGCCTGGCCATTACGGCGATTGACTTTGTTAACCCCTGCGCCCGTTACTCGGAGGTCTCCTTTGAGCTCGGTGACGATGCGATTCACGCTCGTTTGATCGAGCCTGTCGGTCGTGCCCGAGTATCTGAGCGCGTGCCGCTGTGCCTGATGTTCCACGACATCGATCGGCCTGTGCGCGGCTGGCATCACATGACGAGATTTGCCGCCATGGGGTATGCCGTCCTCGCGCTGGATGACGATGTTGCTGGTGCGGACGACCTGCAGCGGGGGATTTCTTCGCCCGCTTTTGTCGAGCGCGTCCGTTGGGGTTGCGCGCTGGCGAAGGTGGCGCGCAATCTTGATGGCATGGACCCCGACCGCATCTTTGCATGGGGCGAGGGTCTTGGCGGCGGAGTCGCGCTGGCGGTTTCTGCTCTGGACGAGCGGGGCCTCGCCTGCACGGCGGTTGCCAATCCGCTTCCTGGCGGCCTCGAGGCGCTGTCGTCTCGGGTGCGCGGATCGGTGCTCATGGGCACATCGCTTATGGATACCGTGAGCGATCCCAAGGATCAGTTTGCTGTATTCAACGGTCTTGAGTGTGACCGGAGGCATATCATCTATGCCAAATACGCTCACGAGCGCATCAATGCGTTCGAAAACGAAGTCGTCGACTTTTTTAACCAAACGTTCTATCCGTGTTCTTTGGCCTAGGCGGCCTGGACACTGCCAACAAGAGTGGGTGGCACAGGGCCGCCCGCCAGACAACTAAGGAGATTCTTGTGGCAACTCAGAAATTCACCGGCGTTATCCCTCCCGTCGTTGTTCCCGATACCGAAGATCACCAGCTCGATGTTGCCTCCTTTGAGCGCAGCATCAACCGCATGATCGACGCCGGCGTCGATGGACTGTTCTTCCTGGGATCCTCGGGCGAGGTCGTCTTCTCCACCGACGAGCGCCGTCGCCAGATTATCGCCGAGGCCGTCCGTATCGTCGACCACCGCGTGCCTGTTCTGGTCGGCATCATCGATACCGAGACCGAGCGCATGATCGAGCACGGCAAGGTCGCTCAGGAGCTGGGCGCCGATGCCCTCGTCGCCACCTGCCCGTTCTATGCCCTGCAGGGCATGACCGAGGTCGAGGAGCATTTCCGCATCCTGCACGAGGAACTCGACCTGCCCATCTTTGCCTATGACATTCCCGTCTGCGTTCACACCAAACTCCCCTGGAAGCTCCTTGCCAAGCTCGGCGCCGAGGGCGTCCTTGCTGGCGTCAAGGATTCCTCCGGTGATGACATCTCGTTCCGCTACCTCGTTCAGGAGAACGAGAAGAACGGCCATCCGATGAGCATCCTCACCGGTCACGAGGTCGTTGTCGACGGCGCCTACCTCGGTGGCGCCGACGGCTCTGTCCCGGGTCTCGCCAACGTTGAGCCCGAGGGCTACGTGCGTCAGTGGAAGGCCGCTCAGGCTGGTGACTGGGCTACCGTCAAGGCCGAGCAGGACCGCCTCAATGAGATTTCGCACATCTGGGATGTCACCTCGGGCGTCCAGGGCTATGCCGGTGGCGTCGGCGCCTTCAAGACCGCTATGAACCTCATGGGCATCTTCGACAGCCCGACCATGCCGCGCCCGGTGAAGGCCATGACCGGCGAGAACGTCGAGGCGATTAAGAAGGTCCTCCAGGACAACGGTCTCCTGTAAAGCTTCCCCGGGCACCCGATCTTGGGGTGAAAGCGGTCGAGCGTGACCCATTAGGTCAACGCCCGACCGCTTTCACCCCAACCTCGGGCACCCGGGAAACCTTTACCAAGCTGCGGCGATAACGCAGCCTTCATTTCCTGTAGTTGTTTTTTATCTCCTAAGGAGAGCGACATGGAGAACAAGTACGTCTGCTCTGTCGATATCGGCGGAACTAAGATCGCGACTGCCATCATGGAGTACCCGGCTGACGGCAATGTGCCCCATCCCGTTTTTGAGGCCGAGGTTCCCACCGAGGCTCAAGAGGGCGGCGAGGCCGTCTTCCAGCGTATCGAAGCGTCCATCAAGGCTGCTCTCGAGGCGAATCCCGATGTCGAGGTCCTTGGCGTCGGCATTGGTGCCGCCGGCGTCGTCGATCCCAAGACGGGCGCCATCGCGTATGCCAACGAGATCATGCCCGGCTGGTCCGGCGTCCAGTTGGGGCCGCGTCTGCGCGAGGACCTCGGTCTTCCCGTTGCCGTTGTAGGCGACGTGCAGGCTCATGCTCTGGGCGAGGCCCACTGGGGCGTCGGCAAGGGCAAGTTCTCCGTCTTGTGTCTTGGCATCGGTACGGGCATCGGCGGCGCATATGTCGAGAACGGCCGCGTGATGCAAGGCTTCCATGGTGCTGCTGGCCATATGGGCCACATCGAGTGCTCGGCTGCCGCCGGCATTCCCTGCGCCTGTGGGCGTTCCGGCCATCTGGAGTCGGTTGCTTCGGGCACTTCCATTGGTCGAATGTACGATGAGCGCTTTGGTCGCGTCGACCCCAGCCGTCCTTCGGTCGGTCGCGATGTGAACGACCTGTGCCGCGCGGGCGACGCAAAGGCGACCGAGGTCATCCATGACGCCGGCTTTGCGCTGGGTGCCAGCTTGGGCTCGCTCGCTAACATCCTGGACCCCGAGGTCATCGTGCTTTCGGGTGGCGTGATTCACCAAGGTCCCGATTGGCGTTCACAGACGTGGAAGGATTCGGTGCACGAGGGCTATGCCAGCCAGGCGCTCGATCCGCTTCAGGACACGCCGATCCTCATCGGTTCTCTGGAGGGCGATGCTCCGCTCATCGGTGCCGCTGAGCATCTTCTTGCCTCGTTGAAGTAAACGTATCTTCTGTAGGAGCCTCCCGAGACAACACGCCTCGGGAGGCTGTTCTGAGAAAGGTTGCAGCCTTATGACCGTCGATCCTTTGATTCAATCCCTGAAGGGTAAGCTCGTCGTGAGCGTTCAGGCGTATATGGGCGAGCCGCTTCGTACGCCCGAGACCATGGCTCAAATGTCTCGTGCTTGCGAGCTCGGCGGCGCCGCCGCCATTCGCTGCCAGGGCCTTGCCGACATTGCCGCCATTAAGGGTCGCTGTGAGGTTCCTGTTATCGGCCTGTGGAAGGATGGGCACGAGGGCGTTTACATCACGCCGACGCTGCGTCACGCTCGCGCCTGCGTTGCTGCGGGTGCCGATATCGTGGCGATCGACGCCACCGATCGTCCGCGTCCCGACGGCAAGTCGGTCGAGGATACCTTCCGCCCGCTGCACGAGGAGGGTGTGCTCCTGATGGCGGATTGTGCCACCATCGAGGACATTCGCCGTGCGGTTGATATGGGCTTCGACCTTGTATCCACCACGCTTTCTCACGGTGTCGCTGCCATCGACTGCACCATGGCCGATGGCCCCGATCTGCCGCTCCTGCGTCAGGCGACCGAGGAATTCCCCGGTCTTCCCATCATCTGCGAGGGCCGCGTGCATACGCCCGAGGAGGCTCGCGCCGCGATCGATGCTGGCGCCTGGGCCGTTGTCGTCGGCACCGCCATCACGCACCCCACGAGTATTACGAGTTGGTTCAAGGCTGCGCTTGAGGCGTAAGACAGGCCTCGTATCCGCTCGGGGCGGTATACTCAATATAGGCAATTGACCGCGCGGGATCCGGGTTGCTGGGTCCCGCGCTTGTTTTCGGGAGGCAGCACATGCAAAAGGGAGATGCCATGGATGCGGCGGAGCGCTCGGAGCGCATCCCCGATATCGTCATCATCACCGGAATGTCCGGATCGGGCCGCACGCAGGCCATGCACGTGTTCGAGGACATGGGCTATTTTTGCATCGATAACCTGCCTCCACGTCTCATCGCCCAGCTTGCCGAGCTCGTCGGCATCAATACGGGCGTGGGCAGGCATCTCGCCGTCACCTGCGATTTGCGTAGCCAGGGACTGTTTGACGAGTTGCTCGATGCGGTCGCCGCGCTCGAAGAGCGCGAGATGAGCTGCGACATCGTGTTCCTGGAGGCTTCTGACGAGGTGCTGATTCGTCGCTACAGCGAAAATCGCCGCCGTCATCCCATTGCCAAGCCGGGGGAGACTACGGCCGATGCCATTCAGCGCGAGCGCCTTCAGCTTCAGGGCGTGCGCGACCGAGCCGATATGATTATCGACACGAGCCGTCTGCGCACCTCTGCGCTGCGCAACAAGCTACGTATGGCATTTTCCGAGCTGTCCGACCAGCAGCTCATGGACGTCCACGTGTTCTCGTTTGGCTTTAAGCATGGCATGCCCGTCGAGGCGGACATTATGATCGACGTCCGCTTCCTGCCCAATCCGTTCTACGATCCCGAGATGCGCACGATGACCGGTCTCGATAAAAAGGTCTCCGATTTTGTTCTGGATCATCCCAAGACGCAGGAGTTTTGGAAGGCTTGGACACAGCTGCTCGATACGGTGATGCCGGGCTATATCGCGGAGGGCAAGCCGCAGCTTTCTATCGCCATCGGCTGCACGGGCGGCCAGCACCGCAGCGTTGCCATTGCCGAGGCCACGGCCCGTTACCTGGAAGGCGCTCAGTATCATGTGAGCATCTCCCACCGCGACCTGTCGCGCGCCAACACGAAGGCATAGGCCTGCATGTCGTTTACCGCTGAGGTGCGCGACGAGCTTGCGCGCTGCGAACCCGAATGTGAATACTGCGACTTGTCGACGCTTGCCGCCCTCACGCGCGTGAGCGGTACGCTCTCGCTTGCCGGCTCTGGGCGGTATCGTTTGACGGTTGCGACTGAGACGGGAGCCGTCGCGCGCACGATGATCACGCTGACGCATCGTATCCTTAAGCTCAAAACGGAGTTCACCGTCCGTAAATCTGTATTGCATAAGGTTCGAAACTACCTCATCACCTTGCCTGATCAGCCCGATTTGGATAAGGCTCTGGTGCTGCTGGGCATTCTCGACCGTAGGGGAGGGCTCGTCGCAGGTGTGCCGCGTCACATTGTCGCCCGTCCTTGCTGTAGACTTGCCTATATCCGCGGCGCGCTCATCGCGGGCGGCTTCGTGGCCGATCCACGCGGCGATTTTCATTTGGAGATCGCTGTGCAGGGCGAGCAATATGCCAAGGGGCTCTGCGATCTGTTGGAGCAGATTGGGGTCCATGCGCGTGTTAATGCACGGCGGGGGTCATATGCCGTGTACATTAAGAGCGCCGAGGAAATCGAGCATCTATTAAAGCTGATTGGTGCCAAGCGCAGCGTTGCCGAGATTGAGGAGGCGCGCGCGGTCAAGTTGGTTAAGAACGATGTGAACCGTCGCGTGAACGCCGAGCTCGCCAACCAGACCAGAAGTGCCGGTGCCGCCCAACATCAGCTTGCGCTTATCGATGAGCTCGAGCAGCGTGGCCTTCGCGATGCGCTTCCGGATGCCTTGGCGGTCTTTTGCGACCTGCGCGAGCGTTATCCCGATCTGTCGCTGCGTGATTTAGGGGAGATGGCTGACCCTCCCTTGTCGAAGTCGGCCCTCTACCATCGTGTTTTACGGCTTGAAAAGCTCATTGAAGCAAACAGGTAGTTTAAAGTATCGACTTATATATGGATTTAGCTGCTATTTTATTCTTTAAAACGTTTTAACCCAAATTTGATTTTCAATTTCGAGCATTCTCGTGAAATTCAAGTCAAAAAAAAGGTATATTAGGCGAGTGGTTAGTTTGTGGGCCTCAACGGCGGGCGCTGTAGCTCGCGGGGGCCTTACGAAAGGAGACACAATGGCAGTAAAGGTTGCTATTAACGGCTTCGGTCGCATCGGTCGTCTGGCTTTCCGTCAGATGTTCGGTCATGAGGGCTCCGAGATCGTCGCTATCAACGACCTCACCTCTCCCGATATGCTCGCTTACCTGCTGAAGTACGACTCCACGCAGGGCAACTACGCTCGCGATCACGAGGTCGTTGCTGGCGAGGATTCCATCACCGTTGACGGCAAGGAGATCAAGATCTACAAGGAGGCCGACGCTAACAACCTGCCTTGGGGCGACCTTGACGTCGACGTCGTTCTCGAGTGCACCGGCTTCTACACCAGCAAGGCTAAGGCTCAGGCCCACATCAACGCTGGCGCCAAGAAGGTCGTCATCTCCGCTCCGGCCGGCAGCGATCTGCCCACCATCGTGTACAACGTCAACCATGAGACGCTGACCGCTGAGGACAACATCATCTCCGCTGCTTCCTGCACCACCAACTGCCTCGCCCCGATGGCCAAGGGTCTGAACGACTTCGCTCCCATCGTGTCCGGCATCATGACCACCATCCACGCCTTCACCGGCGATCAGATGCCGCTCGACGGCCCGCAGCGCAAGGGCAACTTCCGTCGCTCCCGCGCCTGCTCCGAGAACATCGTCCCGAACACCACGGGCGCTGCCAAGGCCATCGGCCTGGTTCTCCCCGAGCTCAACGGCAAGCTCATCGGTGCCGCCCAGCGCGTCCCGACGCCGACCGGCTCGCTGACCAACCTCTACGCCGTCGTTGACAAGAAGGTCACCGTCGACGAGGTCAACGCTGCCATGAAGGCCTACGCCGAGACCATCCCCGAGACCTTCGCCTACAACGAGGACCAGATCGTCTCCCGCGACATCGTCGGCGAGACCCACGGCTCCATCTTCGACGCCACTCAGACCATGTGCTCTGACCTCGGCAACGGCCAGACCCTCGTTCAGGTCACCTCTTGGTACGACAACGAGAACTCCTACACCTCTCAGATGGTCCGCACCATCAAGTACTTCGAGAAGTTCGTTGCT
>UQYA01000056.1 GCA_900545165.1 uncultured Collinsella sp.
CGTAGATGACATCGCCCTTGGCATCCTTCCAAAGGTAGCATCCGGGCTGTGTGGGAACGCGCGAAACCTGCTCGGCAAGCGTTGGAATGTTGTCGTGACCGGCCACACGCACCTACTTGCGACGAAGCAGCGCCGAGACCTCAGGCATCTTAAGGACGACGGCAAGGCCAAAGGTAACAGCAAGCGAGACGACACCCGCAACGCAAACGTAGCCAAGAGTAATCAGAATCGAGCCGCCAAGTGCCCCGACAAAGTGTTCAAGCACCCACATGACGCCGGCGCCTGCGGCAGCACCTAGGCCACCGAGCAAAAGGCCAAAGAAACCGCCATGCAGGATAGATTTGACCTGAAGGCCACGCAGGCGACGACGCAGCCACCACAGCGAACAGCCGACCAAGATCACGTAGTCGACAACATACGAAAGCGCGATTGCCGGCATACCGAAGCCCAGCACAACGCCAAACAGCAGAACCGAGCCGGCCTGGCCGATGGCAGAATACAGGCAATAGCGGCTATAGGGCTTCATGTCGAGCAAGGCAGAGAAGCTCTTCTGCATCAACACGACCACGCCGTAGAGCGGCAGCGAGAACGCGAGGTAGACAAGGAACTCGGACACCAGCGCCACGCCGGACTCATCAAACTTGCCGGCACAGTAAATCATGTTGAGCGGACGCGCGAAGACAATCAGGTACAGCGCGAACGGAATCAGGAAGAACAGCATCTGGGCGACGCCACGCGAAATGCCCGTGCGAACGCTGTCGTAATCCTTCTCCTGTGCGTCGTGAGAGAGCTCGGTATAGAGCGCCGTCGAAAGCGAGGCGGCAATCAGCGCGTAGGGCAGCGTGTACCACAGGCGCGCATAGGCGATGACGGAAGGACCAGTCTCGGGCTGGACCACCAGCGCGGCAGCGTTGGTGATAGAAGTCGAGACAAACATGCACACCGTAGCGAGCAGCGTCGGGATACCGAGCGCAATCGTCTGGCGCAGCGCGGGGTCCTTAAAGTCGATATGGATATGGGGATGCACGCCGTGCTTGCCAAGCGCGGGGATCTGACATGCCATCTGAACAAAGACACCGAGGGTCGTACCGGCCGCAATCAAGATGATGCCGGCACGTTCACCAAACTGTGCGGACACGGGCGCAAAACCCATAAAGCTCGCAATGACGATCACATTGTTGAGGACCGGGGCAAACGTCGACCAGAAGTAGTCGCGGTGTGCGTTGAGAACGCCCGAGAACACCGAACCCAAACCATAAAACAGAATCTGGATGGCAAAGAAACGGAACATGAACGCAGCGGTATCCATGCTGCCGCCATCACCCGAAAGGAACGATTGTGTCCAGATAAAGCCCGGGGCGAACACGGTCCCCAGCAACGAAATGCCACCCAGCACCAAAAGCAGAATGCCGAGCAGGTTGCCCACGTACTCGTTCGAGGCCTCGCGACCCTGCTCACGCCTCACGCCCATGTACACGGGCAAAAACGCCGTCACGAGCATGCCACCCATCACGAGTTCGTAGAGCATATTGGGCAGGTTGTTGGCGACCTGATAGGAGGACGAGAGTAGCGACATGCCGATAGCGGCCGCCATTGCCCACGTGCGGATAAAACCGGTGACGCGAGACACGATGGTCAGGATGGTCATAAGCCCGGCGGAACGACCAACCGTGGAGTAGTCCGACGAGCCCATGTCGTCAGTGTCATCTCGCGACGAAGAAGCTTCGGACGTGGGTGTCTGAGGCGCAGATTCTTTTGCAAAATGAGCTCCGCGCTTCAATTCTTCCTGCGGCATCGCTCAGTCCTCTCTCGTAATCGCGGCAACCGTCGCCCCGCAAAATGCAATTAAATCATCGGGTGCAAGCTCGAGCTGATAACCACGCTTGCCTCCCGAAATAAAAATGGTATCCCAAAGGACACACGTCTCATCAATGAGCGTCCGGTAGCGTTTTTTCATACCGACCGGGCTGCAGCCGCCGCGAACGTAGCCAGTCGCCGCAAGCAAATCCTTCACATGCATCATGACCAAGGACTTCTCCCCCGCGGCACGCGCGGCGGACTTTAGATCGAGCTCATCGGCAACAGGGATGCAGCACACGACATAGTCGTTGGACGGCGTCACGCAGACCAAGGTCTTAAATCCTTGACCGGGCTCCTCGCCAAGCTGCTCCGAAATCGCGACCCCCAGGCCCACCGACTCATCACCATCGTCTTCGTACGTATGTAGAACATAGGAAATGCCGGCGCTTTCCAGCTCGCGCATCGCATTGGTTTTTGGCGTCTTTACAGCCTTTGCCATGACATATCCTTTCCCTCGCATTCGGACGCAAGGATTAAGTATATGTCCAATTCGGCTGCATACGTCACTTCGGCACAGCAAGCGCCATCGAATCACGAGGAGTCGATGGCGCCCATAAACTGAATCGCCTATTTATTGAGCATCAAGTTGAGCCTGACGCTCCCGGTCACGCCTGAGCAACGGCGCCAAAAACTTGCCCGTATAACTCTGCGGACAGTCCGCAACCTGCTCCGGTGTGCCCGAAACCACGACGGTTCCGCCGCCGTTACCGCCCTCGGGACCCATATCGATCAGGCGGTCGGCAACCTTGATGACATCAAGGTTGTGCTCAATCACCAGCACCGTGTTGCCCGCATCGACCAAGCGCTGCAGCACATCGAGCAGCTGGCGGACGTCCTCAAAATGAAGACCGGTCGTCGGCTCGTCCAAAATATAGAACGTCTTGCCCGTCTGGCGTCGATGAAGCTCCTTGGCGAGCTTCACACGCTGCGCCTCGCCGCCCGAGAGCGTCGTAGCGGGCTGGCCCAGGCTCACGTAGCCCAAGCCTACATCGTACAGCGTCTGGAGCTTGCGCTTAATCTGCGGGATATTCCCAAAGAAGGCCAGCGCCTCGGTGACGCTCATGTCGAGCACGTCCGAGATAGTCTTGCCACGGTAGGTGACCTCGAGTGTCTCGCGGTTGTAGCGTTTACCGCCGCAAACTTCGCAGGGAACGTAGATATCGGGAAGGAAGTGCATCTCGATCTTGATCTGCCCGTCGCCCTTGCACGCCTCGCAGCGCCCGCCACTCACATTAAAGGAGAAACGACCCGGCGAGTAGCCGCGCGCCTTCGACTCCGGCGTACTCGCAAACAGCGCGCGAAGATCATCCCACAGGCCGATATAGGTAGCAGGGTTGGAACGCGGCGTGCGGCCAATCGGCGACTGGTCGATATCGATAACCTTATCGATACACTCGATGCCCTCGATTTTCTTATACGGACCCACGGGGCGCGTCGAACGGTGAATGGCATTCGTAAGGGCAGGCGCAATGGTGTCGGTAACCAGGGAGCTCTTGCCCGATCCCGACACGCCGGTAACAACCGTAAGCGTACCAAACTCGATCTTGGCAGTAACGTTTTTGAGGTTGTTGGCTCGAGCGCCCGTAATTTTAAGGCAGCCGCGACCGGGCTTGCGCCGTTCATCAGGCACCCGAATCATTCGTTTGCCGGTCAGATAAGCGCCCGTCATCGACTCAGGACACGCCATGATATCGGCAGGCGTTCCCGCCGCGACTACGTGCCCGCCGTTGACGCCGGCGCCGGGCCCCATGTCGATCACGTAGTCGGCGGCACGGATTGTATCCTCGTCGTGTTCGACGACGATAACGGTATTGCCGATATCGCGCAGGCGCTCGAGCGTCTTGATCAGGCGCTCGTTGTCACGCTGATGAAGACCGATCGAGGGCTCGTCCAGAATATAGAGCACGCCCATGAGACCCGCGCCGATCTGCGTTGCCAGGCGAATACGCTGCGCCTCGCCACCAGAAAGCGTCGCCGAGGCACGATCGAGCGTCAGATAGTCGAGTCCAACATCGACCAGAAAACGCAGGCGCTCCAGGATTTCCTTGACGATGCGCCCGCCGATAAACTGTTGGCGCTCGGTGAGCTCCAGGCCCTCAAAAAACTCGAGCGACTCACGGCACGACAGGCAGCAGACCTCGTAAATGGACTTGCCGCCCACGGTGACGGCGAGCATCTCAGGGCGCAAACGAGCGCCGTGGCAGCTCGAGCACGGTTCCTCGCGAATGTACTTCTCCAAGCGCGCCTTGGTGTTCTCGTTCGTCGTCTCGGTATAGCGTTCGTACAGGATGTTGCGAACGCCCGAAAACTTGGTATCCCACTGGCTGCGACGTCCGTCGAGCTTTTGGTAGTCGACCGAGATCTTCGTATCGCCCAGGCCATCCAAGAATGCACGACGCACGCGAGGGGGCAAGTCCTCCCACGGCGTATCGGTGCTCACCTTAAAGTGTTTGCAGACCGCAGCAAAAATCTGCGGATAGTAGTTCGAATTGCCAAACAGGCTACCAAAGACTCCGTCGGCAATGGACTTCGAGGGGTCCTCGATCAGCGCCTCGGCATCAACGATTTTCTTAAAGCCCAGGCCGTCGCACTCAGGACATGCGCCATAGGGAGCGTTGAACGAAAAATCACGCGGCTGAAGATCGTCAATGGAGTGTCCATGCTCCGGGCACGCCAAGGCCAACGAATACTCCAGCAGCTCGCCCTCGGTCCCCTCGGGAGCATCACGATCGGGCAGCATGTACACGTTTACATTGCCGTGAGCCAGCGCGGTCGCCTGCTCAACAGACTCGGCGATACGGCCCAGAGAATTCTCACGGATCACGATGCGATCGACCACGACCTCGATATCGTGCTTGAACTTCTTGTCCAGATCGATCGGATCGTCAAGCGAGCGCACTTCGCCGTCAACGCGCACGCGGCTAAAGCCCTCGGCGCGAAGATCCTCAAACAGTTTGGTGTACTCGCCTTTTCGCCCGCGCACCACCGGTGCCAGCACAAACGCGCGGCGGCCCTCCCCCGCCGCCAAGACCTTGTCGGCAACCTGGTCGGTCGTCTGGCGCTCAATGACGCGGCCGCATTCGGGACAGTGCGGGGTGCCCACACGAGCGAACAGCAGGCGCAGATAGTCATAAATCTCGGTTACGGTGCCAACCGTCGAGCGAGGGTTTTTAGACGTCGTCTTTTGGTCGATCGACACCGCCGGCGAAAGGCCGTCGATTGAATCCAAGTCGGGTTTGTCCATCTGGCCCAAGAACTGGCGCGCATAGCTCGAAAGGCTCTCGACGTATCGACGCTGGCCCTCGGCATAGATAGTGTCAAATGCCAGCGAGCTCTTGCCCGAGCCAGAAAGACCGGTAATGACCACGAGTTGGTCACGCGGAATGGAAACATCGATATCACGGAGGTTGTGCTCACGAGCGCCGCGAATAACGATAGAAGAATCAGACATGGAAGCTCCTTGCCTCCTATTGCATCGAATCATACTGCCGATGAGTTTAGCGCACTCGACGCGCACAGATGTTCGTAATACAAGATTCGCAGACCTTTAGCTTTGCGTATCGGGTGCTTTGTTTCTCGAAATGCCGTGGAAAGGTTACGGTAATCTAATACTGAACTTAATTTGCTGTAACAGAGGAACGTCCATGACCGAAGATATCCCCCTTGAAATCACTTCGAGCGACATGGCCAATCTGCCCATATTCATCGCCGTCCTTATCGTGGCCATCGTCGTGGTGCGCGTATATTTTTCAATCAAACACAATGAAAAGCCGCCCATTGCCCGCGTCTTTTGGTGCGCGACGCTCCTCATCCCGCTCGGCATGGTAGCTGCATGGATTACGAATCAATTGCTCGTAAATGAGGACAATTCCCTATGGGTCCTTTCTTATTCGGCGCTCGGTGCTACCGCCGTCATACTTCTTGTCGAGCCCTTGGTTTCGGGACTTATCGACCAAACCGATCTTGCGACGGGAACGGTTGCCTGTATTTGCCGTGACATCCTTGTCATCGCCGCTGTTTCAGCGCTCTCGTTCGTTTCACTCGAAATTGCCTGTAACGAAACGTTCTATCGCATTCCCGCCAACTCATTCGGGTTTTCCGTCGGGCTGCTCGCGACGGTTCTGCTCTCCCTTTATTTGCTGGGACAGCGTCATGGAGGCGTCATGGCCCTCGTGCCCGTCGCCTGTTGCATCCTTGGCATTGCCGAGCACTTCGTCATAACGTTTAAAGGCGAGGCCATCCTGCCAAGCGATATCTTGGCCCTTGGCACCGCAATGGAAGTGAGCGAGGGATACGAGTTTACCTTTACCGCCGGAATCGTAACCTCTCTCGCCCTGCTGGAGATTTCCCTGGGGCTTCTTTCGCTTATCCGACCGAGAAAGCTCCGTACGCCCACCCATGTCTTCCCCGCAATCGCCGCTAACCTCTGCGCTTTTCTGCTAGTGACCGTTGTGGGGCTCTCGGGCTTTTCCAGCATCGACTTGGAGCAGGCGCTGAATTTTGGATTTGACCGTTGGCAGCCCATCACCACGTATGCGTCTCAGGGTTTTATCACTTCGTTCACCGAAATGGTCAACGAGTTGCCCATTGAGAAGCCCGAAGACTATACGCCCGATGAGGCGCAGAGCATCGAGCAGGAGCTCTCCGCCACCTACGACAGCACGTATGGCTCGAGCGAGCAGCGCGCGGCGGCCGTTGCCCAGTTCAATGAAATCAAGCCGACGATTGTTGCCGTCATGAACGAGAGTTTTAGCGACCTTTCGTGCTTTGAGCAGCTCCAGGCGGCCGGGTACACCGGCCCCGCATTCTACAACTCGCTTCCCGACACACTTGTTCGCGGCACCATGCTCGCTTCGGTCGCCGGTGGCGGAACGGCGAACTCCGAATTCGAATTTTTGACCGGAGCGACAACGGCCTTTGTCGGATTAGGCAAAATCCCCTATCAGCTATATCAGATGAATGGTGTCAACAGTCTGGCAAAGGACCTTAAGGAGCTTGGGTATACCGCTACCGCTATGCACCCGCAAAACCCCGTCAACTACCATCGAGATAAAATCTATCAGCAGCTGGGCTTTGGAGACTTTCTTTCGATCGGCGATTTCGAAGGTGCGCCCTGTTACCATGCCGGCGTATGCGACTACGCCACCTATGACAAGATACTCGACCTGCTGAGGACCGACGACGCTCCGCAGTTCATCTTCGATGTCACGATGCAAAACCATGGCGGATACGATGTCGGCACCGTTCCCGCCGAAGAGCTGACAAACTATTGGGTCGAGGGAGCCAGCGAGGGCGCCAATAGCGCGCTCAACACCTATCTCACCTGCATCAACGCATCCGACCGGGACCTCGAGTACTTTATCAACGAGCTCCGCAATATCGGCAGACCGGTTGTTCTTGTCTTTTTTGGCGACCATCAGCCGAGCGCCGCAACGACTCTCAACGACGAGCTGTACCCTCAGGAAGATACAGCAAGCCACGCTTTCCGTGTCTATCAGTCAACCTATTTCGTCTGGGCTAACTATGAAATCGCCGGCAATACCGAGCTCAACGTCTACGACACCGTCGGGGCAAACGAGATTGCAGCCATTACCCTTAATAAGATCGGCGCCCCGCTCACCGACTATCAAAAGGCCCTGCTTGCAACAAGGTCAGATGTGCCCACCATCAATGTCGCCGGCTATCTCGGTGCCGACGGGCTGCGCTACGACTTGGAATCTGAAGACAGCCCATACACCTCGACGATCGACAAGCTTCAGCGCATGCAATATCTCGAGTTCGCCAGCAAAGTTCAGTAAGCCCGCCCGTTCGCTTGGACCCATCGTATTGCAAGCACGCTCGGCCCAAATGCATCGCAAATGACTCCCGCTCGCAAACGAGGGTACAATGACGCTCGTGTCACATCACGGGGCCCCGGCCCCAACATATACAAAGGAGTCATACATGGGTTGCGAGCACGCACAGGCCGCCGGCGGACAAACGTCGCCGTCGCAATTTGAGGAGAACACGCTGTCCGAGGTCAAACGCGTCATCGCCGTACTTTCCGGCAAGGGCGGTGTCGGCAAGTCGTTTGTCACCGGTGCCATCGCCACCGAGCTTGCCCGTCACGGCCACAAGGTCGGCGTCCTCGATGCCGACATCACCGGTCCCTCTATCCCCAAGATGTTCGGCATGAGCGGACGCCACGTCCATGCCCTTGGCAACCTCATGCTGCCCGAAATCTCCGAGCACGGCGTCAAGGTCATGAGCTCCAACCTTCTGCTCCAAAACGAGACCGACCCCGTCCTTTGGCGCGGTCCGGTCATCGCAGGCGCCATTAGGCAGTTCTGGAGCGAGACCTCGTGGGGCCCCATCGACTATCTGCTGGTCGACATGCCTCCGGGAACAGGCGATGTCGCGCTCACCGTCTTCCAGTCGCTGCCCGTCGACGGCATCGTCATCGTCACGAGCCCGCAGGATCTGGTCTCGATGATCGTCGCCAAGGCGGTCAACATGGCCGAGAAGATGAACGTCCCCATTCTGGGCATCGTCGAGAACATGAGCTATATCGAGTGCCCCGACTGCGGCAAGAAGATCGAGGTCTTTGGCAAGAGCAAGCTCCCCGAGGTCGCAGAGCGCTATAGCCTCGACATCTTGGGCCAGCTTCCCATTAATCCGGCACTCGCCGAGGCCTGCGATAAGGGCGAGGTCGAGACCGCGCTGCCCGATGGCATGTTGCCCAAGGCAGTCTCTGCCGTCGAGGCTATTACCCCGCACGAGACCGACGAGGCCTAAGTGAACACGAGCGCCTTCTATGACGTCCTGGTAATCGGCGGCGGGGCTTCAGGCCTCGCCGCCGCCATTACGGCCGCACGCGCTGGCAAAAGCGTCTGCATCGTTGAGCGCGATGTCGCCTGCGGCCTTAAGCTCCTTGCGACCGGTAACGGCCGCTGCAACCTCTCCAACGAATCGATTGATCCTCAGCGGTATAACCACCCCGCATTCGTCGAATCCGTCATGGGCCCCCAGCCCGAACAAGAGCTTATGGGTTTCTTCTCCTCGCTGGGCATCATGACAACCTCCGAGGAAGGCCGGCTGTACCCGCGCTCCCTTCGCGCCGAATCGGTGCGCGACGCGCTTCTCAATGTTTGCGACCGCCTGGGTATCACCTTAATCTGCGGAGCCAACGTTGCCTCGGCACACAAAGCTTCCGAAGGCTGGGCACTCCAAATAGACCGTCCAGCGCGGGCGCTCAAGGCAAAAAAGCACGACGACCGAAAATCGGAGCTCCGCTCGCTTCGGAAAGCGCTCGCCGATGTCCCTCGCAAGAACGAGGCCCTGCAGGCACATGCCGTAATTATCGCCACGGGCGGCAACCCCACCGGTATCGCCGATACGTTTCGCCTCCCCCTCACTTCGCTGCGCCCCATCCTCTGCCCCGTATCGGCAACGGTCGTCGGCGATCGGGCGGCACTCAAGACGTTGGATGGTCTGCGCGTCCGCGCCCGCTTGACGCTCACCCGTAACCATAGTGAGCTCTGGCACGAAGACGGTGAAGTACTGTTTCGAGCCTTCGGCATCTCGGGCGTCGCTGTCTTCAACCTCTCCCGTCGTATCCAGCGCGGTGATACGATCCTGCTCGACGTTTTCCCCGACCTCTCCAAAGACGAGCTGCTCGATATGCTCAACCGGCGCGTTGAGCTGCTCGGCGGCTTTTCGCCCCGCGATCCCCGTTGGCTCGACGGCATGCTCGCCCCGCAACTCTCCCGCGTCGTCTGCACGGCGTTCGAGCAGTGCCATCCAGGCTCCAACGATGTCATCCACCTGGTCTCGATCCTCAAGCACTTTAAGTTGCTCGTCGAGGGAACAGCCGAGGAGCGCTCGGCGCAGGTCACGCGTGGTGGCGCATCTGTCGAGAGTATCTCAACACCCAGTCTACGCGCGCGCAGCGTTGTCGACGCCCCGCTTTACGTCTGTGGCGAAGCGCTCGACATCGACGCCGATTGCGGAGGCTTTAACCTTGCGTGGGCATGGCTCTCGGGCATTCGCGCTGCAAGCAGCCTGTAGCCGCGCAGTCTATAATCAAAAACGCATTCGGGCCGTCTGGGATACCGGACGGCCTCTTTCTTGCCTCTAAGGAGACCTCGATGATCGAAATCACCCAAGTCAACGCTTCGCTCGATGAAGCCGGCGATGAAAATGCCTGCCTCATTGTTGGCAAGCGAGTCGCCAAGCGCGTCCTACGTTGCAAGGACTCCGAGATCAAGTCCATCGAGCTCCACCGCAAGTCAATCGACGCTCGCAAAAAACGAGACGTCCATTTTATCCTGAGTTTTCGTGTTGAGCTGACTAGTCCCCACCTCGAGCGAGAAGCGGTCGACAGCGTCGCCGAGCGTGACCGCTCGCGCGTACGCGCGATAGAGGACGATGGGCCCTCATTCCCCTCCCCCGTCTCCGACGCACCTCAAGAACGCCCTGTCGTTGTCGGCGCCGGATGCGCTGGCCTTTTCGCTGCACTCACCCTTGCCGAAGCGGGTCTTAAGCCCTTGCTCATCGAGCGCGGCGACCCAGCATTTCGCCGCTCGCATGCGATCGATCTCTTTCTAAAGGAGCGCATCCTCGACCCCGAGAGCAATATCCAGTTTGGCTTGGGCGGTGCGGGTACTTTCTCGGATGGCAAGCTCAATACGGGAACCAAAAATCCCGCCCATCGCCTTATCCTGGACACCTTCGTCGAAGCGGGCGCACCCCGAGACATTCTGTGGGATGCCAAGCCGCATATTGGTTCCGACATCCTTCCCACTGTTGTCACCAATATTTCCCAGCGCATCGAACGGCTCGGAGGTGTCGTTCGCTATCGAACAAAGCTCGTTGACATTCGCGCCGACGCGTCCGGCGCCATCACCGGCGTCGATGTCCAGGCGTCTCAACATGCCGCGACTGAGCAAATCGCCACGAAGCACCTTATCCTTGCCTGCGGCCATTCCGCCCGCGACGTATTCGAGCTCCTCAAGGACCATGGCGTAGCCCTCGCGCAAAAAACCTTTGCCATGGGCGTACGCATCGAGCACCCGCAGCTCGATATCGATCGAGCCCAATATGGCTCTTCGGCGGGGCATCCTGCCCTCGGAGCAGCCCCCTACAAGCTCGTCGCCCATCTTCCCAACGAGCGCAGCGTGTTCTCGTTTTGCATGTGCCCCGGCGGGCAGGTTGTCGCCGCCTCTTCCGAGCCGGGCCACCTGTGCGTCAACGGGGCCAGCCTCAATGCCCGTAACGGACGCAATGCAAATGCCGCCCTGCTCGTTAACGTCACGCCCGACGACCTTCCCACCGACGATCCGCTCGCAGGCGTTGAACTCCAGCGCACCTGTGAGCAGGCCGCCTATCGCCTAGGCGGCTCTAACTGGAATGCACCGGCACAGCTCGTCGGCGATTTCCTTGCAAAACGTCCCAGCGCGGCATGTGGAAAAATTAAACCCACTTATCCGCTCGGTGTGACTTGGACGGCAATTGACGAGGCCCTGCCGCAGCATATCGTCGAGTCGCTTCGCCTGGGAATTCCCCTGCTCGGGAAAAAGCTACGGGGCTACGACCGCCCCGATGCCGTGCTTACCGGCGTGGAGACACGTTCGAGCTCCCCGGTCACCGTCACCCGAGATCGCGCGTGTCATGCCGTGGCGACCCCAGGCCTCTACCCTTGTGGCGAAGGAGCAGGATATGCCGGCGGCATCATGAGCGCCGCCACCGATGGCATCCGGTGCGCCGAGGCCCTAATCGCCGACCTCTAGCGTGCTAAAGACACAGGCCCCAAGCTCAACGAGAAGCTCGGGGCCTGTACCCTATTTCTTAAATCGCGCGCCCTGGCGTTTTCTGCCCGAAGCGAACGTAGAACCCTTACGGGCCTGCAAACGTAGGCGCTCAATCGTTTCGTCCTCAGATGCGCCCTCGAGCATCGCCCGAATCTGAACGACGGCATCGCGCAGACGTGCCGCCTCCTCAAAGTCCATGGCGGCGGAAGCATTACGCATGTCTTCCTCCATGGTCTCGACAATCCGCACGAGCTCGTCATGCGGTAGCCCTTCCAGTTGCTCGGCAAGCGTCTGCTCGGGTGCCGCCGTCTCCGGCGCGGCGCCCTCGCCGTTTTCATCGGGCGTGTAGAACGCACCATGGCCCAGAGAGTCGCCCTTCGAGCGTCCCTTCGAGCCCACAGTCTTTTCGGCCTCGGCAATAAAGCTCGAAATGTCGTTAATGGCCTTGCGGACCGTCTTGGGCACAATGCCATGCTCTTCGTTATATGCCATCTGAATCTCGCGACGGCGTTGCGTCTCCTCGATGGCTTCTTTCATCGAATCGGTCACAACGTCTGCATACATGATAACCTCGCCGTCGGCATTACGGGCCGCACGACCAATCGTCTGAATCAACGAACGGCGGTTGCGCAAGAAGCCTTCCTTGTCAGCGTCGAGAATTGCCACCAGCGAGACCTCAGGAAGGTCTAGACCCTCACGGAGCAGGTTGATGCCAACGAGAACATCAATCTTTCCCTCGCGCAGCGTTCGCAGGATCTCGACACGGTCCATCGTC
>UQYA01000057.1 GCA_900545165.1 uncultured Collinsella sp.
TCTTAACACCGGGCATGAGCTTATTGCGCGTCGACTGGATGGCGGAATGCAGTGAAACAGCAAGCGTGAACTGCTCGGGGATGTCGGCAAATTTGCGAATACCGGGAATAACGCCACTGGTAGAGACGGTGAGGTGACGAGCACCGATACCGATGCCGTCGGGGTCGTTGAGGATTCGCAGCGCCTTGAGAACCTCGTCGTAGTTGGCAAACGGCTCGCCCTGGCCCATGAAGACAACGCTCGTGGAGCGCTCGCCAAAGTCGTTGGATACATGAAGTACCTGGTCGACGATCTCTTGAGCGGTCAGAGAGCGCTTGAGGCCGTTGAGACCGGTAGCGCAAAAGGCACAACCCATGCCGCAGCCTGCCTGGGTGGAAACGCAGACGGAAAGCTTGTTGCGACGGGGCATGCCGACAGTCTCGACGGAAACGCCGTCGTGGTACTCGAGCAGATACTTGCGCGAGCCATCTTTGGAAACTTGCTTGGTGAGTTCAGTGGGCGTGTCAAAGGCAAAAGCCTCTTTAAGCTGCTCGCGGAAAGCCTTGGGAAGGTTGGTCATATCGTCGAACGAACAAACGTTCTTCTCGAAGACCCATTCGATGAGCTGCTTCGCGCGGAAGGCGGGCTGGCCAAGTTCGGCCACGAGCTCGCGAATATCGTTTTGGCTCAAGTCGCGAATGTCCTGAGATTTAGTCCTGGGATTCATGGAAGCCTTTCGATTTTGGGGAAACGTAGAGGGTATCGCTACAATATGGTATCAGCTGCAGAAATTATAGAGGAGGAGTCTGCCCATGCCGGGTAAAAGCCTAGAGAACATGCACGTAGCGGTCTTGGCGGGCGGTCATTCCGCCGAGCGCGAGATCTCGCTCAATTCGGGAAAGAACGTTGTGGTGGCACTGAAGGAAGCCGGCTACACCTCGGTGGAGCTGCTCGACACGGCCGCTGATGATTTTATGGTAACCATGGCGACCGGCGGCTTTGACGTGGCGTTTATCGCCATGCACGGTGCCGGCGGCGAGGATGGCGCCATGCAGGGTGCCATGGAGACCCTTGGTATCCCCTACACGGCCTCGGGCGTGCTTGCCAGCGCCTGCGGTGCCGACAAGGAGGTCTCTAAGCTCCTGTACGCCAGGGCGGGCATTCCTATTGCCCCCGGCCTCGCGCTCGAGGTGGGCGATGAAGTCGATATCGATCATATCGTCGAGGTTTGTGGCGAGCGCTGCTTTGTGAAGCCGGCCGTCAACGGTTCCAGCTATGGCATTTCCCTGGTCCATGAGCCCTCCGAGCTGCCCGCGGCAATCGCCAAGGCGTTTGAGTACGGCGACAAAGTGCTGGTCGAGAAGTGTATCGAGGGCACCGAGATCACCGTCGGCGTATACGGCGAGGACGACGTGCGCGCTCTGCCGATTGTCGAGATTCGTAAGCCCAAGGACTGCGAGTTCTACGATCTGGACGTGAAGTATGTCGACCCTACAGACATCCATCGCATTCCGGCGCAGATTTCGCCCGAGAATTACGCTCGTGCTCAGGAGCTTGCCTGTGCCGCTCACAAGGCTCTCGGTTGCCTGGGTATCTCGCGCAGCGACTTTATCGTGAGTGAGGACGGCCCCGTTATCCTCGAGACCAATACCATTCCCGGCATGACCGATACGTCGCTGTATCCGGATGAGATCCGCCACACCGACGACATAACGTTCCCGCAGGTCTGTGACAGCCTAATCCGTATGGGCCTTCGTCGAGCGGGCATTGCATGCTAATCGAGGACGCGGTTTCGTCAGGAACGCCGCAGTTTGTCATCGACTCCTATGCCACGCTAGCCGAACGCGCCAAAACGCAGTCCTTTGGCCTTATCGAGGAAGATGTGATTGTCCTCGATACCGAGACCACAGGTCTTTCGGTGCAGGACAATGAGCTGATCGAGATCTCGGCGGCCCGTCTTTCGGGCCGCGAGATCGTCGACCGTTTCGATACCTTCGTGCATCCCAAGCAGCTGATTCCCGCCGAGATTACCGAGCTCACGAGCATTACAAATGCCGACGTGGCAGATGCCCCGTCGGCCGTTGAGGCCGTCGCCGCTCTCGCCGATTTTGTCGGTGGTTGCCCGGTGATCGCACATAACGCCACGTTCGACCGCTCGTTTATCGAGTCGGTCAAAGGCGGCGTCAACGTGAGCGATATTTGGATCGATTCGCTGGCGCTGTCGCGCATCGCGCTACCGCGCCTGGCCTCGCACAAGCTGTCTTTTATGGCCGATCTGTTTGGCTGTGACTCGGTATCACACCGTGCCAATGCCGACGTCGACGCCCTGTGCGGCGTATGGCGCGTGTTGCTTGTGGCACTCACCGACTTGCCCCAGGGCCTCATGGCGCGCCTAGCCGACATGCATCCGGACGTGCCTTGGTCCTATCGTCCTATCTTCTCATTCTTGGCAGGGCAGAACCCTGGTTCTATCTTCTCTCTCAGCGCCGCTCGTGCTGACGTTCTCAAGGCCGATCGCGCCGACGATCGGGTGGACGCCGACGAACTACCGGTCCTCAAGATGCCGAGTCGTGAGGAGATTGAGGCAGACTATGCGCCAGGTGGCCTGGTCAATCGCATGTACCCCACCTACGAGCCGCGTGATGAGCAGATCGCGATGGCGCTCGAGGTCCGCGATGCGCTGGTCACGGGCACTCATCGTGTAATTGAGGCGGGCACAGGCGTCGGCAAATCGATGGCCTATCTGGTGCCTTTTGCCGAGGCGGCACGCCGTAACAACATCACGGTTGGTATTGCGACCAAATCGAACAATCTTGCAGACCAGCTCATGTACCATGAGCTGCCAAAACTTGCCGAGCAACTGGACGGTGGTCTGTCATTTTGCGCTCTCAAGGGCTATGACCACTATCCGTGCCTGCGCAAGCTTGAGCGCATGAGCCGAGGCCAGGTCGAGATTACCACCAAGCGCGATCCGGCGGACACGCTCACGGCGGTCGCGGTCATTATGGCGTACGTCTGCCAATCAGCCGATGGCGACCTCGACTCGCTTGGCATTCGGTGGCGCAGCGTCAACCGCCCCGACTTTACGACGGCCTCGCGCGAGTGTGCTCGCCGCCTCTGCCCGTTTTTCCCTGATAAATGTTTGGTCCACGGCGCCCGCCGTCGTGCGGCGCATGCCGATGTGGTGGTCACCAACCATTCCCTGCTGTTCCGCAATGTTGCGGCCGAGGGCAGGATTTTGCCTCCGATTCGTCATTGGGTAATCGACGAGGCTCATTCTATCGAGCGCGAGGCGCGCCGTCAGTGGGCGCGCGTGGTGTCGGCGGACGAATCACGCGTTCTGTTTGAGCGCCTGGGTGGCTCGAGCACCGGTGCGCTAAGCCAGGTCTCCCGTGATTTGGCAACCTCCGAGGGCTCTACGCTCTATTTGGGCCTTACTGCCAAGGCGACGTCAACGGTTGCGCGCGCGAGCATGGCAATCGCCGACGTGTTCGATGGCGTTCGCGAGCTCGGCCGCCGTGCCCGTGGGGGTTATGACAATGCCAATCTATGGATTGGCCCCGAGCTGCGCGAATCTGACGACTGGCATGATTTCTTACCGTCGGCCTACACTGCCATCGACGCATTGGAACAAGCTGACAAGAGCGTCGACGCGCTGGTGCAAGCCGTCGCCGCCGACAAGCCCGAGGTTGTTGTCGACCTGGGTGATATTTCGCGCCGCCTGCACGAGCTGGCCGAGAACCTCAAACTCATCATTGACGGCACCGATGAACACTACGTGTATTCGCTGCAGGTCAATCGCAGACTGCGTGCCGGCGGAGAGTCAATGACCGCAGAGCGCATCGACATTGGCGAGGCCTTGGCAACCGAGTGGCTGCCCGAGGTTCACACGGCTATCTTTGCCTCGGCGACCATGACGGTGTCCAAAAGCTTTGAACACTTTAACCACGCGGTCGGTCTCGATCGCATCGGTGCTTCAACATCCTCGTCGCTGCACTTGGACTCGAGCTACGACTTCGATTCGAACATGGCTGTAGTCGTTGCGGGCGATATCCCCGATCCGCGCGATCGTGAGAGCTATCTTACAGCGCTCGAGCGCGTGCTGGTCGACGCCCATCTTGCCATGGGCGGATCGGTGCTCACACTGTTCACCAATCGGCGCGACATGGAAGACCTGTACGCCCGCGTTGAGCCTAAGATGGCCCGTGCGGGTCTGGAGCTCAACTGCCAGCAGCGCAACTCATCTCCTCGTCGCCTGCGCGACCGGTTTATCAACGAGCCGACCTCGTCGCTTTTTGCCCTTAAGGCCTTCTGGGAGGGATTCGACGCCAGCGGCGAGACGCTGCGCTGCGTCATCATTCCCAAGCTGCCGTTCTCGAGTCCCACGGACCCGCTCTCGTGCGAGCGCAACCTGCGCGAAGACCGCGCTTGGGCGCGCTATTCGCTGCCCGAGGCGGTGCTCGAGGTCAAGCAGGCGGCCGGCCGCCTTATCCGCTCGTCGACCGATTGCGGCGTGCTGATTCTGGCCGACCCGCGCCTGGTGACGAAGGGCTACGGAAAGAAGTTCTTAACGTCGCTGCCCACGAGCTCCTACCAGCGCATCGAATCGGCGCAGATCGGGCACTATCTGCAACTGTGGCGCGCACGCCACGAGCGGCGTCGCTAAAGCGGACAGACGAGGGTTTTTGCCATATCGCACAGACGCTTTGACAGGGCGGGGTCATCCAAGATGCGGATGGCTCCGCCCGCTGCGATTATCTGGCTCAGTAGCCAACGCTCGGAGCCGTAATGCACGGTTACCGTTGCCGTGTCTGCCCCGCTGCGCTCGATTAGGGTGATGCCGGCCCAGTCCAGATGCTCCGCCATATCGAATGGCATCAGGAGCTTTGCGCTACGCTGCGTCCGGGCAAGGGAATCGTGGAGGGATGCGACATCCGGTGCGTGAGGCACGACGGAGTCTTCCGTCAAGGCGAGTCCCTCGATTTTATCCATGCGATAGGTGCGCTGCTCATCGACCGCGATGTCCCAGGCAATCAGGTATGTTTGGTCGCCGTTTGACGTAATGCGCAAGGGGTCGACCAGACGCTCGCGTGGCCGTGCATCGTCCATCGAGCGATACGAGATGCGGCAGCGAACGCCGTCCTGAATGGCGCAGCTCAGCTGCTGCCAGTGCGACCCGTGGTTGACGGTGTCAAAGACGCGCTGGTTATAGCCGAGCTCTTCGGGTAGAAGGGCATGTCGAATCCGAGCTGCCGTCTGCGGCTCGATCCCCAACGATTCAAGTTCATGGTTGAGCACAGCGCCCTCGGCGGCACTCAGGCGCAACGGTAGCACACGACCGGCGTCACCGGTGAGGACCACACGCTCGCCGCGGCATTCGCAGATGATGCGCGCGCCCGATTCTCGGTCCGCGAGCGTCGAGACGATCTCGAGAATCTCGTCGAGCGACACCCCCGTGATGTCAAAGCGACTGCAAATCTCGGTTCGTGTCATGCCACTCTCGCCGGCGGCGTAGAGGGCCTCCATGATGTCGATGGCACGCGAGAGCCTCTGCTCGCTGGTGAGTTTACGCACGGGCATGCTCGTGCACCGTCCTTTCAATGAGGTGGTTCCACGCCTGCTTGAGCGATTTGGGGGCCACGGGCCTCATGCCGTCCATGGCGTGGGCCATGCAAAATGAGGCGGCGGCTTCAAGGTCGCGCACGTCAACGGTCCAGGTCCATCCCACATCGGTGTGTGCGAGCTCACCTCGCCCACGCGTGAGGCCGTTGATCATATCGATCTGCGTCTGAGGGGCGAACGAGAACGTGGCTGCAACGGGCGGTCGGTCGGCAAAATCGAATTCAAAGAACAGATAGTCGTTGAGATTGAAGTTCGCGGGGATGACGTAGGCCTTCGAAGGACGCCAAGCGCGTACGATACGGTCGCAGCGGAATGTCCTGATGTCGTCGGTGACGTTGTCGAGGCCGCAGAAGTACGCCACGCCCTCGCGCTCGAACATGCCGTAGACGCAGACGGTACGTTCTTTCTGCTCGCCGCGTCCGTTCTGATATAAAAATCGCAGCGCGCATCGCTCGGCAAAGGCGCTCCATACCGCATCGACGGTGGGAGAGCGGCTGATCGGTGCTTCGTCCGCCGTCGTCCTACCGGTGAGGTAGGCAATCTTTGATCGAATATCGGCAAGCGGTGCGGCAAAAGTGGATGAGCCGGCCGCTAGTGTCTGGTCGATGGCGTTGAGCAGGATATCGGCGTCGTCTGCGGTGATGAGGCCGCCTGCTGCAAAGGTGTGCTCGCGGTCAATTGTCCACGAGCTTTCCTCGGTCTCCTGCGCGCCGGCGGGGCGAACCTCCTTGATTAAGATGCCACGCTCGAGCAGTTTGTCACGATCGCGCCGAAACTTGCGCTTATCCGAGTCGATGTTGCCCGAGCCATATCCCAGGTCAGAATCCAAGACGATCTGCTCGGTCGTCAGCGGTTCGGGGGAGCTATTGAGTACAAAGAAAAGATTGAGGATGCGCTGAGCCGTTTTATCGAAACTGGGCTCCAAATTTCCCTTTTTAATTGTCTCGGTCGTGTCGCTTGCCGTCATAGAGTCCTCGCATGAGAAGGTGGTTTGCTGTCATGATTTTAGTCCGATATGGAGATTAGGCTATATCCTTGTCCGCTCGGGGCGTTAAGATGGGCCGAATTCGGTCGTTTGCGCTCGCTCGGGGTATACTTTCGACTATATACGGTTCTAATGTGCATGCATTGGGCCTATTTGTCGGATTATGGATGTGGAGCGCACATGGCGAACACCCAGAACTATATTAACCACCTGCTGCAGAACACCGGCATTACGCCGGCATGCAGCGAAGAAGAGCGCTTGGCTGCCGAGGATATCGCTCAGATCTTCCGCAACCACGGCTTTGATCCCGAGGTTCAGGAGTTCAATGCCCCGGCGCCCAGTAGGTTGGCATTTGCCGTTACCGGTATTCTTGCGTTTGCCGGTGCCCTGCTGATGGGCATCGGCGGCGGTATCGGCTTGGTCGGCACCTTGCTGGCCATTGTCGGTGCCGTGCTCTACGTGCTCGAGCGCACAGGGCATCCCGTGGTTTCGCGCCTGGGCAAGACGGGCGTGAGCCAAAATGTCATCGCCTACCACAAGGCCTCGGGCCCGCTCGCGTCTCCGCGCAACCGCCCGGTGGTCGTTGTCGCACACTACGACTCTCCCCGTGCTGAGCTGCTCGCCCGCGAGCCCTATGCTTCGTATCGTGCGCTCATTGCCAAGCTGTTGCCCGTTGCCACGGTTGCCCCTGCTGCCGTTGCCATCCTGCGTATCCTGCCGCTCCCCGGCGCGCTCAAGGTTCTGCTGTGGATTGTCGCGATCCTCGCTTCCCTCGTTGCACTTGCCAACGCGGCAAACATCATCTCTAACCGCCACATTCTTCCCTATACGTCCGGCGCGGTGTGCAACAAATCTTCTGTCGCCGCTATGCTCGGCGTTATGGACAACGTTGCTCCCTTCCAGGGTGAAAACGAGTTTCCCGACGATGTTCCGTTCGATACCTATTTTGGGGAGCAAAAGCGCCGTGCCGAGGAAATGGCGCGCGCAGCGGCGGAATATGCCGCGGCCCAGCAGCAAAACGACTACGGCAACACCATCGAGTATGAAGAGCCTACCTGCGCCGAGGACGAGTTCGGTCAGCCGATTGCTCCCGACGCTCAAACCGAGCCCGAACAGGGTGAGGCTTTCGACGAGCAGATCGAGGGCTTTGAGGGTGCGTCTGCCGACGAGACGCTGATCGGCGCCATCGTGCCCGAGGATCAGAATCAGGCTGTCCAGGCCGAAGAGTTCAATGACGAGGTTTCCGCTGCCGAGCCGGTGGAGGAGCCTGTCGCGGCCGAGCCCGAGCCCAAGCTCTATCGCAATGCCGCCGGCAACATCCGCTTTGGTTCGGATGCCATCCGTGCGCTCGGAATGCTTCCCGAGTCCTGCACGCTCGATTACGAGGAGGGCGAGGAGCCGACGTTTGAGCCCGAGCCTGCCCCCGTCGTGACTGCACCTGCGCCCGCTGTCACCGTGGATGATGAGTCTGCCGCGGTTGCCGCTGCCGTTGCCGAGCCCGAGGCGGTGTCCGCGATCGATCCCGCGGCAGGACTGGACGTTTTGGCTCCCGCCGCGCCGGCGCAAGACGTTGCGGACGAGTCTGACGACGATTACGTTGAACAGCCGAGGCGCGTGTCTTACGAGAGCGATACTGATTTCTCGGCCGAGATTCCCGCGGCAACGCCCCATGCCGACATTGCATCCGCGTTCTCGTCGATTGGCGCCAGCGCTTCCAACTTCTTTAAGGGTGCGCTTGCAAAGGGCAAGAAATTTGTCGACGATTTCGAGGAGAAGCGCGCTGCCGCACGCGAGGCTGCCGAGCAGGAGGCTATCGCTCAGCAGCAGGCAGCCGAGGCGGCACGTGAGCACGCGGCGCAAGAGTTCGAGCAGAACGAGGCTATGCAGTCCGCGCCCGTCGACGCCGCCGAAGCTACAACGTCCTTTGAGTCCCAGCAACCGACGTCCGCGGATGTTGTTGAGGCAACAACGTCTTTCGAGGCTCAGCAGCACGTCGATAGCACCATGTCGTTTGATGCCGCGAAGTTCGATTCCACGATAACGTTTGAAAAGCAGGGCACCGCGATTGCTGAGCCCCTTCCTATTTCCGATGAACAGGGCGACGCGGTGGACGATGACGAGCCCATTGATGCTGCCGAAATTCAGGATGCTGCCGAGGACGAGTCCGTCGAGGCCAACTCTGACGAAGAGCAATACGCGGCAGCCGATCAGGGTGATTCGACCGAGGTCGAGCAGGAGGAAGTGCCTGCGGTTTCCGAGACTCCCGAGACGGATGAGTCGAGGCCTTATTCCACGCAGATTTTCACCATGCCGACCCCGAGTGGTTCCGGTGCCACGGTTGCCAATGTCGCTCCCACCCAGGACGAAACGGTCGATTCCCTTATGGCCCAGATTTCCTCCCAGGCATCGCCGCGTCCGCAGATGAATGTTCCCGATCCGGCGTCGGCACCGTCGCCTGCACCTTCCTCGTCTCCGCTGGCTTCAGTCCCCGATCCGTCGCTGCCGTCTATGAAGCAGGCAAACGTTGCGTCTCGCACGTCGCTGTTCGACCTTCCCGATCCCTCTGCCCAAGTCAACGACCCCTTTGCTACCGCCCAAGGTCCCGAACCCACATCGGCACCCGTTGCGCCTCCTATGCCCGTTGCGTCGGGCGCGCAGCCGATCGAGACCATTTCGGCTCCCGCCCCGGCGGCACCCAAGTCTCGTAAGCGCGGCCTGGGTGGCCTGTTCGGTCGTAAAAAGAAAAACGAGCAGGACAGCATGAGTGACTGGCTGGGCGTCGAAGACGATTACGATGCCAAGAAATCCGGTCGCGGTATCGGTTCGTGGGATAACTTCGAGGACGATAACGATGGCTGGAAGGGCGGCGCTACGTCTTCCGATGGCGCTTCTTCCGAAGATATGCTCTCGGCTGTCGCCTCTATGGGCGATGATGAGCTGCTCGGTCACGATATCTGGTTTGTGGCAACGGGTGCCTCGGATTGTGATGGCGCCGGCATGAAGGCCTTCTTGGCTTCGCATCGCGATAAGCTCCGCGGCGTATTCTTTATCAATCTTGAATCCGTCGGCGCCGGTAGGCTTTCGGTTGTGACGGTCGAGGGCGAACAACAACTGCTCAAGGGCGATCGCCGCATCATGAACCTGGTCAGCAAGGTCTGCAAGTCGTTCCATGTCGATTGTGGCGCGCTCGAGATGCCCTATGCCAAGACCGATGCCTACGCCGCGCTCGAGGCGAGCCGCCGAGCCCTCACCATCGCCGGTGTGGACGGCACACGTCTGGCTTGCGCTCGTACCGAGGACGACCTGCCCCACAATGTCAACCCGACGAACATTGCTACGGTATCCGAGGTCGTGACCGAGGTTATCCGCCGTTCGTAGACGGAGCTCTAAGGAGTCAACGTGTTTTCGTATATTAAGCGCCATTGGCCTGTCTACGTGATTTTGACCTTGATTGCCATTGCGTTAGGATTTGGGGCTGCCTACATCGTGGGTGCAAAGGGCTCGACCCCCGCCTCCGCAATCAGCGAAGAGGTGGAGCAAGAACAGAGCACGGGCGCCGATGGGATTCCTGAGTCCGAGCAAGCAATCGTTGATGGTGGATCTTCGTCTGCAGAGTAGATACGGCGATTTACATGATTGAAAGCGGGCGAGCCAGGGGACTGGCTCGCCCGCTTTTTCATCGCGCTAGCGCTTCTTTGGGATCGACCTAAGGCGAGCGAACCATAGGGCTGCGGCACCCGAGGTCAGGAGCGCGGTGATGCAAGCGGCGATGGGAACTGGTCCTGTTGCCGGTAGGTCCTGCGGTAGGGTACAGCGTTGAATGACACAGTCCTCGTCATGTGACTCAAGTTTATCGCCGCCGCCGTTGCGACAAAGATCGACGCGTGCGCTGTTGGTGAGTGCGGTTTGGGGCGTATAAGCCGATGTTGCCTGCATGTGCACGACTGCGCCCCGAGCGTCTGCACCAAGGATTGCTTTGGCATCGTCAAGGTCGTCGTGCTCATCTTTGAGATCATCGCGGGTCCAAGAATCCGCATCGCTTCGAGTCGTAAAGTCGGCGGCTACCGCACCGTATTCAATTCGAATGGCCGTTACGACGGTATTGGATGCAAGGTCGAGTTCTTTCGCCTCGAGTGTGGTGGATTCCGTGGTCGAGATATCCGCCTTCCAGAGGTGCCAACCGTCGTAATCGACGAGGCGACAGTCCTCACCCAGGCTCTCTTTTACTTCGTCGGACTCAAGCCAAGGATTTTCGTGCCCATCGTCAAGTGTCGCGTTTGCCGGCTCATCGACGTCTGTCGAGTCCAACGGCGTCGTGCGATACCATACGTTGCACAGACCGTTGAGGTCGCCGATGGCGACGGGGGTTTCGATTGAGATGAATCTCGCCGTGCCGTCTTTGGCGCACTCAAGATCATCGGTAATCGTAAACTCATCAACCCAAGTAGCGGAATCGTTTCGAGCATCGATGGTATAGGAGAAAAGCCCATCACTATTGGTTTGCGTCGTGGCGCGGTTTTTACCATCGCCGTTAGCCAACAGGCCTTTTTCGATAGGTTGGACAAGTTCCTGACGCTTGTCGACCTGTCCCTTGATCTCGATGGGCGCATCCTTCATCGCGACGGGTTGGACATCTCCCGTATCCTTTATTTCAAACGTTATCTCCTCGGCAAGGTCATAGGTCCGCGGAGACATCATTTCGCGCAACGAGTAGGTGCCGGGTGCAAGATGTTCGACGCGGTGCGGCTTGTCGGATGAGGTCCAGGAGTCTATTTCGGTTTTATCGGGACCATATAAGGTGAGTTGTGCGCCTTCCACTTCCTGCTCACCGCTTGCATCGACCTTGGAGATATCAACCTTGGTGTAATCGTCGGATACGTTAAGCCGTGCTTCTACGACGGGTGTTTTCTGGTCGGCATAAGCGAGGTCTACGATATGGGGCGTCCGGTCGAGTAAAAAGCCGGTCGGCGCTTGAGTCTCGACGACCTCGTAGCGTGCGGTGCCAGATCCCAGCGGGAGGTTGTCCGCGCGTGCTTCTCCAGTTTCATCCGACGTGACGGTCGCGACGGTCTCACCGTCGAGCGCGGCAATGCTACCGTCGGGGCGCACGATATCACCCGAGGCACGGATCTCAAAGACGGCGCCCGCGAGGCTGCTGCCGTC
>UQYA01000058.1 GCA_900545165.1 uncultured Collinsella sp.
GTCCTGGCTCGCGCAGAGAGCACATTAAGTGCTCTCTGGCTCGTGCGGAACTCGCGATCGACTTCATATGCCGCCGTGCGGCCGGGGCGAACGCGAGTCCCGAGGTTTTCAAAAAAGCGGTCGGCGCGCAGTGCGCCGACCGCCGATATAAGGGGTCTGATGATTTTTACCAGCTAGGGCCTCTTACTCGTCTAGGAGATCCTCTGGCATGTCGTTGCCGTCGCCTAGGTCGACTGGGGCCTCTTCGGTGTCGGCTGCGGCCTCAGCGCCTTCGCCTTCGGGTTTTTCTTCGGCTGCCGTCATGCGGGCAACAGCGCATACGCGGTCGTTGTCGTCGACGGTCATCATCTTGACGCCCTGGGTGGCGCGGCCGGTCTGGCTGATCTCGTCGGTCTTGACGCGAATGACCGTCGCACCTTCCGTCACGATGAACAGCTCGTGCTGCGGGCCCACCGTCTTCATGGCCGCGAGGTTGCCCTTGCGCTCGGTCATTTGGATAGTGTAGACGCCCTGACCGCCGCGGTTTTGCTCCGGGTAATCCGCGACCGGCGTGCGCTTGCCGTAGCCGCGCTCGGTGATGACAAACAGGTCACCGTTGCCGTTGGTAACCTCCATACCCAAAACGCCCACGCCGTCTTTCATACTAATACCGCGAACGCCGCTAGTGTCGCGGCCGGTGGCGCGCACCTGCTCCTCGGGGAACATAATCGCCTTGCCCGCAGTGGTGGCCAGGATGATCTTGTCGCCCTCGCGTACACGGCGCACGGCGAGCAGCGCGTCGTCGTCTCTCAGGTTGATGGCGATCAGGCCATCACGGCGGCTACGGTCGTAGGCGCTCATCACGGTCTTCTTGACCATGCCGCTCTTGGTGGCAAACATCAGATACTCGTCGGCGGGGAACTCACGGCAGCTGATGACGCTCGCGATCTTCTCGCCTTCCTCAAAAGGCAGCAGGTTGACGATCGCGGTACCGCGCGCCTGGCGCGTACCCACCGGCAGCTCGTGCACCTTCAGGCGGTAGACCTTGCCCTTGCTCGAGAAGAACAGCACATACTCGTGTGTAGATGCGATAAACATCTCGTCGATGACGTCGTCCTCTTTAAGGTTGACGCCCGACACGCCCTTGCCGCCGCGCTTCTGAGCACGGTAGGCAGCCACCGGGATACGCTTCACGTAGCCGGTGTGGGTAATGGTCACAACCATGTCCTCGTCGGCAATGAGGTCCTCGACATCCAGGTCCTTCTCGACATGGCTGATCTCGGTGCGGCGTTTGTCGCCAAACTTCTTCGAGATCTCGCGCATCTCCTCCTTGATGACGCCCAGGATCTTCTCCTCATGCGCCAGCAGGTCCTCGTAGTAGGCGATGGCGCGGCGCAGGCCGTCCAGCTCTTCTTGGATCTTGTCGCGCTCCAGGCCGGTCAGGCGACGCAGCTTCATCTCGAGGATGGCCGTGGTCTGCTCGGGCGTAAAGCCAAAGCGCTCGATCAGGCGGCCGCTTGCCTCGGAGTCGGTCTGCGAGGAGCGGATAATGCTGATAACCTCGTCGATATGGTCGAGAGCCATCAAGTAGCCCTCGAGGATATGGGCGCGCGCCTGGGCCTTCTTAAGGTCAAAGCGGGTGCGGCGGGTGACGACGTCGACCTGGTGGTCGATGTAGTGCTGCAGCATCTCGCGCAGGCTCAGGCATTTGGGGACGCCGTTGACGAGCGCCAGGTTGTTGGCGCCAAAGGTCGTCTGCAGCGAGGTGTACTTATACAGGTTGTTGAGGACAACCTGCGGAATGACGCCCTTCTTGAGCTCGATGACCAGACGGATGCCCTTCTGGTTGGACTCGTCGCGCATGTCCGAGATGCCCTCGATGCGCTTGTCGTTTACGAGCTGGGCGATCTTCTCCTGCAGGGTGCCCTTGTTGACCATGTAGGGGATCTCGGTAAAGACCAGGCGGCTGCGACCGGTCTTGGTGGATTCCACGTGGGCCTTGGCGCGCACGGTAATGGAGCCGCGGCCGGTCTCGTAGCTCTGCCTAATGCCGGCGCTGCCCATGATGATGGCGCCGGTGGGGAAGTCCGGACCGGGCATGATCTGCATGAGCTCGTCGACGGTGGCGTCGGGGTTGTCGATCAGGTAGCAGGTGGCCTCGATCGCCTCGGTGAGGTTATGCGGGGCGATGTTGGTGGCCATGCCGACGGCGATGCCCTGGCTGCCGTTGACCAGCAGGTTGGGGAAGCGCGCAGGCAGTGCCACGGGCTCGGCGAGCGATTCGTCGTAGTTGGGCTGCCAGTCGACGGTATCCTTCTGCAAGTCACGCAGCAGTTCCATGGCGGGCTTGGCCAGGCGGCTCTCGGTGTAACGCATGGCCGCCGCGCCGTCGCCATCGATGTTGCCGAAGTTGCCGTGACCGTCGATGAGCGGCGTGCGCATGGAGAACCACTGCGCCAGGCGGACCATGGCCTCGTAGACCGCAGAGTCACCGTGCGGGTGGTACTTACCGATAACTTCGCCGACCGTCCAGGCCGACTTTTTGTGCGGGCGGTTGGGGTAGATGCCGCTCTCGTTCATCGCGTACAGGATGCGGCGGTGCACCGGCTTTAAGCCGTCACGCACGTCCGGCAGGGCGCGCGCCGTGATAACCGACATCGAATACTCGATGAACGACTGCTTCATCTCGCGACCGAACTCCGAAATCTGGAGCTGGCCGCCGTTGATATCCTCACCGGCCGAGGCACCACGATCGACTTCGCCAAAGCTCTCCTCGAGCTCGGCGTCGTCGTCTTCCTCCTCATCATCATCGGCATCGGGGTTATAGGCGTCCGGATCGCCGTCCTCGCCCTGCTCAGCACGGGCAAGCAGGCGCTTCAGATCATCGGGCATACCGGCATCGCCGGCCTCGTCCATACCCTCGTTATTGTTGATATCGTCTGCCACGTTACCTCCTCTTAAGCGTCAAGGAATCGTGCATCATGTGCATGCTTCTCGATGTACTCGCGGCGATAGCCGACCTCGGAACCCATCAGCTCGCGCACGGCGCGGTCCGCCACCACGGCGTCCTCGATCGACACGCGCTGCAGAATGCGGGTCTTGGGGTCCATCGTCGTCGAGGCAAGCTGCTTGGGGTCCATCTCGCCCAGGCCCTTGTAGCGCTGGACGGTATAGCCCTTGCGCTTTTTGGTAATCTTGCCGTCCTTGGCCTTGCCGTCCTCGTCGTTATCGTCGGGGTTCAGGCCCAGACTCTGGATGGTGTCGCGCAGGATCTCGTCTTCGGGCTGGCGGCCGTTGGGATACACGTAGTGGATCTTGTTGCGCACCTTAATGCCAAAGATGGGCGGGCAGGCAACATAGACGTAGCCGGCATCGATCAGCGGACGCATGTACTTGTAGAAGAACGTCAGCAGCAGGATGCGGATATGCGCACCGTCGACGTCTGCATCGGTCATGATGATGATCTTGTGGTAGCGCGCCTTGGTGATATCGAAGTCGCCGCCGTCGCCGGCACTCGTCGTGACGCCGCAGCCGATCGCGGTAATCAGCGACTGAATGGTGTCACTCGAGAACGCGCGATGGTCACCAACGCGTTCGACGTTCAAAATCTTGCCGCGCAGGGGCAGAATCGCCTGGATGTCTCGGCGACGGCCGTCCTTGGCCGAACCGCCTGCCGAGTCGCCCTCTACGATGAAGAGCTCGGTCAGCTCGGCATCGCGCACCGAGCAGTCAGCGAGCTTACCGGGCAGGGACGCCGTCTCGAGCAGGCTCTTGCGGCGGGTCGCCTCGCGCGCCTTGCGGGCGGCATTGCGCGCCTTGCAGGCCTGTTGCGCCTTCTTGACGATCTCGCGAGCGGGCTTGGGATGCTCCTCGAGGTAATCGACAAGGCCGTCGGTCACAATCTTGAGCGTGAGCGCTCGCATATAGGAGCTGCCGAGCTTTGCCTTGGTCTGGCCCTCAAACTGCGGATCGGGCAGCTTGACCGAGATAACGGCCGAAAGGCCCTCGCGCACATCGTCGCCGGTCAGGTTGGCGTCTTTTTCCTTGAGCAGGTTCTGCTTGCGCGCGTAATCGTTGATCACGCGGGTGAGCGCGGTACGGAAGCCCTCAAGGTGCATGCCGCCTTCGGGGGTGTAGATGTCGTTGGCAAACGACATGACGTTCTCGCCGTAGCCGCTATTCCACTGCAGGGAAACCTCGACCTCGCCCATCTTGGCCACAGGCGCGTCCGGGTCCGATTTGCCCTCAATGTAGATGGGCTCCTTAAAGGCCTCGGGGACGTCCTTGCCCTCGTTGAGGAACTTGACGAAGTCGATGATGCCGCCCTCGTAGCAAAACTCCTCCACGTGGGGAGTCGCCTCGCGTTCGTCGGTCAGCACGATCTTGAGGTTCTTATTGAGGAACGCCGTCTCCTGCAGACGGTTGTGCAGCGTATCGAAATCGTAGATGCAGGTCTCGAAGATCTCGTCGTCGGGCCAGAAGGTGACGGTGGTGCCCGTCGAATCCGAGGTGCCCACGACCTCCATCTTCTTGACGGTCTTGCCGCGCGAGAACTCCATCTCGTAGGTGTTGCCATCGCGACGAACCTGAACGACCACGCGCTTGGACAGTGCGTTGACGACGGAGATGCCCACGCCGTGCAGGCCGCCCGAGACCTTATAGGCCGAGTTATCGAACTTACCGCCGGCGTGCAAGATCGTCATGACGACCTCGAGCGTCGGAATCTTTTTAACAGGGTGCTCGTCGACGGGGATGCCGCGCCCGTTGTCGACGACCGTGATGGAGTTGTCGGCGTGGACCGTCACCTGGATCTCGGTGCAGAAACCGGCCATGGCCTCGTCGACGGAGTTGTCAACGATCTCCCACACCAGGTGATGCAGACCGCTGGCGCTCGTCGAGCCGATATACATGCCCGGGCGCTTACGAACGGCCTCGAGACCTTCGAGAATCTTAATCTCGCCGCCATCGTAATCGTTTTCGTTTGCCACACGTCCTCCTTCAGTCAAGAAAATGTGTACAGCCTTACTAGTTTATCGTAAAAAAATACCCTCGGGAATGAGGGTATTTGGCTCTACAAGGCCACCAGATGCGATTTAAGGCTCTTTTTTGCTTTGCACGCCCTTGGCCCACTCGGCACTGGCTCTCATGGCATTCTCGAGGGCCTCGCGCAGTTTTTGGTCTTCGATGGGCGCCACCTGGCGCTCAATCTCGGTGCGCTCGGCCTCACTTAGGTCGGCGTGCGGGGCCGGCGGGCGCTCGGTCGTCGCCGGGCGCAGGCGCTCCTTGGCGGCGGGCGGCGTATGACCGGGCGCGGTGGTTTTGAACACCAGGCCGTCCACATGCGCACCGGCGCGCTCCATGCGCGCGCGGATGATCTCGCGCAACAGCGTCATTTCCTGCGTCCACGAGGGCGAATCGAGATATACCAGCAGCTCATTGGACTCGGGCAGGTAGCGCAGGCCCGTCACATGCCGCCCCTCGCGCGTGCCCGAGCACACCGCGTTCCACGCGCGATAGACCGCGCGCGACTCCTCGGCAGCCTCCATCTGCGCGCGGCGCTCAGGTGTTGCAGCCGCCAGGATGCGCTGGCGTTCTGCGTTCAAAAAGCCACTGAAGGCGACCGTTTCGCTCTCGCGCTCGTAATTAGCACGTCTCACCCATGCTCACCACCTTGGCTCGACCAAGCAGGTCATCGGTAAAGTACCCCAGGTTGGTCGTGGTTATGACCGTCTGGATATCATCGCCGATCAGCCGCAGGAAAGCACCGCGGCGCTCGCCGTCGAGTTCGCTCATCACGTCATCCAAAAGCAGCAGCGGGGCGGTGCCCAGGACATCGCGAGCCACGGCCACCTCCGCCACCTTCCAGGCCAGAACCAACGTTCGCTGCTGGCCTTGGCTGGCAAACGAACGGGCGGAGCGACCCGCCACGGTAAACTCAATCTCATCGCGATGCGGTCCCACCAACGTCACGCCGCGGCGAATTTCCTCGTCGGCGTGCTCATCAAGGGCAGCCAGCATGCGCTCGTACGCCCAGCCCTTCAGCTCTTCGCGATCCTCGACCTGGGGCAAATCCCCCAGTGTGGACGCATAGGACACGTTGGCGGCTTCACCGGACGCCACTTGCCCGTAGGCAGTGTGCACATGGCCCGCCAGCCGGTCGAGCAGGGCCAACCGGTGCACGAGCAGGGCCGAGCCCGCGCGGGCAATCGAATCGTTCCACGCGCCGAGCATCTCGCGGCAGCACCAGGCCCCCTTGAGCAAGGCGTTACGCTGGGTCACGCAGCGACCATAGGTGCTCGCAAGATCGGCATAGCGTGTGCTCAGTTGCATGCCAAAGTCATCGAGGGCGGCGCGGCGCACGCTGGCGCCTCGCTTAACCATGTCCAGATGGTCGGGGCAAAACAGCACGCTCGGCAGGACCCCGCGCACGCCGGCGGCAGAGCATCTCTTGCCGTTGCGGCTAAACGAGCGTTTACCGTCCTCCGCGCTCAATCCCATATCAAGCACGCGGCCGTCGCCCTCGAGCCTCAGCTCGACCTTGCACGAGCCCACGCCGTCATGGACGAGCTCGGCTGCGGTCGGATGCCTAAACGAGGCGCCGCTCGTCAGCAGCTGCAGCGCCTCTATGAGATTGGTCTTTCCCGCCGCGTTGGGTCCCGCAAGTATCGTCACGCCGTCGTCTAGGGCAAGGCGATAGCTATCGAAGCTGCGGTAGTGCGCGACGGAAAGATCGCGGGCGAACATGGTCATGGCGCAACGCTAGATGCGGACCGGCATGACCAGGTACAGGTAGTTGATCTTGTCGTAGGACTTGAAGATGCCCGCCTGCGAGTAGCTCTTGAGCTCCAGCGTGATCTCCTTCTCCTTGGACAGGGCGTTCAGGCAGCCGAAGATGTAGTGGTAGTTGAAGGCGATGGTGCCCGACTCGCCCTCGGCCTCGACATCGATCGTCTCCTGCGCAAGGTCCTGGTCATTGGAAATGGAGGACAGGCCCATCTGCCCGTTCTCGACATCGATCTCGAACTTGACGGCGGGGTTGGCGCTCGCGATAACGGCCACGCGCTTGAGGGCGGCGTTAAAGGCGGCGACGTCGATCTTGACGCTCGTCACGCACGAATCGGGGATGAGCTGCTTGTAGTTGGGGTACACGCCCTCGATGCGGCGCGACACGTAGGTGGTGTTGCCGGCCTCAAAGACGACCTGGGTGTCGGTAGCCCCGATCATGATGGTCGCCTGGCTGGCCATGATGTTCAGCGCGTCGTTAAAGGCGTCGGCCGGAACGTTGAGTTCAAAGGAGCCCTCGAGGGTTGAGGTCTCGACCTGCGTATCGCACACGGCCAAGCGGAAGGAATCGGTCGCCACCAGGCGCACGGTGTTGTTCTCGACCTTCATGTGCACGCCACCCAGGATGGGGCGGGCCTTGTCGGTCGAGGTGACGCGCCACACGCGGCCGACCATTTCGGACAAGATATCGGTCGGCAGTTCCACGGCGCTCTCGATGGCATAGGCCGGAAACTCGGGGAAGTCATTGGCATCGAGCGTGTTCAGGCGGAACGAGCTCTTCTCGCAACCAATCAGCACCTGGCGCTCGGACAGCTCAAAGGTGACCGGGGCATCGGGGAGGGTCTTGGTGATATTGGAGAGCATCTTACAGGGGATAACCATCTCGCCTTCTTCTTCGACATGCGCCGCGATGCGATGACGGATCGAGATGGTGTAGTTAGAGGTCTGGAATTCCAAGATGCCGTCTTGCGCCTTGACGAGCACGCCCGACAGGATGGGAAGGGTGGATGCCGAAGCGACACCCTTCATAACGACGCCGATGGCTTGTGTAAGCGAGCTCTGGCTGACGGTGAACTTCATCTTTTAATACCTTTCTTTAGATATAAATATCTTAATAATAGTAATAGCACTGACGAAACTGTTGATTACTCCCAAAGACGCAGGTCAGACCCAGAAAGAAAATCGACAGCAACCTGTGTGCAACGGGGGTGGTTTTCCACGTTCAAAACCTGCGCAAAACTTTTCATCACCGCGGGTTGGGTTTTAGACACCTTATGCCCGTGGTTTCGACAAGTTTTCAACAGGTGTCTCTATTTCCCTACGAGCGCAGTGTAATTTTATCGCGCAGCGACTTGAGATCTTCGGTGACGGTGCGGTCTTCCTGGATCATCTTCTGGACCTTTTTGTAGCTCGTGCTGACGGTCGAGTGGTTGCGGTTGCCAAATTCGGCGCCCACCGCCGTGGTCGTCATCTCGCACATTTCGATGGCCAGATAGATGGCAATGTGGCGTGCTTTGGCGATATTGGCGTTGCGACGTGGGCCGATGAGCTCCTCGTGCGTCACGCCGTACTGCTCTTCGATGACGGACTGAACCGTTTGCACGTTGATTTTTTTGGCCGATGTGTCGAAGTACTGGCTGGCGATGGCGTCGATATCGTCAAAGGTGAGCTCCCCGCCCTCGCGCTCGCGGTCGCCTGCCTCGCCGGCGCAGCGCTCGCAGAAACTCTCGAGTTCGCGGATGTTGGTGCCCGACACCTCTGCCATGTGTTTAAAGTGCTCGTCGGTCAGGTGTCCGCCGTCGCCCCCATAGGCCGCCAGCAGCGAGTCGTCGCCTGCCTCGGGAGCGGCGACGATGGTGTTCTCGTAATAGCGCTGCAAGATCTTGTATTTCATCTCGTAGCTGGGTTCTGCGACCAGGCAGAGCATGCCGGCGTTGAAGCGGCTGGTCAGACGCTCGTCCATGCTCAGGTCCTTGGGGGCGCGGTCTGCCGCGATGACGACCTTCTTGTTGTTGCGGATGAACTCGTCCATGAGCTGGAAAAAGTAGTCCACGCTCGCGCGCTTGCCGATGATGTTTTGGATGTCATCGATGATGAGCACGTCCACGCCGTGGTACGCCTGCATGATGGGAGCGTTGCTCTTCTTTTGACGGTCGAACTCGGTCATCAGGTCGTCCAGATATGCCTGGGAGTTGGCATACTTGACCTTGATCTCGGGCGACTTCTCGGCGAGCTCGTTTTTAATGGCAAGCAGCAGGTGCGTCTTGCCCAGGCCCGATTTGCCGTAGATGAACAGTGATGTGCATGTGCCGCGCTCGTCCGCGAGGGCGGCAAACTTGAGTGCCGAGCGATAAGCATGGCTGTTCTCGGGGCCGTAGACAAAGTTCTCAAAGGTAAATTTTGAGTTCGCGGCGAGCGGGGCTCCATCCGTATTCTGCTCGGCCGGCACGGTCGGTGCTGGCATGGGTGAAGCGGGGGCCGCAGCTTGCGTGGATTTAGTCGGCGCTCCGCCCTTCATCTGGTTCATCATGCGACGAAAATCGTCGGCCGAGAGCGTGTTCTTGATTGCAATGCCCGAATCCGCGCCCGCCGCTGCGTCGTGAGCGATGGGCATGTGCGTGACGGGTGCGTTCGTTGACGTCGCCGCCGCGCTCGTCAACGGTGCCATTGTTTCACGGGAAACATCGCTGTGCTGGTGCTCGATTGTCGGCACATCGCCTGCGGAGGCCGGCACCGCCGGGGAAGCAGCGGGAGCCGTGGCGGGCGCCGTGGCGGCAGCGGATTCCGTCGCGGCGCCTTGCGGTGCCACGATGTCGAGAGCAATCGGTGCAAAGGCGATTTCTTCCAGATAGGCCTCAATAGTCGGCTGATGCTTTTTGAGCTGCGCGATGGCAAAGCGCGAGGGGGCCTCGATCGTGAGCGTATCTTCGGTCAGGCTTATGGCGCGCGATTGCCCCAGCATGTTGATGAGGCGTGCATCTTGGCCGTCGCGCTGGCAAAAGGCGATGGCATCCCCCAGGATGATGCTTGCTTCCTCGTCCACTGTCTCTCCCGTTCTTTAGCTCTGAGCTCGCACGCGAGCGGCGCCGAGTTCGGTCAGATGGTATTTCTGGCCATGCTTGATGACCAAGCCGGCCTGCGCCAAGTCATTGAGCGTGCGTGACCAAGTGGGGGCCGAGTTTCCAAACGCCCTCGCAAGATCGGTTGCGCCGCACGCTTGATTTTGCGCCAGATAGCCCAGCGCGGCGTTGCCGCGATCGCTTACGAACACGTCCGGTTGTGGCTGTGCATACTGATTTACTGCATTAGGATACATCATTTGAGCTGCTGGTTGTTGAGAACTCTGCGTCGGCGGCATTTGCTGTTGAAAACTTTGAGGCCACTGTTGGTAAGGCTGCGGAGGCGTCTGCTGGGCCCAGGGGTTGTACTGCTGCTGCGGCATCTGCTGGTACGGCTGCTGATATCCCTGCTGGTACTGCTGCGGGAACTGCTGGCCATACCCCAGTGGCGGCATCTGCTGATATGGATATCCCTGTTGGTACGGCTGATAGCCCATTTGCTGGCCACCCGGCGCCCCCGTCGCCTGCTGCATTGCTGCTGCATCCTGATCAGCCAGCGGCATGGCCTCTGGCATGTTTGGCGGCATCGACATAGATGCCGCCTGGGGTTCTTGTGTGGGAAGCATTCCGGGCTGCTGCATCTGTCCCACGGGGGGCTGCATCTGCTGCGTTGCCACGGGCTGCTGCGCAAAAGCTCCCGGCAGGGGATATGTGGGCTGCTCCGTCTCGGGCCGCACGGCAGCGCCGCGTCCGCCGGCACGCTCGATTTCCTGCACGCGTTTAGGGTTCAGGCTTACCGTAACCACGGTGCCGTTGCCCATGTTGTCCTCGATGGATACGGCACCGCCGGCGTTTTCCAAATACTCCTGCACCATGGGAAACCCTGCTCCGGTTCCACGGATATAGCGCTTCATCTTGCTGTTTGCGCTGGTAACGCCAAAGTCGAAAGCACGTTCCTTGTCGTCGATGCCGGGTCCTTGGTCAGCAAAGCGGATGGTGTCCCCGCCGTCCAGAATCGAGATGATGGGCTCGGCAAAGTGTGCGTGGATAAAGTTTTCGACAATCTCGCGGATGACCATGAGCGAGATATGGCCACCTTGTTCTTTCATGCACTGGTAGACGGTGTTGGTCGTCTCTTCCAAATATGTGCGGACATCTTGCGGATCAATGACGATCACCCGCGGTGTCGACAGCATGTCGTCATAGACGGCGATGCGCGCGGCGTACATGGCTTTTGGCGCCTGCGTGGTCGTCTGCTCGCCTTCCGCACGCTCTTCGCGCACGCCGGTGATGTGCTCGTTGTCGGGTGCCGGGTCTCCGGAATCGACCATGGTGTAAAAGTCGTCAGACATGCCGCTCGCAATCTTTCAAAAGGTTTCGAACAAATAGTAGCTCACCGTGCAACGTTTCTCATCTTTCGACAACTTTTCAAAACTTGTTGAAAACTTTGGAAAACGGGTGAAAAGTTCTCAACATTGCCAACATGACCTGTTGAAAACTCGATGAAATATCGTGAAAGGTTGCCATGAGGCGCAAATTTCGGTTGTGCTTATGGGGGAACCGTGTGAACTGCGCAACCTTTTACCTTTGATTTCTTGACATTTGAACATTGATTTCCCTACAATCTTCAAGCTCACGTGTCTATATCTGCGTCCGCGTCCCCGCGGACACTCGAAATGCAGCAGGAGGAACTTAAGATGAAGCGTACGTATCAGCCTAATAAGCGTAAGCGTGCCAAGACCCATGGCTTCCGTGCCCGTATGGCCACTAAGGGTGGTCGTGCCGTGCTCGCCCGTCGTCGCGCCAAGGGCCGCAAGCGTCTCACTGTCTAGCAGCGATACACACATCTCGCATGAAGACTATTAAGTCTCGGCAAGATTTCGAGCATGTGTTCAGTC
>UQYA01000059.1 GCA_900545165.1 uncultured Collinsella sp.
CTCATCGACCGCGCCCTTGGAGAGCATGATCACGCGCGTGCTCGTCGGCAGATTGAGGGCCGCGTACAGACCCGCCACGCCGCAGCCGGCAATGACGACGTCGCACTCCATATCGGGGTATTGCTTGGTTTCCACAGGAATCCTCTCCCTTGTAATGTGGCATAAGGGACCGTCCCTCATGCAACATTGTTCTAGCGTGCTGCGTACTCGAGCATGCGGTCGAGCGTGAGTTTGGCCTGGTCGGCAGCCTCGTCCGACACGCCGATCTGCACCTCGCCCTCACCCGTCTCCAGGCAGCGCACGAGCTTTTCGAGCGTGATGAGGTCCATGTTGACGCAGGTGGGCTGCACCACGGGGAAGTAGAACTTCTTGCCGGTGCCCTGGCAGCGGCGCTCGAGTTCGTAGAGCACGCCGCGGACCGTCACGATAATGAACTCGCTCGCGTCGGACTCCTCGGCATACTTGATGATGCCGGCGGTGGAGCCGATGTAGTCGGCCTCGGCCAGGACGTCGGCCTTGCACTCGGGGTGCGCCAGCACGAGCGCGTCGGGGTGGGCCTCCGTCGCGTCGACGATCTGCTCGACGGTGATGATGTGATGGCGCGGGCAGTAGCCGTTGTTGAGGATGACGTGCTTTTGCGGCACCTGCTCGGCTACGAAGCGTCCCAGGTTTTGGTCGGGAATGAACAGGATATGCTGCTGCGGCAGCTCGGACACGATCTTAACGGCGTTGGAGCTGGTGACGCACACGTCGCTCCAGCTCTTGATCTCGACCGTGGAGTTGACGTAGCACACCACGGCCAGGTCGTCGCCGTACTCGGCGCGCGCCGCGTCGACCGTCTCGCGCTTGACCATGTGCGCCATGGGACAGTCCGCGCCCGGCTCGGGCAGCAGCACGGTCTTAGTGGGATTGAGCAGCTTGGCGCTCTCGCCCATAAACTCCACGCCGCACAACACGATGGTCTGCTGCGGCAGGCTTTTGGCGAGCTTTGCCAGGTAGAAGCTATCGCCGACGTAATCGGCAACGGCTTGAACCTCGGGCGCCACGTAATAGTGCGCCAGGATCACCGCGTCACGTTGGGTTTTTAGTTGATGAATGGCCTCGACGAGCTCTGCGGGCACCAGTGCCGCACGCTCCGTTGCCGTCGTTGCCGATGCCAGGCCGGCCGCGATATCGCGTGCAAGCTCCGACGCATCCATGTTCGCGCTCTGTGCCATCAAGGCCCCTCTCTTTTGGCGAATCTTGGGGCTTTAGTATGACACCTAGGTTTACAGCTGACAAGACAGCTGTAAACCTAGGTGTAAAGTTGAAATAAAGATTCAATCATGTGGCAGGTCCATATTCGAACTGGCAAGCTGAGGATAGCTGAGCTCTCGATGGCGCAGGAGGCATCTTTCGCCACCGCAATACCGCTTGGCGCGAGTTGCACGCCGTGGGGCGCAAACGGTCCGCACCCCCACAAGCGGTCCGCACCCAATGTGGCAAAATCGAACTACTAAGGGGGCTTAGAATGCTCAAGATTATTGCCTGCGACGATGATGTCGCTTTTCTAGATAGACTGCACCGGATGATCGACCGTTGGTCGACCGAGACGGGCACGACGGTCGATGTTGCGCTCGTCACGCGCGGCGAGGACCTGCTGGCCCGCCATGCCGCATCGCGCGCCGACATCATTCTGCTCGACATGATCATGCCGCTCGTCAACGGCATGGACACCGCACGCGAACTGCGCCAGGCCGACACCGCCGTGCGCCTGGTGTTCCTCACCTCGTCGCCCGAGTTCGCGCTGGAATCCTACGAGGTCCGCGCCTTCGACTATCTGCTCAAGCCCGTGACTTACGAACGCCTGGCGCGATTACTCGACGAGCTTTCGAGCATGCGCCCGGCGGCAACCGACGAGCTCGTGATCAAAACTTCCTTTGGCTACCACGCCCTGCGCCTGTCCGACATCGAATATGCCGAGGCGCGCAACAAGCACGTGGTCTTCCACCTGCGCGACGGACGCGATATCGAGGCACTCGAGTCGTTCCGCAGCGTCGAGGACCGCTTGGAGCAAAACGCGGTCTTCTTTAAATGCCACCGCAGCTACCAGGTCAACCTGCGCAATATCGATCACTTTGACCGCACGGACATCGTCATGCGCTCGGGCGCGTGCATCCCGCTTTCGCGCAGCTGCAAGCAGGGATTCCAAGACGCCTACTTTGCGGCGCGCTTTGAGGGTGGGAGACACTGATGGTCTCCTCGGCCGAAATGGTCCTTTGGGCAATCCACCACGCCACGACGCTGCTCTTTGGCGTCTTTGCCTCGGCGGCACTGTGCGGTGTCGAGATCAACCGGCGTCATGCGCTTGAACTGGTGTTGGTCGGTGCCGTGACCGGATACGCATTTGGCCTCGCCAATGCCGTCGGCGGCGAGCTTTTTGCCCGCCAGGTATATCCGCTCGTCGTGCATCTGCCGCTCGTCATCTATTTGTGCGCGCGCTACCGCCTGAGCCCGCTGCTTGCCGTGCTCGGCATTACGAGTGCCTATCTGAGCTGCCAGTTCAGCAATTGGATGGGCATCGCCGCATTTGCCGCAACCGATTCTCAGATCGCGTACTATCTGGCGCGCATCGCGACCACACTCGCCGTCTTTGCCGTCCTGTTGCATTGGGCCGGCGACATCGGTCCGCGCTTGGCGATTAAAAGCACCACCGAGCTGGGCATCCTTTTAATCCTGCCGCTCGTCTATTACGTCTTTGACTATGTCACCAACGTCTACACCACACTGTTCCACTCGGGCTCGGTGGTGACGGTTGAGTTTTTGGCATTTGCGCTCTGTGCCTTCTATCTTATGTTTCTTGCCGTTTACCTGCGCGAATACGAAGAAAAGGAAACCGCCAAGCGAGAGCGCTGGATGCTCGAAACCCGCGACAGCGCCGCCATCAAAGAGCTCGAGGCTTGGCGTCAATCTGGGCGCGAGCTGTCGATTCTTCGCCACGACATGCGCCACTTTCTACGCGGCCTGGCCGCTTTAATTGAGGAGGGGCACACCGACGAGGCGCTCAAACGCATCGACGAACTCTGCGAAGCCGGCGACCGCACCGCCGTACGCCGCTTCTGCACCAACGAGACGGTAAACATTGCGCTTTCGTCATTTAACTCGGAAATCAATAGCAACGGCATTACCGCCAACCTGCGCGCCACCGTACCCGAAACCATCCACGTAGGTGACGCCGACCTGTTTAGCGTGCTCTCAAATGCCTTGGAAAACGCTATCACCGCCGCAAGCGCCGCACCCCAAGGAAAGCGATTCGTCGACTTTGACCTGCGATTAGAGGACGGCCAGCTGCTGCTGTTAGTTTCCAACACGTTTGACCGCGCGCCGCGCATGGTCGACGGCATGCCCGTGACCCGGCATGCGGGCCACGGCTTTGGCACCAGGAGCATCAAACTTGCCGTGGAGCGCATGAACGGCAACTGTCAGTTCCGCATTAACGGCGATCGGTTTGAGCTGCGCGCTGTGATGTAGAAGTGCGGCGCCGATCTCGAGGCGTGCCTTGCCCGCCAGACAATCGCTCGCCGGCGCCAATCCGCTACAGCGGAGCGGCCGCCGGGGTCAGCTGCTTGATGTATGCCCACATGCGCTGCTTGGCGGCTTTGTCAGTGAGCGCCGCCTCAAAACCGTCGAGCGCAAGCACGCGGCGACCCTGCACATGGGCGACCAAACCGGGCTTGAGCATGGCGGTGTCGAAGTCGTCGATTGCCACAAGCATGTCGGCATAGGTCTCGCGCATGGTATCGGCCGCGCGATCGTCCAGCAGCAGGACCGCCTCGGGGTCCAAGGCCTCGAGCGCCTCGCGGAACAGCTCGCACGGCAGAGTCTCGCCCACCGCGACCGCTCCGTCACCCACGCCGGCGACGCTTGCCAGCACGCAAAAATCCTCGGGCGCGTAGCCGATGGCCCCAAGCGCCTTGCGCAACGCCGCGCCATCCGGGCCGGCGGCAAGCTCGCCACCCGAACGCTCGGCCTCGTCCAAATCGCCTTTGACCAGCACGATCGGCGAGCACGCGTTGCCCGCGATACGCACGCCACGGCCCGCGAGCGATGCGAGCTCCTGCTCGGTCGCCTGGGCGATGGCTTCTTTTTTCTGGCTTTGTGACGTGGGCATGCGCTCTCCAATCGTTTGCGTGCCCACCATTATATAAAAGAGCCGCCCACGAGTGGTTGCTTTGCGGGCGGCTGGGTATAAGCACGGTCGTACTGAGTTTTACGCGGCCAAGCCGCGTCGCATTATGGAGATCACCATGGCTGACATTAATCAGATTACCCCCGAGAACTTCGATTCCATCGTTAACGACAGCCTGCCCGTGCTGGTCGATTTTTGGGCACCGTGGTGCGGGCCCTGTCGATCCCTCTCGCCCATCGTTGACGAGGTTGCCGATGAGCTGGCGGGCAAGCTTGCCGTTGCCAAATGCAACGTCGACGACAACCAGGACCTGGCCATGAAGTATGGCGTCATGAGCATCCCCACGCTGGTTGTGTTTAAGAACGGCGAGGAGATTGACCGCTCGGTTGGCGCTCTGCCCAAGGCGAGGCTGCAGGCGCTGCTGGAGAAGCATCTGTAATACGCTTGTTACATGTTGCCGTCTGCCTGCCGTCCATGAGCGCTTTTGCACCGCTCGCCGGACTTCTGGATGCACCGAGTGCAACCACGGATAGTATGGTAGTCACAAACAGCCCCCAGTGAACGGGTGCGGGTCGCACAGACTCGCACCCGTTTTCTTATGCAGCTGCGCACAGAGCGGGCGTAGTAAAATCTGAACCACTGAACTGCCCCATACAAAAGGAGATTTTCCATGCATGATGTTGGAATGAACATGAGCCAGCTTGCCATGAGCGTCAAGCAGGTCGACGACACCATCGAGCTCGCTCACGAGTGGAGCCATCAGCTGCTGCATGCGACCGAGAATTTTGACATGGAGCGCATCGGCGCCAAGCTCGAGGCCGCCATGGCCGCGCTCCACGAGGCGCATGACGCGCTCGAGGGCTACGAGGAAGCCATCGAGGCCGACCACAACTCCGTCGGCTCCGTGAAGCTGGTGTAAGGTGGCCGAACACGAGCACTGCTGCGGGTACGAGCACGAGCATCCGCACGGGGCGGACGGTGACGCGGGCTGCCACTGTAGTGGCTCCGGCTCCGAGCTGGTCCGTTTTTCGGTTACCGCACCCGACGACCTGCTGCGCCGTTTTGACGAGCAGATCGGGCGCCGCGGCGACGTGGCCAACCGCTCCGAGGCCGTGCGCGATTTGATTCGCGCCTCAATCGCCAAAGAGCAGATGCGCACGCCCGATGAGCACGTTATCGGGTCGCTCACCATGATCTACGACCATCACACCGGCGATCTGACGCGCCGCCTGGACGAGGTGCAGCACGACTACACCGACGAGATCGTATCGACGATGCACGTGCATTTGGATCACCACAACTGCTTGGAAATCCTGGCACTCAAGGGTCGCGGCGAGCGCGTCTACGAACTAGCCGACCGCCTGCTGGGCCTGCGCGGCGTTAAGCACGGCGAGCTCACGTGCGCCGCCACCAAGCAGAGCCTGGGGCTGTAACAGCACACATTTCAACGAAGGAGGGTCGCATGCGACATGCGCATATCCATGTAACGGGCATTGTGCAGGGCGTTGGCATGCGACCGTTTGTGTATCGCGAGGCCATGGCGCACGGCATTTGCGGCTGGGTGCTCAACGCGGGCGACGGCGTGCATATCGAGGCGCACGCTCCGGCCGATGCGCTCGATGCTTTTGTTGCCGCACTTTCTGAGCATGCGCCCGCGGCGGCCCGCGTTGAGCGAGTCGATATTGCGGATTTGGAGCCTGGCGGCTGGAGCACTGCCGATGAGCAGGGCTTTCACATTGTGGCGTCGCAGGACCAGACCGCGCACACGACGCTCGTCTCGCCCGATATCGCCACCTGCGACGATTGTCTGCGCGAGTTGTTCGATCCCGCCGACCGACGCTATCACTACCCCTTTATCAACTGCACCAACTGCGGCCCACGCTTTACCATCATCCGATCGCTGCCTTATGACCGAGCGGCCACATCGATGGACCGTTTCCCCATGTGTCCCAAGTGTGCCGCGGAGTATGCCGACCCACTCGACCGGCGTTTTCACGCGCAACCCGATGCCTGCTTTGATTGCGGGCCGCATATTACGTGGCGCGAGGCTGTAAACAGCGATGCGTGCGGGAATTCGTCCGCGTCGCCGGCCGTCGGCACCACACGCGAGACCAGCGACGCCATTATCGACCGCTGTGTTGAGCTGCTGGCCGACGGCGGTATCGTCGCCATCAAGGGTCTGGGCGGATTCCACTTGGCATGCGACGCCTCCAACGAGCAGGCGGTAGCCGAGCTTCGCCGCCGCAAACGCCGCAGCAACAAACCGCTTGCCGTTATGGTACGCGACCTTGCCGATGTTGAACGCCTGTGCCATGTCAACGACGTCGAACGCGACCTGCTGACCGGCAGCATTCGCCCCATTGTGCTGCTGCGCCGACGTGCCGTTTGCGAGAGCGGCGGCTCCCCCAACGCCCTCGCGCTCGCGCTGTCCGTCGCACACGACCTTCCCGAGCTCGGTGTTATGCTCCCCTACACCCCGCTTCAGCATCTGTTGCTTGCCGCGGCAGAAGCCCGCGGTATGCACGCGTTCGTCATGACCAGCGGAAACCTGAGCGAAGAACCCATCGAGACCGACGACAACCTTGCCTGGGAGCACCTCGTTGCCGCCGGCATCGCCGACGCGTTGCTCGGTAACGACCGCGCAATCCTCTCGCGCTACGACGACTCTGTGGTACGCGTGGTCGATGGCGCCGTTATGCCCGTTCGCCGCGCTCGCGGATATGCACCCCAGCCGCTGCCGTTGCCGGCGCTCGACGGCGCTCCGTCCTGCGTGCTCGCCTGCGGGCCACAACAAAAGGCCACGATTGCGCTCACGCGTGAAGGGACGAACGGCGAGGCAACCTGTTTTGTGTCGCAGCATATCGGCGATGTTGAAAACGGCGGGACCTTCGATGCCTGGAACGCCGCGTGCACGCGCTTGGAAGATCTCTTTGACTTGACGCCCGCCGCCTTGGCATGCGATCTACACCCCAGCTATCTATCGAGCCAGTGGGCGCGCGAGCAGGCGCGAAAATGCAATCTGCCGCTCGTCGAGGTGCAGCACCATCATGCGCATATCGCGAGCGTAATGGCCGAGGCTATCGCCGCGGGCCAGCTTACAACCGACGCGCGCGTCCTGGGCATCGTCTTTGACGGCACCGGCGCCGGCACCGACGGCACCATATGGGGCGGTGAGTTTCTTATCGCCGGCCTTGGCGGCTTTGCGCGCGCCGCGCATTTGCGCACTTGGGCGCTCCCCGGCGGGGCGGCCTCCGTGCGCGACGCCCGCCGCAACGCCTTCGCCTTGCTCAATGAGCTCGGCCTGCTTGAACACCCGGGGGCCGAGCGGCTCTTAGGCGACCTAGACGAGCAAACACGTAGCGTGACGGCAACGATGATCGAACGTGGCATCAACAGTCCGCGCACCAGCAGCATGGGTCGCTTGTTTGATGCCGCAGCCGCGATTCTGGGCATTTGCGGCCAGGCGACCTACGAGGGTGAACCCGCCATCGAGCTCGAGGCCGCCGCCTGGCGCGCGCTCAGCAGCGAAAGTACCTGCCCCACCGGCAATATGGCCAGCTTTTCCGTAACCGAATCATCCCGTCCGGACGACTGCCATGTTCTGAACTCCAAATCGCTTATTGAGGAGCTTTTGGAGGGAATCGGGGCCGACGTGCCCGCCGGCCAACTCGCGCTCGACTTCCATGTCGCCGTCGCACGCTCCTCGGCACACATCGCCAGCGAGATCTGCGCGCGCGAGGACATCGATGCCGTCGCGCTCTCGGGCGGTGTGTTCATGAACCGACTTTTGCTCCAGCTCCTCACCCGCGAGCTCAAAAGCATGGGTCTCACTGTCTTGGTTCCCCACTCCGTGCCCGTCAACGACGGCTGCATCTCCTACGGTCAGGCGGCGATCGCGCGCGCCCACCTCGCGCAGATCGCATCGCAGTAGCCCGATCTCGCTCGTCGCCGCGCCATCTGTCTCACGGGCGTAACGCGTTTGCCCGCGAACCCCGCGAGCGCTACCATCAAGCAATGGATTATCAAGCGCCTATCCAGCGCAAAGCGTATAAAAGGGGAACAATATGTGCCTTGCCGTTCCCGGTAAAGTAGTCAAACGCGACGACGACCTCAAGGCCACCGTCGACATGATGGGCATCGAGCGCCCGGTGTCGCTGCGACTCGTGCCGACGGCACAAGTAGGCGACTATATTCTGGTGCACGCTGGATTTGGCATCCAGATCGTCGACGAGCAGGAGGCGCAGGATACGCTCGACCTGGTCAACACCATGACCGAACTGGTCGAAGAGGACCAACTGGCCAGCAACCCGGCCGAGGCGTACTAGTGGTGGCCGGACAGCCGGCTCGCTCCGGTATCGACTTTTCGGCATTTCGCGATTCCAAGCTGGCCCGCGAGCTCATCGAACGCATCCGTGAACTTGTCGGCGACCGCACCATCAACCTTATGGAAGTCTGCGGCACGCACACCGTGAGCATCGGTCGCTATGGCTTTCGCTCCATTATGCCGGCGGGACTCAAGCTGCTGAGCGGCCCGGGTTGCCCCGTCTGCGTTACCGCCAACCGCGATATAGACCATGCAATCGCGCTCGCCAACATAGACGGCGCCATCATCACCACCTTTGGCGATATGATGCGCGTTCCCGGATCGTCCACCTCACTCGCCGCGCAAAAGGCGGCAGGGCGCGACATCCGCATCGTCTACTCACCACTCGACGCACTCGATATCGCTGAGCAAAACCCCGACCGCCCGGTCATCTTTATGGGTGTGGGCTTTGAGACCACCACTCCCACCATCGCCGCCGCCATCCTGGAGGCAGACGCACGCGGGCTGCAGAACTTCTCGGTCTACTGCGCCCATAAGACCACGCCGCCGGCGCTGCGCGCCATCGCCAACGATCCCGAGACCGCTATCGACGGCTTTATCCTGCCGGGCCACGTCGCCACTATCACGGGTTTGGCGCCCTTTAGCTTTTTGGTCGACGAGTTTAAGACCCCGGGCGTGGTTACGGGATTTGAACCGGTCGACATCTTGCAGGGCATCTGCATGCTGGTCCAGATGGTTGTTGAGGGGCAGCCCGCGATCGACAACGCCTACCGTCGCGGCGTCAATGCCGACGGCAATCCTGTGGCGCGCCAGCTGGTCGAGCAGGTATTTGAGCCGTGCGATACCACGTGGCGCGGGTTGGGATCGATTGCGGCTTCGGGACTCGCCATTCGTCCCGAGTTTTCGCACTTTGATGCCAGCATGCGCTTTGACGTGTCCATCGAGCCGACGGTCGAGCCACGCGGATGCCGCTGCGGCGACGTGTTGCGCGGAGCCATTACGCCGAGCGACTGCCCTCTGTTCGGCCACGCTTGTACACCCGAGCATCCCATCGGCCCCTGCATGGTGAGCTCCGAAGGCAGCTGCGCGGCATATTTCCGCTACCGAGGCTAATGGGTTCCGCCGTTCTAACGAACGGCGGACCGGTCGACGCTGCGCCTCGCCCATATAATTCCACCCACGATTGGAGTTTTCGATATGTCCCATAGCGTTACCGATAGCACCGTCCTGCTGGGTCACGGCTCCGGCGGCCAGATGATGAAACGCATCATCGACGAGGTCTTTTTGGATGCCTTTGGGTCGCCCGAGCTGCTCGAGGGCAACGATGCCGGCGTCGCCGCACTGCCCGCGAGCGGGCGCATCGCCATGTCGACCGACAGCTTTGTGGTGACGCCGCAGTTCTTCCCCGGCGGCAATATCGGCCGACTCGCCGCGTGCGGAACCGTCAACGATGTCGCAACCTCGGGTGCCAATGTGCGCTACCTGTCGTGCGGCTTTATCCTCGAAGAGGGCTATCCCATGGACAAGCTGCGTCAGATCGTGCAGACCATGGCCGAGACGGCGCGCGAGGCGGGCGTGGCGATCATCACCGGCGACACCAAAGTGGTTGAGCGTGGCGGGGCCGACGGCGTCTACATCAACACCGCCGGCGTGGGCGAAGTGCCCGCGGGCGTGGCGCTCAGTGGCGCAAACTGCCAACCTGGCGATGTCATCCTGGTGTCGGGTACACTCGGCGACCACGGCATCGCCATCATGAGCCAACGCGAGGGCTTGGCGTTTTCGAGCAACATCGAAAGCGATGCCGCGCCGCTCAACCACCTGATAGCCGACGTGCTGACCGCCGCCCCCGACACGCGCTGTTTCCGCGACCCCACGCGCGGCGGCCTTGCATCCACGCTCAATGAGTTTGCGCAGGCCAGCTGCGTTGCGATGGAGGTCGATGAGGACGCCGTGCCCGTGCGCCCCGATGTGCAGGCAGCTTGCGAGATGCTCGGCTATGACGTGCTGCAGGTAGCAAACGAGGGCAAGATGGTTGCCGTGGTGCCGGCCGAGCAGGCCGATGCCGCGCTGGCCGCCATGCGTTCCGCCCGCTACGGCGAGAACGCCGCGATTATCGGCCGCGTGCTGCCGCTTGGATCGGACGCTCGACCCGCCGTGCGCGTACGCACCGGCTGGGGCTCGACCCGCATCCTCGACATGCTCGTGGGAGAACAGCTGCCAAGGATTTGCTAGGGCGGAACCGCACGGTCAGCGCGATGCGGCTAGACATCCCTGGAGATGTTCAGATTCCAAGCACGCCCAACGCATAAGCCCAGTATTATGAGGTGCGTTTTGAAACCCAATGACGGGAGTTTTCATGGCAGCAGCTTTTTCCCATGTGATCTTTGATCTGGACGGCACCATCCTCAACACGCTCGAGGACCTGGCGGCCGCCGGCAACCATACCTGCGAGATGCACGGCTGGCCCACGTTTGCCGTTGACGAGTACCGCTACAAGGTGGGAAACGGCATGCTCAAGCTGGTTGAGCGCTTTATGCCTGCCGAGTATGCGGGCGACGGCCGTATGTTTGAGCAGACGCTTGCCGAGTTTAGGGCTTACTACGGCGAGCACAAGGAGGACCACACCGCCCCCTATGCCGGTACAACCGAGATGCTCGACCGCCTGCGCGCCGCGGGTGTGCAGCTTGCCGTACTCACCAACAAGGACCACATCTCGGCGGCTCCGCTTATCGAGAAGTACTTTGGTCCCGACCGCTTTGCGCTGGTCCAGGGCCGTATCGATGCGTTTCCACCCAAGCCCGAAGCGCCCGTCACGCTGCATGTGATGGAAGCGCTGGGCGCCGACCCGACAACCACGCTCTATGTGGGCGATTCCAATGTCGACGTCCTGACCGGTCACAATGCCGGCCTCAAGAGCGCGGGCGTTAGCTGGGGCTTCCGCGGCCGCGCAGAGCTTGAAGCAGCCGGCGCCGACTACGTGGTGGACACCCAAGCAGAGCTCGCGGCGCTGGTGCTGGGCGAGTAGCGCCAGCGCTGCCCAACCCAGCCGCCGCAATGCCGTTGCACGGAAAGTAGTCGTTGGGGACGTTCTTAAACGACTGGTCAAACAATGGCAACGTCGCAGGTAGAGGACGGACAGACACTATGACCCAATCCGAGGGCACGGAAACGACAGGAGCCCCCGCTCGTGACCGCGGGTCGGGGCTGCGACAAT
>UQYA01000060.1 GCA_900545165.1 uncultured Collinsella sp.
ATGGGCGTCTACAGCCCGGTGCCCATCGTGACCGACGAGGAGCACGCCACCATGGTGGCGGTCATGGAGCAGACCGTGGCCGAGCTTGCCGCCGAGGGCATCGACTACCGCGGCTGCCTGTACGGCGGCTTTATGCTCACCCCCGCCGGCCCCAAGGTGCTGGAGTTCAACGCCCGCTTTGGCGACCCCGAGACGCAGGTCGTGCTGCCGCGTCTTAAGAACGACCTGGTCGAGGTCATGCTTGCCTGTGCCAACTGCGAGCTCGATCAGATTGAGCTCGATTGGCGTGACGAGTGGGCTGTGGCTGTTGTCCTGACGAGCGCGGGCTACCCCGGCAGCTACGAGAAGAGCAAAGTCATCACCGGCATCGCCGACGCCGAGGCTATGGAGAACGTGACCGTGTACCATGCCGGCACCGCCGTGGTGGACGGTCAGCTCGTGACCAACGGCGGCCGTGTGCTTGCCGTGACCGCGCTGGGCGATACGTTTGAGAACGCTCGCAACCTTGCCTACGAGGCCTGCGAGAAGATTGATTTTGAGGGCAAGACCCTGCGCCACGACATTGGCCTGCGTGCGCTGCGCGGCCGTGACGCCTGGGATGCCTAAAATCCGAGAGGGATGAGACGGATGGACGAGAAGAACGAAGAGCTCGTGGACGCGCAGATCGTCGAAGAAGACAGCCGCATGTATGGGCACGCCGAGGGCGAGCCTGGTGGCGAGGTCGCTGACGAGCCGGCGCTGGTGCTGGGCGACGACGACCCGCACGATGCCGAGCTGCACGAGAAGATTCTTTCGGAGGAGTGTGCCTGGAAGGGCAAGATCCTCGACGTCCACCGTCTTGAGGTTGAGCTGCCCAACGGTCACCGCAGCGCCCGCGATATCGTTCGCCATCCGGGTGCGGCGGCCGTTGTGGCACTGACCGAGAGCGGCAAGATCGTACTGGTGCGTCAGTACCGCACCGCCATCGACCGCGTGACGGTCGAGATCCCCGCCGGCAAGCTCGATCCAGGCGAGGACCCGCTCGATTGTGCCAAGCGCGAGCTGCATGAGGAGACGGGCTTTAGGGCTGGTCGCATTCGCTTTTTGACGTCGATTGTCACGTCCTGCGGCTTCTGTGACGAGATCATTCACATCTATCTGGCCACCAAACTCGAGTTCGATACACCCAACCCCGATGATGACGAGTTTGTCAACGTGGACCTCGTGCCGCTGCACGAGCTGATCGACGCCGTGCTCGACGGCAAGATCGAAGATGCCAAGACCGTCGTAGGCGCCTTGGCCTGCGATAGCATCGCGCATCGCCTTGGGGGCGCGGAGCTCTAGGTTACGCGGTTTTACCAAACCGCGTAACGAGTCGACGCTGCAAACGCCCCTAAGCGGCAATCTGCCTTTCAATCGTCGCTCGCGTACCGAAGTACGCGTCGCTCCTCTTTCAAGGCACCTTGCTCGCTTAGGGACGTTTTCGCTGACGCTGCCAGAACATCGGCGTTATGTTTGTTGGGACGCTTTGTTTTCAGCCCGACCGGTTCAACCGGATTTCTCACGCTATTTATTTCTCTCCGAGGACTGCATGTTTAGAAGGTTTTTGTCTTATTACAAGCCCCAGATGGGGCTTTTTGTTGCCGATACTGTTTGTGCCCTGGTGCTTGCCGCCATTGACTTGGCGTTTCCCATTATCCTGCGCAATCTGACCGGTGGGCTCTTTACCCAGGGTCAGGCTGCTATTATGCAGGCGCTCGGTATGATCGCAGTTGGCTTGGTACTGATGTATGCCATCCGTTGCGCCTGTCGCTACTTTGTGAGTTACTGGGGTCACGTGATGGGCGCGCGCATGGAGTCCAAGATGCGCGAGGACCTGTTCGATCAATACGAGCGCTTTAGCTTTGCGTACTTCGATCGCAACAGCTCGGGTGACATGATGAGCCGCGTGGTCAACGACCTGTTCGATATCTGCGAGGCGGCACACCACGTGCCCGAGTGGATTATCATCTGCGGCATCGAGATCGTCGGCTCGTTTGTGATCCTCTTTGCTATTGCCCCGGTGCTGGCGCTTGCCATGGCCGTGGTGACGGTGGTGTTTGCGGGCATCATGTTTTGGCAGAACATGCGCATGCGCGAGGTCTTCAGCGACAACCGCAAAAAGATCAGCGGCATTAATGCTCAGCTGCAGGATTCGCTGGCAGGAATGCGCGTGGTCAAGAGTTTTGCGAACGAGGAGGCTGAGCGCTTCAAGTTCCGCGCCTCTAATGACCGCTATCTTTCGTCCAAGGAGAATATGTATCACGCCATGGGCGTCTACACTGCGACGTATGGCCTGCTCTCAGGCGTGCTGTACGTGATTGTGGTGCTGCTGGGTGGTTGGCTGGTGGCGCAAGGCCAACTGCAGGCGGTCGATATGGCGACCTTTGCGCTCTACATTTCGCTGTTCTGCACCCCGCTCGAGACGCTTGTGAACTCGGCTGAGACGTATCAGAAAGCCATCGCCGGCTTTAAGCGTATGGACGAGGTACTTTCGACCGCCCCGGATATCCAGGACAAGCCGGATGCCGCGGACCTGCAGGTGACGGCTGGCGCGGTTGAATATCGCGATGTGTGCTTTAGCTACGAGGATGTTGAGCTGGGCGAGGGCGGCGCCGACGGACACCCTGTTATCGACCATATGGATCTGTCCATCAAGCCCGGACAGACCATTGCCCTGGTTGGCCCCTCGGGCGGTGGCAAGTCCACAACGTGTTCGCTGCTGCCGCGCTTTTACGACGTGGCTGCTGGATCCATCAGCATCGACGGCCAAGACGTGCGCGACGTGACGCAACAGAGTCTGCGCCGCGCCATTGGCCTGGTGCAGCAGGATGTCTATCTGTTTGACGGTACGATTGGCGAGAATATCGCCTACGGCAAGCCAGGCGCCACGGCAGAAGAGGTCGCCGAGGCCGCTCGCCGCGCCAATATCGATGCCTTCATTGAGTCGCTGCCGCAGGGCTACGACACGGTCGTGGGCGAGCGCGGCAGCCGTCTTTCGGGCGGCCAGAAGCAGCGCGTAGCCATTGCGCGCGTGTTTCTCAAGAACCCCAAGATCCTGATCCTGGACGAGGCGACGAGCGCCTTGGATAACGAGAGTGAGGAGGCGGTGCAGGAGTCGCTCGAGCGCCTGGCGTGCGGTCGCACCACGATCATCATCGCCCACCGTCTCTCGACCATTAAACATGCCGACGAGATTGCGACCGTCGAGCATGGTCGCGTTGTGGAACGTGGTACGCATGAGCAGCTTCTCGCCCGTGGCGGCACCTATGCCCGTTACTATCGAATGCAGTTCGAAGGTGCGCGTGCGCACGAGCTCGACTGATTGATATGACAGGAAGTATATGGCTGAGAAGAACCCTTTGACTCCGGAAGAAGTGACGGAGTTATTCTCCGAGATCGACGCATCCGGCGTTTTGGATCCGACGCTTGCCAAAAAGCGCACCGAGCGCATGCGCGAAAAAGAGGCAGCGGCCAAGCGCGGCGACAAGGCGGCGCTGGCGCAGCTTCGCAGCGAAGATCGCGCAAGCCAGACAAAGCAGATCGACCCGCTGTCCGAGGACGACCCTTCGGGCTCGCAGGTGAGCCATACCATTACGAAGACCGCCATGGCCGTAGTTATCGGCATTCTGGTGTTGATCGTGGGCATGCAGATCGGCTACGGCGTGATGCGCCGCCTGAACACAGCCAACCTGTCCGAGAGCGTTTCGGTCGATACCGTTTCTACAGCACTCAAGGGCGGACTCGAGTGGGGCAACGGTTTTACGCAGTTCCCGCTCGACTTTACCGTCGATGAAGCCGATGAACGTACGGGCACGGTTGAGGTAACGGTGTTGGACACATCGTCTGCCAATGAGCTTGAGCTGCTGTCCAACGGGCAGATTCAGGCCGCGGCGCTTGCGACCAACGCGCTGCTCAACGATAAGATCGACCGCGTGGTGTACAACGTGCACGCCTATATCGATGAGGACAGCAATATCCAGCACGACTCTTTCTTTGGCATGTTTCCCGCACGGGGTCATCAGAGTGCCATTCTGACGTTCGTGTGGACCAAGAGCTCATCGACCGCTACGAACATCGACTGGAAGATGCATATCGTGAGTATGGACGACACGATTTCCGAGCGCATTCAAAAGCAGGTGAACTCGGTGTCGTCGCTGATTGAGGACCCGTCGGTGAGCCAGACCAAGATTGACGAGGAAAAGGCCGAACGTGACCTGGAGCATCGTCTGCATGGCCGCGAGATCTTCCGCGGTGGCAAGCCCGATCGCACGCCGTCCGATCTGCTGGAGCAGGATAAATAAGACGCCATCATCCCGCGTGAGTTACAAGCCCACGCGGGATGATTTTTAATCCCCGCCCCAGAAAAATCATTATGCATAGAAAGTCATAATTATCATTTCGTAAACATTTCGATGAAATTAACGCCATGGCGCATACTTGCGGTTAAAATACCGCAAGGCCTAACTACCAACCTTTAAGCCGGTCCGGAGAGACCGGGAAGGAGAATTATGGCGAACAACCATACTGCGGGCGCTGCTGCCCGCACCTTCGCGCCCAGCGAGCTTTGCCAGCGCATGCTGGCCAAAACCAGCAAGGGCACCTGCGGTCCCTGCATCCTGTACCTTGAGGATGGGACCATTTTTTATGGCCGTGCATGCGGTGCCGAGGGTACCGCGACCGGCGAGGTCTGCTTCAACACCTCGCTTGAGGGCTACTTTGAGGTCATGACCGACCCGAGCTATGCCGGCCAAATCGTAACCATGACCTATCCGCAGATCGGTAACTACGGTATCGACGAGACCGACGTCCAGTCGGCCTTCCCCGGCGATACCGCTCGCCCCGCGAGCGCTCCCGCCATGCGCGGCATGATCGTCCGCGACATGTGCGCCACGCCTTCCAACTGGCGCTCGGCCGTCAGCGTGCCGGAGTACCTGCGTGCCCACGGCATCGTCGCCATCGAGGGCGTCGACACCCGCGCTCTTGTGCGCCACCTGCGCGACAACGGCTCCAAGATGGGCATTATCTCGACCGAGATCTTTGACGTCGACGAGCTTGCCGAGCGTCTGGCCGCAGCGCCGACGCTGGTGGGCGAGAACCTGGTCAAGACCGTGAGCTGCCCTGAGCCCCACGCTTTTGCCGCGAGTGACCTGCCCGCTACGCATGACTTTGCGCTTGCCCCTGCCGCTCCTGCCCGCCACAACGTGGTCGCCTACGACTGCGGCGTCAAGCGCGGCATCCTGGAGGGTCTGGTCCGTGCCGGCTGCGACCTTACTGTCGTGCCGTGGGATACGCCCGCGAGTGAGGTGCTCGACATGAATCCCGACGGCGTCTTTTTATCCAACGGCCCCGGCGACCCCGATGCCGTGGTGGAGACCTACGAGCAGGTGCAGCAGCTAATCGGCAAGGTGCCGGTCTTTGGCATTTGCCTTGGTCACCAGATGATCAGCCTGGCGTGCGGCGCCCAAATGGAAAAGCTTAAATTCGGTCACCGTGGCGGTAACCAGCCGGTTATGAACCTGGTGAGCCGTCGCGTGGAGATTACCGCGCAAAACCACGGCTTTGGCCTGCTGTTCCCCAGTCTGGGCAAACTGATCCCGGAGCTTTCCGGCGGCGAGACCGAGCATGCGGCCGATGGCGACCTGCGCGCCTGGGTGCGTCGCGGCATCGCGCCGGTCGTGATGAACGAGCGCTTCGGCCGCATTCGCCTGACGCACGTGAACCTCAACGACGGCACCGCCGAGGGCATCCAGCTGCTCGACGCCCCGTGCTTCTCGGTCCAGTACCACCCCGAGGCCTCGCCCGGCCCCACCGATGCCCACTATCTCTTTACCGCCTTTACGCGACTCATGGACGGCGAGGAGAACTACCTGGACATCGACACCGCGAAGGACCGCCTTGCCGGCTGGAATTTCGCCGAGACCGCCGCGACCGAGACCGAGGAGAACTAACATGCCGAAACGTACTGACATCAAGCGCATCCTCGTCATTGGTTCGGGCCCCATTGTTATTGGCCAGGCCTGTGAGTTCGACTACTCCGGCGCCCAGGCCTGCAAGGTGCTCAAGGAGGATGGCTTTGAGGTCATCCTGGTCAACTCCAACCCGGCGACCATCATGACCGACCCGGGTCTTGCCGACCGCACCTATGTCGAGCCCATCACCGCCGAGTTTATCGAGCGCGTAATCAAGAAAGAGCGCCCGGACGCGCTGCTGCCCACGCTGGGCGGCCAGACCGGTCTGAACGCCGCCGTCGAGCTGGCAAAGGACGGCACACTCGACACGTACGGCGTCGAGATGATCGGCTGCGACCTGGCCGCTATCGAGCGCGGCGAGGACCGCAAGCTCTTTAACGAGGCCATGGCCGAGATTGGCCTGGAGGTCGCGCGCTCGGGCTATGCCTACAGCGTGGCTGATGCCGAGGCTATCGCCGAGCGCGTGGGCTATCCCTGCGTACTGCGCCCGAGCTTTACCCTCGGCGGCGCCGGCGGCGGCATCGCTCACACCCACGAGGAGCTCGTCTCCATCGTGAGCCAGGGCCTGGAGCTCTCGCCCGCCCATGAGGTGCTGGTCGAGGAGTCCATCGAGGGCTGGAAAGAGTATGAGATGGAGGTCATGCGCGACCACGCCGGCAACGGCATCATCGTGTGCTCCATCGAGAATCTCGACCCCATGGGCGTGCACACCGGCGACTCCATCACCGTGGCGCCGGCGCAGACGCTCTCCGACCTTGAGTATCAGCGCATGCGCGTGGCCTCGCTCGCCATTCTGGAGAAGATCGGCGTCGAGACCGGTGGCTCCAACGTGCAGTTTGCCGTGAACCCCAACACCGGTCGCTTGATCGTCATCGAGATGAACCCGCGTGTGAGCCGTTCGTCCGCGCTGGCCTCCAAGGCCACGGGTTTCCCCATCGCCAAGGCCGCCGCGCGCCTGGCTGTGGGCTATACGCTCGACGAGATCGTCAACGACATCACCAAGGCAACGCCCGCCTGCTTTGAGCCCACGATCGACTACTGCGTGGTCAAGGTGCCGCGCTTTGCCTTCGAGAAGTTCAAGGGTACCGACCCCACGCTCACCACGCGCATGAAGGCAGTGGGCGAGATCATGGCGATCGGCCGCACCTTTGAGGAGGCCTTCGGCAAGGCCATGCGTTCGCTGGAGGACGGTCACCAGGGTATCTGCGCCGGTGGCAAGGAGGGTGCCGACAAGCTGAGCGACGATGAGCTCGCTCAGGCCGTGGCAACCCCGACTGAGCACCGCATCTTCTTTGTGGTCGAGGCCCTGCGCCGTGGCTGGGATGTCGCGCGTATCCATGCCATCTGCGGTATCGATCCGTGGTACCTCAACCGTATCAACGACATGGTGCAGGTTCAGGAGAGCATCCGCGGCCTGCGCGTGGAGGATATCGACGCCGACGCGATGCGCCTGCTCAAGCAGTATGGTACGAGCGACGCCGAGATTGCCGCGCTGACCGGCTCGGACGAGCGCTTTGTGCGCGCCTACCGCAAGGGTCTGGGCGTGGTTCCCAGCATGAAGACGGTCGACACCTGCGCTGCGGAGTTCTCGAGCGCCACGGAATACCACTACAAGACGTACGAGAACATCTACCGCACGAGCCCGGATGCCAAGAAGTGCGTGGCTCCCGACGAGACCACGCCGGCGGACAAGCCCAAAGCGATGATCCTGGGCGCCGGCCCCAACCGCATTGGCCAGGGTATCGAGTTCGATTACTGCTGCGTGCACGCGAGCTACGCGCTGGCGGCCCGCGGCTTCGAGACCATCATGGTCAACTGCAACCCCGAGACCGTCTCGACTGACTACGACACGTCCGACCGCCTTTACTTTGAGCCGCTCACCTACGAGGACGTCATGGACGTCATCGATGTTGAGCGTCCCGACGGCGTCGTGGTGACGCTCGGCGGCCAGACCCCGCTTAAGCTGGCGCGCATGCTCGAGGAGAGCGGCGTGAACATTATGGGCACCAAGCCCGATGCCATCGACTTTGCCGAGGACCGCGAGCGCTTCGCCGCTCTGCTCGATAAGCTGGGCATCATGTACCCGCCGGCGGGCCAGGCCACCTCGTTTGAGGAGGCCGAGGCCGTGGCCGCGCACATCGGCTACCCGCTGCTGGTGCGTCCGAGCTACGTGCTGGGCGGCCGCGGCATGATGATCGCCTACGATGCCGAGCATCTGCGCGATTACATGGCCGAGGCTGCGCGCATTAGCCCCGACTACCCGGTGTACCTGGACCGCTTCCTGGAGGGTGCGATTGAGTCCGATGTCGACGCCCTGTGCGACGGCGAAGAGGTCTACATCGGCGGCATCCTGGAGCATATCGAGGAGGCCGGTATTCACTCCGGCGACTCTGCGACCTGCATTCCGCCGTTCAGCTTTAGTGAGAGCCTGCAGGCGAAGCTCCGCGAGACCACGCGCCGCATCGCGATGGCGCTGGGCGTGCGCGGCTTGGTCAACGTGCAGTATGCCATCAAGGGCGAGACCGTCTACGTGATTGAGGCAAACCCGCGCGCGAGCCGCACCGTGCCGTTTATCTCCAAGGCCACCGGCGTGCCGCTGGCCAAGTGCGCGGCGCGTATCATGGCGGGCGATTCCATCGCCAGCCTGGGCCTGCCGAGCGACGAGCGTCAGCTGGACTGGTTCTGCATGAAGGAAGCCGTTATGCCCTGGGGCCGTTTCCCGGGAGCCGACGTTATCCTGGGGCCCGAGATGAAGTCGACGGGCGAGGTCATGGGCATCGCCAAGAGTTATCCCGAGGCATACGCCAAGACGCAGCTGGCGATCGACTACAAGCTGCCCGATCCGAGCTGCGGCAAGGTGTTCATCAGCGTGTGCGACCGCGACAAGCGTCATATCCTTTCGGTCGCGCGTATCCTGCGTTACCTGGGCTTTGATATCTGCTCTACCGAGGGTACGGCGCGCGTGCTGCGCGGCGGCAACGTGACGTGCGAAGTCGTGGAGAAGATCAGCGGCCCGCACGACGGCGAGTGCCCCAACATCGGCGACCTCATCGCCGATGGCAAGATTGCGGTAATCATCAACACGCCGTACGGTCCGGGCTCGCGTGGCGATGGCTACCTGCTACGTACCGAGGCCGTGCGTCGCGGCGTGACCTGCGTGACGGCGATGTCTGCCGCCAACACCTACGTGAGCGCCATCGAGGCGGTGCGCGAGGACCAGCAGGGTCACGGCAGCGCCAACGACATGGGCATGGACGTCATCGCCCTGCAGGACCTGCCGCAGCACACGGTGTAGGTCGAGCTGTCCGGCCGGGGCGGGAGGGGCCGAGATTTCCCCCTTTCGCTCCGGCTGCAAGCAGAGTCGCTCAGTGGGAAATTCGGCTCCCCCGCCCCGGCCTGCGGTGACTTGGCTGTACCGTGTACTGCAGAAGGGGCTTTGTGCGTCCGGTGGCAATCAGGGTTCCGGCAACGGTGGGCAGACATCCGGCGGTTCGAACGATGGCGCCCAGGCGGGAAAGCCCGCTGGTGACAAGGCTCAGGGTGGCAAGTCCGCTAACTCACTTGCGAGCACCGGTGATCAAACGGTGGCGACCGTCGCCGCGATCGGCGGCCTGGGTGCCGCGATCGCCGCAATCGGAGTCTTTCTTGCTCGTTTCCGCCGCAAGGAAGACTAGCGCGAGCGATTGACAATCGCACACGTTTCTCAAGAGGGCCGCGGTAACCGTCGCGGCCCTCACTTTACCGGAGCGGTCTGAGGACTCGCGTCTTTCGCTTCGGACTGCTGCGCAGGGTCAATCAGGCGGAGATCTCACCCGTGTCGGGTTTGCGATAGCTTGGCGAACATAATTACGCGAAATCTAGAATTTCTCAAAAACGCGAAGTAGATGATATATTGTACTTCGCGTTTTTCAGTTAATCTTAATTTTGCGAAGTGGATTGCCATGAGACTTATTAATCGCCCGTTCTACATGAGCAAGCTTTCCAAGGTGGCAGGTACGCCTGATATCAAGGTGATCACCGGAATCAGGCGATGCGGAAAATCGAAATTGCTTGAGGCGTTTGCCAGCCAACTTCATTCAAACGACCCCTCGGCCAACGTCATACACGTCAACTTCAATCTACTTGAGTTCGAGCCGTTGGCGGAATACCATGCGCTGCATACATATGTGGAAAAGCACTATATTGAGGGTTGCCGGAATATCGTCATGATCGACGAGGTCCAGATGTGTGAAGGGTTCGAGCGGGCTATCAACAGTCTTCATGCGTCAGAGAAATATGACATTTACATCACGGGGTCGAACGCCTTTCTTCTCTCAAGCGACCTCTCGACGTTGTTCACGGGAAGAACGGTGGAGATCGAGGTCTTTCCGTTTTCACTTGCGGAGTTCTCGGCGTATCACGAGATCACTTCTCCAGCCGAGGCCCTTGCTCGCTATGTCCGCGAGGGAGGAATGCCGGGTTCCTATATCTACCAGGACGAAAGGATGCGTTTCTCATACATCTCGGATGTGCTTGAAACTCTTATCCTGCGCGACATCAGACAAAAATATCGTATACGTAATGCGGAGCAGCTTAAACGTTCCTGCGAGTTCCTGATGGATAACGTCGGAAACATCTCTTCTCTCAAGGGGATGGCGGCCGAGCTTTCACGAGCGAACCTTAAGATAAGCGACAAGACGCTGGCTGTGTATATCGACTACCTGTGTAATGCGTTTGCGTTCTACCGGTTTCGTCGCTTTGACGTCTCAGGAAAGAAATACCTGTCGACGGGAGATAAATACTACCTGGCCGACCATTCGTTTCGCTACGCCGCGCTTGGCACGAAAAAGCTCGATTTTGGCCATGTTTACGAGAATATGGTGGCAATCGAGCTTATGCGCCGCGGATGGGAAGTCTACGTCGGCGTTCTCTACCAAAAGGAAGTAGACTTTGTCGCCATCAGGCGCGACCGCCGTGTCTATATCCAGGTGAGTGACGACATTTCCCAAGAAGCGACGCTGGAGCGTGAGCTTGATCCGCTGCGACGGATTCGAGACGCCTATCCCAAGTGCGTCATCGCCCGAACAGGGCACGAAACGACTGATTGGGATGGCATCAAGGTCGTCGACCTGGCACGATGGCTTATGGGTGAATCAGGCGAGCTGGCCGTCTAGCACGCGATGACGCGGGCTGAAACGAACGAGCGAGAATTTCGTCCCGCGAGGAGGCCAATACGGCCCTCTTCGAAGGACGGAATCCTCGCTCGATCTCTTGGCGGGATATTTTGCTCGGTCGATGATCAACGGTTGGTGGAAAGCGATGCCTCGTCCGTGTCACCATTCCGTGATTGCTGGTATTTTCTGCATGCTAAAATGAATGCATAAAAGACTTTATATTTGGAGGTCTCGATGCCTGCTTTAAAGATGCTCGACAATCTTGTTCCCATCAGCGATTTCAGTCACGGTAAGGGTTCGGCTGCTTTTTCGAAGGTTGGGGACGATAATCCCGTTGTGGTCCTTAAACACAATAAGCCGGCATTCGTTATTGTGACGCCCGATGAATACAGGGAGGCGAAGCAGGCGGAGGAGGACCTCGCCTTGTTGACGTTGGCCCTTAAGAGGACGGCTGCGACAAGCGATGATGAACTCGTTTCCCTATCTGATGTTATGGCAGAGTTGGGTGTGGGCCAGGACGAACTCGATCAGATGGAT
>UQYA01000061.1 GCA_900545165.1 uncultured Collinsella sp.
GCGCCGGGAACCATTACGAGCGGACAGTCCAAAAGCTCAGCCGCTATCCTCGTTCCCGCCTCGCGGGGCGTACCAATCGAGAGCTCGCCCAGGAGCACGGCGGCCACCGTTTTCGACGCGCGAACGCTATCCCAATCGGGAACGCAGGTCATAGTAATCCCGTATTCGTTCGCCATGAAACTGCGGCCGTTGCGCAGAGCATGCTTGGCTTCTGCCTCGGTTAACTTGGGGGCCTCAGGATCAGAATCGCCGATGGCGCCCAGGAAGGCCCGTAATGCCCTGGAGACCTTTCCCGCGGCGATCATCTCGAGCAAAACCGGGGCCGCGCCCAGGCCGGCGCCCTCATCCGTCACGGCGGGTTCATGCAGAATCGCACGCGAGATTATGGCGGGGTTTGCACGGAGAAGCTCCAGGGCCACCAACGTACCGGCACTGTGCGCGAGCACGTTTGCCGGAGCGCCAATATGCTCGATAACAGCCTGCAGGTCGGCGGCCTGGGCGGCGAGGTCGTAGCGTCCGTCTGCAGCGTCACCACTCTCGCCACAACCGCGGCGATCGTAGGCAATGACGCGGCAGTCACAGGCGAGCTCGCGGGCGATGGCGTCAAAAAAGACGCCGTCGACGCACGCACCGTGCACGCACACCAAGGCGGGTGCATCGGGCGATACAACCGGGCCGGCATACTCGCGGCAGGCGATCGCGGTGCCCGCATTCTCGACCGTAAAATCCATGTTGTGCCCCCATCATCAACGCCCATCCAGTTGTACATCGGTACGGTTGGATGGACCCGCATTTCCTTACGCCTTGTTAACAGATTAACTGTACCCGACCCGATACCTTTCATGACGCGGCATCGAAGGCAGAGTTAAAAAACGAAACCTGCAAAGCACAAGCCCGGACCATACGTTGGAGCCGATGCTATGCTTAAGGTTAATTGTCTTGAGGAGCTTTTACCTATGTCTACGTTTCTAAATGCCAGCCCCATCTTTGGGCCCGTTCGCAGCCGTCGCCTGGGCCTTTCGCTCGGTGTCAACATGATGCCGGCGAGCGGCAAGATCTGCACGTTCGACTGCATCTACTGCGAGAACGGTCTCAATGCCGAGCGCCCCTGCCACGAATCGTATAACACGGCTGCCGTGGTGCTCGATGCACTCGAGGCCAAATTGCGCGAGATGGCAGCCGAGGGTGAGCTGCCCGATGTAATCACGTTTGCCGGCAACGGCGAGCCCACCGCCGCACCGGAGTTTCCGCAGGCCATCGCCGGCGCTGTCGCGCTGCGCGACGAGCTTGCCCCAAACTCCAAGATTGCCGTGCTCTCCAACGGCACGCGCGCCGACCGCCCCGAGGTGCACGACGCGCTCATGATGGTCGACGACAACATCCTCAAGCTCGATACGGTCGACCCGGCATTTATCCAGCTGCTCGATCAACCCGTTGGCCCCTACGATGTGGAGCACCAGATCGAGACGTTCGCGAGCTTTAACGGCCACGTCATTATCCAGACGATGTTTTTGACCGGCGAACACCAGGGCAAGCCTCTCGACAATACCGGCGAGGAGTACGTTGGCCCTTGGCTCGCGGCACTCGAGCGCATTCGTCCGCAGGAGGCGACCATCTACACGGTGGCGCGCGAGACACCGATCGCCGGCCTTGCCAAAGCGGCGCCCGAGGTACTCGACACGATTGCCGCACGCGTGCGCGCCCTCGGCATTCCCTGCCAGGTGAGCTACTAGCAAAACCACGCAGCAGCTAGTGCCCGCCATCCCGCCCCATCAGTTGCGGTGATATAGTTCCTATTTGTGCTGTTAAACCGCTTAAATCGGAACTATATCACCGCAACTTTTATGGACGCATGGGTGGGCTATACTAGCTGCGGATGAAAGGAAGTTAGCCATGTATGACAAAGGACCCGTACCCGGCCGCAACGACGCCTGCTGGTGCGGCAGCGGCAAAAAATATAAGAAATGTCACAGCGCCTTCGACGAGCGCCTCGAGCGCCTGTGGGAGGAGGGCTGGGAGGTTCTGCCCCGCACGCTCTACAAGACGCCCGCCGATATCGAGGGCATCAAGCGCTCGGCAGCCATCAACGTAGGCGTGCTCGACTACGTAGGCGAGCACATCGCCGCAGGCATGACCACCAATCAGATCGACCAGATGATCTACGACTACACCGTCGAGCACGGTGGTACGCCGGCCGACCTCAACTACGAAGGCTACCCCAAGAGCGTATGCACCTCGATCAACGATGTGGTCTGCCACGGTATCCCCTGCGATACGGACGTGCTGCACGAGGGCGACATCATCAACGTGGACTGCTCCACGATCCTAGACGGCTACTTTAGCGACTCGAGCCGCATGTTCTGCATCGGCGAGGTCTCTGCCGAGCGCCAGCGTCTTGTCGACGTCACCCGCGCCAGCGTGGAGGCGGGCCTGGCGGCCGTCAAGCCATGGCTGCCGCTGTCCGTGATGGCCGAAGCCGTGCAAAAGACGGTCGAGGACGCCGGCTTTAGCGTGGTGCGCGAGTACGGCGGACACGGCATCGGCAAGGAGTTCCACGAGGACCCGTTTGTGGGCTTTACCACCGAGGCACCCGATGTGGACACCATCATGGCTCCGGGCATGGTCTTTACCATCGAGCCTATGGTCAATGCCGGAGCGCCCGACATCAAGATCAGCAAGGGCGACGGTTGGTGCGTGCGCACCAAAGACGGCAGCGATTCGGCCCAGTGCGAGGTACAGCTCGTGGTGACCGAGGACGGCTACGAGCTGCTGAGCTGGTAGCCGTGGATGCGCCGGATGCTGACGGGCACGCTCGTCTTGCATCCGGCGTTTTTGTTTGAGCGTTTTGCCTGATAAAACCTGCCAAAATAAACCTGTCCCTTTTTGGCAGGTCGAGCGGAGAGGACTGCTTGTGAACATCCTGGTCTTGTTGCCCGTCAACGACCGTCATCGCACAATTCTTGAGTCGAGCGCTCCGGGCGAGGACTTTATCTACACGAGCTCCGACGCCGCCACGCGCGAGCAGGTCGCCGATGCCGACGTGATCTTGGGCAACATCGACCCTGGCATGCTCACGGCATGCGAGCACCTCCAGCTGCTGCAACTGCAGACCGCGGGCTATGACGATTACCTGGCCGCCGGCACCGTGCCAGCCGACGCCAAGCTTTCCTGCTCGGTGGGCGCCTACGGCCAAGCCGTGAGCGAGCACATGTTTGCCATGGTCCTTTCCATGATGAAGCGCCTGCCCGGCTATCACGACTTGCAGCGCGAGCATCGCTGGGAGGATTTGGGGTCGGTCACCTCGCTCAAAAACGCCAATGTGCTGGTGCTGGGCGCAGGCGATATCGGCGGCCACTTCGCCACGCTATGCCGCAGCATGGGCGCGCACGTCCGCGGCATCAAGCGCCATCCGCTCGTCTACCCCATTGTGTTTGAGGACATGGACGGCATGGATGCCCTGTCTGAGCGCTTGGCCGAAGCCGACGTCGTCGCATCCTTTATGCCGAGCACACCCGAGACCCGCGGCCTGGCAAACGCCGAGTTCTTCGCCGCGATGAAACCGGGCGCCTTCTTTGCCAACGGCGGCCGCGGCGATCTTGTGGTTGCCGACGACTTGGTTGCCGCTCTGGAGTCGGGACGTCTCGCCGGCGCCGCGGTCGACGTCACCGACCCCGAGCCGCTACCCGAGACAAGCCCACTGTGGGATGCGCCTAACATGCTCATCACGCCGCACGTCTCCGGCTGGTTCCACCTAGCCGCCACGCTCAATAACGTGGTCGACATCGCCGCGGAGAATCTGCGTCACCTGCAGGCCAGCGAGACCCTGCGCTGCTGGATCGAACACTAATCTTGTTCCGCCGTTCTAACGAACGGCGGACCACTCGACGCTGCGACCCCGTCTGGACGGCAATCTGCCTTTCAATCGTCGGGCATGGCCAGAAGGCCAATGCCCTCCTCTTTCAAGGCACCTTGCTCGCCCAGACGGGCTCTCGCTGACTTTTGTTCAACCTATAGGGACTGGCTGGCGCGGCCCTGCCTGGGGACATTCGCTGACTTTTGTTCGACCTGTGGGGTCTTCAAATTGTTAGAGCGTTGCTAAGTAATTCTTTGCGTCTTCTACGCTCATTGCGGCGACTGGTGCGTGTGAGCAGAGCTTGACATCGTTGGTGACCAGAAGGTCTGTCTTTGCGCGCATCGCTGCCGCGATGATTAAATCGTCTTCGTAATCGCTATGGAGCTCACGCTGCTTACTCGCCATCCATATGTCGCTCAGGTCGCAGGGCACGGGCGTAGCAAGTTGCGACAACACATCAAGACAATCCCATGCGAGTGATGTCGCCGCCGAAGCGGCATCTTGAGACAGCGAACCGCGCTCTCGCCGATACCATGCCTTATGTTCACTTGAAATCAAATAGAACAGGTCTTTGGACGATGTCGCCGCATACAGCAAATCCACCTGCGCCGTGCATGCATCGCGTAAAAACTCAATCGCCGCCGAACGACCACGTCGTGAGGGAATGAAGTAATCGAGCCACACGTTGGTGTCAACCAAGATGCGCTTTAGAGCCTCACTCATAGAGCCAGCTCATCTCCTCGCCATAGCGATCAGCATAGGCGTTCCGTTTGAGCTCTTCGTCGTCCGATGGCTGAGCCCTGACCATATCGATTCCCGACTCACGGCAAGCGGCAGCGAACAGCTTCGATCCCTGATCCATGAGCTCGAGTTTACGTTTGGCGGCCTTTTCGCGCTCGCGCTGTTCCGCCCGGGCACGACTGGGCAGCAGGATATCCTCGAGCGCACCGGGGCGATCGGCCAGCGACGCTGCAAGCTGCCAGAGCGCTCGCACCGCTTGGCTCGGCGTCATACCGGCCCTGGAGAGAGCGGCGTCCCCACTCCTTTTGAGATCGGCATCGAGACGCACGTTGATCTGAGCGGCTGTTGTGGTCATGACCCCTCCTTAATACTTCAAAACTATCATAAAACTCTATGGTAGATACGTAAAGCATGTATAGCATTGATAAGCATTAGCCGTACTCTGTACACAAAAAGCCGCCGAGGCACACTGCACCTCGGCGGCCACGTATCACAGATCTAGTTCGGTTTTACCCTTTGCATTCGCCCAGATAAAACCTGCCAAAATTAACATCCCTTTTTGGCAGGTTTTAGAGCTCCACGCTTTCGGCGCCGTTGATGGTTAGGTTGCGCTCGTAGAAGGCGGTGAGGGCGCGGATGGCGTACATCACGTCGCGCACGCCGCCGGTCTCGTAGCTCGAGTGCATGGCAAGCTGCGGCAGACCCACGTCCACGGCATGCATGCTCGCCTGCATATTGGACAGATTGCCAAGCGTGGAGCCGCCGGCCATATCGCTCTTGTTGGCGAAAGTCTGCGTTGGCACGTCGGCGTCATCGCAAATAGCCTGGAACACCGCGCGGCTAAAGGCATCGGTGCAGTAGTGCTGGTTGGCAGCTTCCTTGATAACGATGCCGCCGTTGAGCACCACCTGGTTGCGCGCATCGCACTTCTCGGCGTGGTTGGGGTGCACGGCATGCGCGTTGTCGCAGCTCACGAGCATCGATGCGGCAAGGGCGCGATGATACGACTCGTCGTCAAAGCCCAGCGAGCCGTTAATGCGGCGCAGCGCGTCGGCCAAGAACGTCGACATGGCGCCCTGCTTGGTCTCGGAGCCAACCTCCTCGTTATCGAAGCAGCAGAAGACCGAGACGTCGTGCGCGTTCTCGGCACCCAAAAATGCCTGCAGCGAGGTGTAGGCGCAGGCCAGGTCGTCGAGCTTGGGCGTCGAGATAAATTCGTCGGCCCAACCCCAAATGCGCGCATCCTGACGATTAACCAGGAACAGGTCGCGACCCAGAATCTGCTCGGGCTCAACGTCCAGCTCGTCGGCGATCAGAGCATCAAAGTCGCCCTGCTTAAGATCACCGGCGCTGATAAGCGGGCAAAGGTCGACGGCTCGGTTGGGAGCAAAGCTCTCGTTAACGCCGCGGTTCATGTGGATAGCAAGGCTCGGGATAATAGCGACCTCGCGCTCGGTAGCGAGCAAACGACTCTCGATACGGTCGCCCTCGCGCACCAGCACGCGGCCTGCAAGCGCCAGCGGGCGATCGAACCAGGTGTAGTCGATCATGCCGCCGTAGGCCTCGGTGTTCAGGAGCAGCGTCTCGCCTGCGCCGTCGAGCTCGGGCACGGCCTTGACCTTAAACGTCGGCGAATCGCTGTGCGACGCCGTCAGTTGAAAATGATAGTCGCCGGCAACGCCGTCCTCGCCCCACGTAGCAGCCAGGTCCTCGCCCACCTTAAAGGCAACAACGCTCGAAGTGTTGCGCTGCGCGTAATAACGCCCGCCCGGCTCGATATCCCACGCCGCGTTCTCGGGCAGGTAGGTAAAGCCCGCCTCGTCGAGTTCGGCCATAATGGTCGCCGCCGTATGGAACATGCTGGGGCATGCCTCGATAAAGTCGATAAGGTCGTTGGCGGCCTCGATATCGTCGGCCGTCACGTACACGCGCTCGGGCGTTTCCTGATCCGTCATGCTCTCCCCTTTCGCTGGGTTGATGGTCCCCTCCAGCATACCCCGCCACGCCAGCGCCGCACTCTTCATTCCGTGTTTAATCCCGCGCCGCTCACCAAGTTGAGCCATCATGCCCGCGCTCCTTTTGCGACAATTACGCTAACAGGACGAGAGGAGCCGTCATGAAGCCACGTAACATTGCCATCGCCTGCGGTGTCGCGGGCGTCGCCGTCGGCCTTGCCGCTGCCGCCGGCATCGTTTACCGCAAGCAAATCAAATCCGCTGCGTCGCTCAAACGCTTGACCGGCTACGCGGATGGCTATGACCTGTACGCAATCGACATCGCTTACGACTACGACCTCGACCGCATCATCGCCGCTGGCGTGCGCGACGACCAGGCCTACATCGATGCCGTGGTGGCGCAGGTGCTGCCCGGCGTGCCGGCGCATGTCCAGGCGCCCCAGTTTGCCTGCAGCGCCTTTGCCGCCGTAGATGCCGAAGGCCGCGTGCGCACCGGTCGCAATTACGACTTTAAGGACGACACCTCGGCGCTGCTGGTGCGCAATCACCCACGCGGCGGCTACGCCTCCATCGGGTTTGCCGCCCTTAACAACCTGGGCGCCAACACTCCGCTTGATTCCGTCGCCGGACGTGCCGCCGCACTCATGGGCCCGTTTGCCCAGCTCGACGGCATCAACGAATGTGGCGTGTCCATTGCCGTACTCACCCTGGATTCCAAACCCTGTGACCAGGACACGCAGCGTCCCGTCATCAATACCTCGCTCGCCATCCGCCTGGTGCTCGACCGTGCCGCCACCACGCAAGAAGCTGTCGACCTGCTTTCCGCCTACGACATGCACGCCATGGCAGGACGCGATTACCACTTCTTTATCAACGACGCCGCCGGTGACGCGCGGGTGGTGGAGTGGGATCCGCGCGACCCCGACCGTGCATGCAAAGTGACTCCTGTACGCCAGGTTACGAACTTCTACGCCTGCTATGGTGACGAAGTGCTGCCCAACCAAAAGAATGGCGAGCTGGGCCATGGTAAAGAGCGCGCCGTCGCAATCGCCGATGTCCTTGACGCCCATGTCGGTGCCCAGGACGAGGCAGTCGCTTGGAAGGCTCTACGCGCTGCGGCGCAAGAGCCCAATCCGGATGACATCACCAGCAACACGCAATGGTCGGTCGTCTTTGACAACACCGAGCCCGCTGCCGCCATCACGCTGCGCCGCCACTGGGGCGGCATCGACGCCTTTGTGCTGTAAGGAGCTGGCACCGTCGTCCTTACGCTCGCCTGACGTTGCTTACATTTCTATACATTTGAGCTAACACGTTTTACCCCCGCATCAACAGTGTGCGGGGGTAAACTTATGCGCATGTTATAACTTGCCCGGAAGGATTCACCATGCTTAGGATCGGTCTTCTTACTAGTGGCGGCGACTGCCAGGCGCTCAACGCCACCATGCGCGGCATCGTCAAAACGCTTATGACCAATAGCGAAGAACCTATCGAGATCTATGGTTTTGAGGACGGCTACCAGGGCCTTATCTACAGCAGGTTCCGCGTCATGACGCCCGCCGATTTTAGCGGCATCCTCACCCGCGGCGGCACCATTTTGGGCACGAGCCGCACGCCGTTCAAGCGCCTGAACATTCCCGAGGCCGACGGCGTCGAGAAGGTGCCCGCGATGGTCCACACCTATCATAAGCTGCAGCTCGACTGCCTGTTTATGCTGGGCGGCAACGGCTCCACTAAGACCGCCAACCGCCTGCGCGAAGAGGGCCTCAACGTTATCGCCCTGCCCAAGACCATCGATAACGACACCTGGGGCACCGAGATGACGTTTGGCTTTACGAGCGCCATCGACGTCGCCACCAAGTGCATCGACGACATCCACACTACCGCCTCGAGCCACGGCCGCGTGTTCGTCATCGAGATCATGGGCCACAAGGTTGGCTGGATCCCGCTGTATGCCGGCGTCGCGGGCGGCGCGGACGTCATCCTGATTCCCGAGATCCCCTACGACATGGACCAGGTCATCAAGACCATCGAGCATCGCATGGAGACCGGCAGCCGCTTTACCATCGTGGCCGTCGCCGAGGGCGCCATCTCCAAGGAGGACGCGGCGCTGTCCAAGAAGGAGTACAAGAAGAAGCTCGCTGAGCGCACGAGCCCGTCGATCGTCTACGACATCGCCAAGGAGATCGAGGCCAAGACCGGTCGCGAGACCCGCGTCGCCATCCCCGGTCACACGCAGCGCGGTGGCCAGCCCGACGCTCAGGACCGCATCTTTGCGACCCAGTGCGGCGTCGAGGCCGCGCTTGGCTGCCTGCGCGGCGAGTTTGGCTACATGATCGCCCTGCGCGACGGCAAGATGTGCCACATGCCGCTCGAGGATGTTGCCGGCAAGCTCAAGTATGTCGACCCACAGAGCGATCTGGTACGCGAGGCCAAGGCGCTGGGCATCAGCTTCGGCGACGAATAGCCTCGGCTGGAACCGCCCCCATCGGAGGCCCCAGGGCTTTCCTCCCAAATCGTCCTCGGACATGTCAGGACCCCGCCGTGCGCTTCGCGCGGCGGGGTCCTTCCGTCCTGCGGAAAGATTTGGGAGGAAAGCCCTGGGGCCTCCTGCGGTAACTAGGGAGGCCGAGGCTATTCGTCTTCTTGCTGCGGGTGCCTGGGGTAGGATGCGGCGTGCATTTTTGGGAGTATTCAGCAGCCGAGGGTGCCTGCATACTGGATTTTGGGCGAAAGGCAGGCACCATGGGCCGCGTTCTGTAAAAAATGACCAGCTCTTGAGGCATTGGGGGTCCAGGACCAGGGCATTCAGCGCGGTTTTGTGTACCCGTTCCCGCACCTGCGGACTCCGGGATGCTGAATACTCCGGAATTTGCACGCCGCCCCCGGGGGTACCTGTGGGCAAAAAGCAACCGCCCCGCCGAAATATACATTCGACGGGGCAGTTTATGCAGTATAGCGCCTGTGGATGCGCATGTCGCTCAGCGTTCTTGCCGACCGATGCAACGTCGTGCGTAGCCCTTAATGTCTTCGGTGAAACCATCAAGGTCGTCGAGCGTGATCACGTTATCGGAAAGCAAGCTGGCAATCTCATAATGCATGGTGCTGCGGCGAATATCGTTTGCTAGCACTCCCGAGGACAGCTTGTCCCTATTGATGCGCTCTTCTAGCGCCCAAAATCTACTAGACGCTTCGCTGCCGCCGTTTAGTATCTCGATGTATTGGCCGATGAGCATTTCCATATAGCTTTCTTGCCATTTTGGGAGCAGCTCCTTAAACAGCTTCCAGTCGCTTTCAGCTACCTTGCCCATATTGCCTCCGTTCGCCAAACAGACTTAGCCATTCGATTTTTATTCTATTTGGTATTTTCGCTCGCAGCCGTGAATGAGGGGACCATCGGTCTTCGAGTTCGAACTTGAATGAATCGTTTGCTACAAAATGCGCCTAATTACTGCGATGATTCGAATGCCTTCGACCATGCCGAAAAGGGTGAAAGTAAAACCGCAGGTAGAAAGCTTGCCGATTTTTGAAAAAGATGGATGTGGTCGGCCTCATCGAGTTCATCGTAGTAGATGAGCCCTTTTCGTGGCATGCGGTGAGTTAAATGCCAATTCCTGCGCTGGAATTGCCCGCTCCATTCGTGAGTTGCGGTGAAATAGGGGCTGTTAAACGCTCCAAGGTCCTCAACGGTCCGTATTTCACCGCAGCTCGGAAGGGGCGAGCGGTATTGGCCAAGCATTGCTGACGGGTTGGAGCGGCTTAGGCTTGTTTGCGGCGTTTCCATTGCTTTCGGCACCAGCGCATGAGTGCTTTTACAACTGGGATGGTGATGAGGATGACCCATGCGGGATGGGGCTGCGCCAAGCAAAGCCACATATAGAGGAACCAGGCAATGGCGGCTGTTGGATAGACGCTGCGGATTAGCTTAGATAGATGACGTCGGTCGATGAAGTCGCCCATCGCATAGTAGACGGGAATCAGAAAGACCAGAAAGAGCCCCATGCCCCACGTGCCGCAGATGATGCCGAGCGCGAGATAGGCAAGGACGACAAGCGCAGGAAAGGGAAACTTGTTCCATGCGCGACCGAGCTTGGTGTGGAAATGCTTGCCATGATGGTCGAGCTTGTCGTGTGCCTCTTTCCAGCTCGAAAAGGTCTCTCCGTCGACGGTGACGGTGCCGTCGGCATTGGTATGTACGCTGCGTCCATCGTCCTCTAGCGTATCGATATGCAATCCGCCCGGCCCCACATGGACCTCTTCACCCTTGTGCTCGTTAGCCACATGGATACCATTCCAGCCAACATGGACCTCTTCGCCTTTGTTGGGATCAATAACATGGATACCGCGTGCGAGAGAAATGTCGACAAGTGGCTTGCCGTCAGAATCCACGTGCTCGGTAGAAGACTCGGCGCCTTCAGACTCGCCTGAATTATTGGCGTCAACGTCATCGTCGGCCGAGGTGTCGACATCGCTAGCCGCTTCCCCATATAGCAACTCATCCAGTGACACGCCATACAGCGCGGCGAGCGCAATAAGGTTATCGGTATCGGGTGAGGATTCGCTGCGTTCCCATTTGCTGACAGCCTGGCGGCTTACACCCAACTGGACAGCAAGAGCCTCTTGGGAAAGACCGGCGGCTTTGCGGCGATCGACGAGGCGCTGCGCCATCGCAAGATCCATAGCAGTTCCTTTCATGTGGCGACCGTAATCGAATGAGCCGAGTATGCCGAGAACAACCGGTAGCGACCACCATTTCTAGTTAGAATCTGCTCCAACCCTACCGCAACTACGAGTAGCAACCCCTAATGGCCTGCCATTTCATGACAAATGTCAGTACGCATAACAGCCAAGAGCCCTCTCAATATGTTGCGGTGGAATAGTTCCTGTTTGGCATAGCAGAGCCATAAAACAGGAACTATTCCACCGCAACTTACTATCAGGCCACGCACCCGCAGAGTAGCTACAGGTGCCGGGGGTAGGATGCGGCGTGCATTTTTGGGAGTATTCAGCAGCCGAGGGTGCCTGCA
>UQYA01000062.1 GCA_900545165.1 uncultured Collinsella sp.
CATCAAACGAGAAGAAAGGCTGATGCACGATGACTACTCAGGAACAGGTTAAGGATGTCGTCTCCCAGGTTTTGGCTGACAAGGCAGACAAGGGCGGCATCAAGCGCGTCGTGTGGATTGGCGCCGGCGGATCCAACGGCGGCAACTATCCTGCCCAGTACTTTATGGAGCACGAGGCCACGCAGGTCGTGAGCTCCAGCTACACCAGCAACGAGTTCGTGCACGCAACCCCCGCCTACGTTAACGAGAACACCCTGGCCGTCGTCGTGTCCATGCGCGGCACCAAGGAGACCATCGTCGCCGCCCAGGTCGCCAAGGACCACGGCGCCAGCACCATCGCCATCTATGTTGACGAGTCCGGCCTCACCGAGGTCTGCGACTACAAGATCCAGTACGACAGCTTGGCCGTCGACGAGTCCTGCATGGGCCGCACCAACTCCGCCGTCGTGACCATGATCGCCATGGAGCTTACGCAGCAGACCGAGGGCTATGCCGAGTACGAGACCGCTATGGCCGCGTTCGACTTGGTCGACCCCATCTATCGCAAGGCCGTCGAGTACACCCGTCCGCTTGCTGCCAAGTGGGCCGAGCAGAACGCCGACAAGCCCTGCATCAACGTCATGGCTCAGGGTCCGCTCTTTGGTGCCGCCTACGTCTTTAGCATCTGCAACGTGCAGGAGATGCTGCAGATTGACTCCTGCACCATCAACACCTGCGACTTCTTCCACGGTCCCTTCGAGATCCTGGACAAGCGTACCTCGCTGTTCCAGCTCATCAGCGTCGGCCGCAGCCGCTGCAACGACGAGCGCGGCATCCGCTTCGTCAACCAGTACGGTGGCGAGCGCGTCTATCAGCTTGACGCCAAGGAGCTCGGCCTCAACGACATCAAGGACAGCGTGAGCGAGTACTTCAACCACCTGATCTTTGCCCCGATCCTCAACAACGTGTATATGCGTGCACTCTCTGCCGTTACTCACAAGGACTACATGACGCGCCGCTACATGTGGAAGCTTGAGTATTAGTTACGCGGTTTTACCAAACCGCGTAACGGCTCGACGCTGCGCGGTCCGCATTTGGGCAATCTGACGTTCAACTTCAAGGGCGCGACCAGAAGGTCAGCGCCCTTTCGTTTCACGTCACCTTGCCTCAAATGCGGCCCGCTCGCTGACTTATGCTCAACCAGCGGCGCCTTAGACGTTGGGAACGTTCCTTTTCTGCCGGCAGTTGGGGACAGTCCTAGTCGTTGGGGGGGGGCGTTCTTGAATGACCAGTCATTTAAGTGCGTCCCCAATGACTACCCAATGAGTATGTGGGGAGCGGATTTTCCGCTCGCCGATTTGTGTCTTGAAAAATGTATATAACGACTATAACGTAGTGTGAAACATATTGGAAACAATACCGAGGAGGCTGCGTTGAAGAAAAGCAATCTGGGCTATGTGCTGGTGCTGATCGCCGCGCTTATGTGGGGCAGCATCGGAATCTTTGTAAACGGCATCTCGGCCCTGGGCGTTTCGTCCCAGAGCATGGCTGCCTTTCGCTTGTTGGTCGGAGCGCTTATCTTGGCGCCGGTCCTGATGTTTATGGGCTGCCGTCCGGGTGAGGGGTCTACCGTGGCTCAGGGTCCGCTGGCCCTGTTCAAGGCAAGTCCTAAAGAGCTTGTTCCCTGCGCGCTTGTCGGTATCGTCGGTCTGGCCGCCGCCAACACCTGCTATTACGAGTGCATGGGCGAGGTCGGCATGTCCACGGCCTCGGTGCTGCTCTATACCTCGCCGGTGTTTGGCGTCGTGCTCGGCCGCGTGCTTTATCGCGAGGACGTGACCCCCAACAAGCTCGTTGCCATCGCTTTTAACATAGGTGGCTGTGTACTTGCAGTGACCAATGGCGACCTTTCCGGTTTCCATTTTTCGGTTTGGGGCGTCACGTCGGGCGTGATTGCAGGCTTTTGTGGGGCGTCGCTCGCGGTGTTTAGCCGGATAGCAACCAAGACGGTCCACCCGCTGGCCGTCACGTTTTGGGGTCTTGTTTTTGGCGGTGCGGTTATGGCAGCTATCGCGGCTCCGTGGCCGGATGTCGCCGCGGCAATGTCGCCACAGCTGCTGCTGCTGTTCCTTGGCTTTGGACTCATCCCCACAGCCGTAGCTTACATCTTATATATGCAAGGTCTGTCCATGGGGCTCGAGACATCGAAAGTTCCCGTCGTAATGTCTTTCGAGACGGTCGTCACCGTACTGGTGGGCATTGGTGTCTATGCCGAGTCCGCCGGCGCGATCAAGGTTCTGGGCATTGTGCTGGTGCTCGCGTCCATCCTGATTATGAACACCGACTTCTCCAAGCTGCGCAACAGTGTGTTTGTCGGTCATGTCGCTGAGAGCATGACCTTTAAGCCCAACGCGTGGTGGACGGAGAAATCGCAGGACATGGATTTGTTTAAGGAGCGCACCGGCATCGCGCTGGAGCCCACCGTGCAGGAAAGCCCCTGGTACTTCGTGCGATAGAGGATTGCGCGCAGGGTCTGACCTGGGGTTATCCAGCCCGCGCCGGACTACCCGGCCCCAACGTTTCGAGTACGTTAAACCCGTCAACGGTCGATTTTCACCCGCGAACGGTCTTTATACTAATTAGCAATATAAGCAACGTATAAGACGTTATAATGACCATAACGAAAAGGAGGAGGCAAGATGAATCAGATCATTCTCGCATCTCATGGCGGCCTGGCCGCAGGCGCCAAAGACACGCTCGAGATGGTTCTCGGCGACGTGTCGAACGTCCACGTCGTGTCGCTTGCTCGTGACGACAAGGAGCCCATCACCGACAAGGTGGACGCCATGATCGCCACGTTTAACGCGGACGACACCGTCTATGTGCTGACCGATATGCTCGGCAGCTCGGTCAACAACAACATGGTCGAGCTTTCCAAGAACGGCACGAAGTTCACGGTTGTCAGCGGTTTCAACATCCCGCTGGCGCTCACGCTCGCTATGAGCCCCGTCCCCGTCAAGGGCGCCGAGCTCGCGGCCCTCATCAACGAGGCGCGCACCGGTCTGACCAGCCCCAACGCACCGGTCGAGGCCGCCGCGGCTCCCGCCAAGAAGGCCAAGGCGCCCCGTCACAGCTCCGGTCCTGCCAAGATCGTCCTCGCACGTCTTGACTACCGTCTGCTGCACGGCCAGGTCGTCTTTACCTGGACCACCAAGGTTCAGGCCGAGCGCATCATCGTCGTCGACAACGCTGCCGCCAACGATGACATCAAGAAGGGCGCTCTTAAGCTGGCCAAGCCCCAGGGCGTGCGCCTGAACGTCTTCACCGTCGAGCGTGCCCTCGCCAAGATGGACAAGCTCAACACCCTCGGCGAGCGCGTCATGTTCGTCTTTGGCAACACTGCCGAGATGCTGCAGTTCTGCCAGGGCTACAAGCTCGACGCCATCAACCTGGGCGCCACCGCCAACCACGACGGTGCCGATCAGGTCGGCGGCAAGGACAGCTCCGTCTTCCTCGACGCCACCCAGAAGGCCGACGTCAACCAGCTGCTCGACATGGGCATCAAGCTCTATGTCCAGCAGACCCCTACGTATCAGAGCGTCGACATCGACGCCAAGCTGTAATCAACCAGGCTTTTGCCTGACTGAAAGGAGAAGGGTATGAATACGTTCATCAGTGCGGTGCTCGTCGGCCTCGTCGGCGTGTTCTGCATGTGGGACTCCCGCCTGCTCGGTCGTCTTAACTTCGAGCAGCCCCTCGTTGGCGCTACGCTCGTCGGTCTGCTGCTGGGCGATGTGCCCACCGGCCTTGCCGTCGGTGCCGCCGTCGAGCTCGTGTCCATGGGCCTGGTGCAGGTCGGCGCCGCCGTTCCGCCCGATATGGTCCTGGGCGGCATCGTGGCCGCTGCCTTTGCGTGCCTGACCGATGCTTCCGCCGAGACCGCCATGACGATCGCCATCCCGGTCGCCGTCCTGGGTCAGCTCCTCGGCATCGTGTTCCGTTCCATCATCGCCGCCCTCACCCATGTGGCAGATAGCGCGATCGATAACGGAAAGTTCAAGACCGCCTACCGTATGCACATCTGCGCCGGCTCCGGTCTGTACGCCGTCATGTACTTCCTGCCGATCTTCCTCGCCGTCTTTGTTGGCACCGACCTGGTTCAGGCCATCGTCAACATGGTTCCCGAGTGGCTGTCCACTGGTCTTAACGTTTCGACCAAGATCATGACCGCCTACGGCTTGGCCCTGCTGCTCACCATGATGATCAAGAAGGGCATGACTCCGTTCCTGTTCATCGGTTTCCTGCTCGCCGCTTACCTCAACCTGTCCGTCATCGCGGTCGCTCTGATCGGTGTGTGCCTGGCTGTCGTCTTCATGGGCTTCAAGTTCAACGGTTCCCATGCAGCCGCCGGTGTCGATTCCGACTACGATCCGCTCGAAGACGACGAAGACTAAGGAGGAACACACTATGGCAACCGCAACCAAGGACGTGTCCCTGAACAAGAAGGTCAGCCAGTTCTTCTGGCGCTCCTGGGCCATCCAGGCCTCTTGGAATTACGAGCGTCAGATGAACATGGGCTTCCTCTACGGCATGGTTCCCACGCTCGATCGCCTCTATCCGGATGAGTCCGACCCCAAGCAGCTCGCTGCTAAGAAAGAGGCTTACCACCGTCACATGGCGTTCTACAACTGCACCCCGCAGACGAGCGCTTTCATCCTGGGCCTCTCCGCCTCCATGGAGGAGGAGTACGCCAAGGATCCCGAGAACTTCGATCCCGATTCGATCAACGCGGTCAAGACCTCCCTCATGGGTCCGCTTTCCGGCATCGGTGACTCCTTCTTCCAGGGCACCATCCGCGTTATCGCCTTTGGCCTGGGCGTTCAGCTGGCCCAGCAGGGCTCCATCATGGGCCCGATCCTGGCCATGCTCATCTCCATCGTCCCCTCTGTGCTGATCACTTGGTTCGCAGCCAAGATGGGCTATCAGGGCGGTCACGAGTACCTGAGCAAGCTCCAGGGCGGCGACCTCATGGAGAAGCTCATGTATGTCTGCGGCATCGTGGGTCTTATGTCCGTGGGCGGCATGATCGCCACGCTGATCGGCGCCACCACCCCGCTGCAGTTCGCTGACGGCACCGTCGTGATCCAGGACATCCTGGACGGCATGATGCCCCAGATGATCTCCCTCGGCCTCACCGGCCTTATGTACTGGCTCATCAAGAAGAACGTCAACACCGGTTGGCTTCTCGTGATCGCCATCGTGGGCGGCATCGCCCTCTCCGCGGCCGGCATCCTGGCCTAGTCGCGACCAAGCGTCTAACCGCTTTCCCCCGGGGGCCTGTCTGACATCCCATACCCCAGGCAGGCTCCCATCCCCAAAATGTGACAAAGGAGCGGTCCCTTTGTCACATCCTCAACGGGCCGGCGACTCGGTCCAAATCACGGTAACCCTGCGTGCGCCCGGCAATGTGGCGCCGCAAAAATCGAAAGGAATGTGTCAGATGTACGAGATCGACCTTAACCTCCCTAAGCAGATCGTCGCTGACGTCCTGTCCAACCACGAGATCCACAGCGTCGCCTTCGTCGGCTGCGGTGCTTCCATGTCCGACCTTTACCCCGCCAAGTACTTCCTGGCCAACAACACGGACAAGCTGAACGTTCAGATCTTCACCGCTAACGAGTTCAACTACGACACGCCTTCCTGGGTCAACGAGCACACCTTCGTGATCACCTGCTCCCTCGGTGGCTCCACGCCCGAGACCGTCGAGGCCAACAAGACCGCCAAGAAGCACAACTGCCCGGTCGTCTCCCTCACCAACAAGGCTGGTTCCGCTCTGACCGTCGACGCCGACCACGTCATCGTTCACGGCTTCCACGCCAACTACGCTGCCAAGTGCGAGAAGCCCGGCTACGCCATCGCTCTTGCTCTCGAGATCCTTCAGCAGACCGAGGGCTATGACCACTACGAGGACATGATCACCGGCCTCACCAACATCTTCGATCTCTGCGAGAACGCCGCTCAGCACTGCAAGAAGCTCGCCAAGAAGTTCGCCGAGGACTTCAAGGACGACAAGATGATCTACTTCATGGCTTCCGGTGCCTCCGAGAAGATGGCTTATTCTCACGCCGCCTTCCTGTTCACCGAGATGCAGTGGATCGACGCCGCCGCCTACAACACCGGCGAGTACTTCCACGGCCCGTTCGAGGTTTCCACCGAGGGTAAGCCCTACGTCTTCTTCATGTCCGATGGCGCTACCCGTCCGATGGACGCCCGCGCCCTCACCTTCCTTGAGCGCATGGGCGCCAAGGTCGCTCTGATCGACTCCAAGGACTACGGCCTGGCTGACGCCGTGCCCGCGAGCGTCGTCACCTACTTCAACCCGCTGCTGCACCTCGCCGTTATGCGCGAGTACGGCAACCAGATCGCCGAGGCCCGTCAGCACCCGCTGACCATGCGTCGCTACATGTGGAAGCTTTCCTACTAATCACAAGTAAGTAGACCTTACGGGTTGATTGAGAGGGGATGGGGTTTGCGCCCCGTCCCCTTTTTTGCTCTGGGGAGGGCGTGTCTGTCGCGTCGCAAATCCCAGATAAAACCTACCAAAATAAACCTGTCCCTTTTTGGCAGGTGGGAGGAGATGCGTATGATCAAGGCAGTGCTGTTTGATATGGACGGCGTGCTGGTCGATACCGAGTGGTTCTATAACCGTCGCCGCGTGGCGTTTATGGAAGAGAAGGGGTTTCACTTTGACGAGATCCCCGATCTTTCGGGGTCTAACGAGCCTGCCATTTGGGAGGCGCTGGTGCCCGACGATGTTGAGCTGCGCGAGCGCCTGCGCGTGGAGTACAAGCAGGTCTACAGCCCGGACCATCCCGTTCCGTATTCCGAGCTTCTCAACGAGCAGACGGAGCCGGTGATGCGTGAGCTACACGAGCACGGCGTGAAGTGCGCCATCGCGAGCTCGTCCTATCGCGAGTTGATCGACGAGCTGGTGGAGATTGCCGGTATCCCCGACGTGCTGGACTACACCATCAGCGGTCACGAGTGCAGTGCGTTTAAGCCCGACCCCGAGATCTACCTGCGTGCCATGGAGGCACTGGGGGTGGAGCCTGCCGAGTGCCTGGTTATCGAGGATTCGCCTTTGGGCATCGAGGCTGGTAAGCGCTCCGGCGCCCGCGTCCTGGCGCTGCGTCCGCACGAGGGTGTCAACCTCGATCAATCGCGAGCCGATGCCGTTATCGATAATCTGACCGACATTTTGGCCGCTTTGTAGCGTCAATCCGCCGCGAGAAGCACTGATTCACACGTCTTTTGCTGCGGATTGGCTTAATTTGTCATCTATTTGGATCCGTTTGGCTTCGATTCGGACTAAGTGAGTAGACTTTTTGGTGCAAGACGAGCACAAAGCGCATCTGCTCTAGTAAAACCGCAGGTCACAGGGGTGGCGGTTTTGGGTGTGCTCTGCAGGCCGCGTAAAGTCTACTCACTTGTAATTTGGGCCTTTGGTCGTGGGGTTGCTGGTCCCGCTTTGGTTGTCGAGAGAGGGTGAATTGAAGCGCCCCCGCACGCTCCATGCTACAATCGCGGACATACCCCACAACTACATCTGCCTTCGAAAGGAGCCTGCGTGGCGAACGCCATCGATCAGCTCACGGACCGAGTGCTCGTACTTGGCCGCCTCACCATCGTCCGCCGCGCTATTACTGCCGTGGCGGTCACGATTTCCGCCGTTCTCCAGACATTCCTGATCCAGGCGTTCATTCAGCCCGCCGACTTGCTTCCGAGCGGCCTCACCGGCGTTGCGGTCCTGCTCGATCGCGTTACCTCGCTGGGCGGCGTTCACATCGACATCTCGCTCGGTATGCTCGCGCTCAACATCCCCGTGGCGCTCCTATGCTGGAGCGGCATCAGCAAGCGCTTCGTCATCTTCTCGATGATGCAGGTCGTGCTCTCGTCGCTGTTCCTCAACGTCTTTCACTTCGCTCCATTTTTGGGCGACAAGATCATGCTCATCATTTTTGGCGGCGTGGTCTCGGGTCTGGGCGCTGCCATCGCACTTAAATCCGGCGCATCCACCGGCGGCACCGACTTTATCGCGCTGTGGGTCTCCAACCACACGGGCAAGACCATCTGGGGCGTTATCTTTGGTTTCAATTGCTTTATCCTGGCGATCTTTGGCTTTATGTTTGGCTGGGACAACGCGGCGTACTCCATCGTGTTCCAGTTTATTTCGACCAAGACCATCGACAGTTTCTATCGTCGCTACGACCGCGTGACGCTGCAGATTACGACGCGCAAGGCAGACGAGGTCATGACTGCCTACGTAAACCATTTTCAGCACGGCATTAGCTGCGCCGAGGTCGTCGGCGGATACAGCCGCGAAAAGATGTACCTGCTGAACACCGTTGTTTCGACCTACGAGAGCCAGGACATTATCAAGTTGGTGTGCGACGTTGATCCCGGCGCCGTGATCAACGTGTTCCACACGCTCAACTTTGTGGGCGGCTGGTGGGGCGGTCATGTCGACGAGCCCATGCCCACGGCCGTTCCCGATCCCGACAAGCCCGCACGCATGGCCAGCAGGCAGGCGCGCCTCAGCGAACAGGACAGCCTGCAGCAGGATGACGGCAAGTAGGGTATTGGCATTTTGCCGGTCCTGCGCAACCCATCCGAACGAGCCCCCCGAAAGCCCCGTTGCTTTCGAGGGCTCTCGTTTGCCCAGATAAAACCTACCAAAATGAAGCTGTCGCTTTTTGGTAGGGAGGGTGTATCGTTTTATCATTATGAGGTAACATGAAACTAGACGTTATATACGTATTAGTTATTTCGATATTTCGATAAGAGTGATTAGATATGCCTGCGCCCAAAAATGCACCGCTTTACCAGCAGATTTATGACGAAATCAAGGATGCGATCGAGAAAGGTGTTTATGCACCCAAGGAGCGTATTCCGTCCGAGCTTGAGCTAGCCGAGCAGTACGACGTGAGCCGCATTACGGTGCGTCGCGCCGTCGAGGAGCTGTGCTCCGATGGCTACCTGGTTAAGCAGCAGGGCCGCGGCACCTTTGTTTCCACGCCGCACATCAATCGCCAGTTCCACGCCTCGACGCTGCAGACGTTTACCGCGCTGTGCGCCAACAACGGCATGAAGGCCGGTGCACATGTGGTCGATCGCCAGATTGTGCCGGCGCGCCAAAACGAGATGGAGTTCTTTGGCCTGCAGAAGGATGCGCTGCTGCTGCATATCAAGCGCGTGCGTACGGCCGACGGCGAGCCCATCTTTGAGGAGAACATCTTTGTGCCGTTTGACGCCTACCGTGAGCTGTTGACGGCCGATCTTGAGGACAAGTCGATTTTTGCCGAGGTCGAGCGTGTTGGCGGAACGCCGATTGTCTCGGTTGGCTACCGTACGGTCGAGGCCGTTCGAGCTAACGCCGAGCAGGCTGCCGAGCTGGGCATTGCTCCGCACGATCCGCTGCTCAACCTGCGTGCCGGCTTTACCGGTCCCAACGATGAGCCGGTCTTGCTCGGCAAACAGTACTACGTGGGTAGCCGCTACGTCATGGTGATGTAGCTCTAGTTACGCGGTTTTACCAAACCGCGTAACGGCTCGACGCTGCGCCTTTGGTTCCGCCGTTCTAACGAACGACGGACCGGTCGACGCTGCAAGCCCGCCAGAGCGGCAATCTGCCTTTCAACTTCGGTGGCATGACCAGAAGGTCAATGCCGCCTCGTTTCAAGGCACCTTGCTCGCTCTGGCGGGCTTTCGCTGACATTGCCAGAACATCGACGTTGCCGGGCCGGCACTTGGGGACGTTCCTTTTCTGTCGGCACCTGGGGACACTCCTTAGTCATTGGGGACGCTCTTAAACGACTAGTCTGGGCGGCGGCCGTGTACTGCTGTCCGCGTGGCGGCGTATAATCGGCGGCAGATGACTTGGACGTTAGGAAACCATGACCGATAGCATGCAGCAGATGGCGCTCGACACGCTCGGCGCCTATTTTGGCTACACCTCGTTTCGCCCGGGGCAGGACCGCATGGTCGATGCGATCCTTGCCGGTCGCGATGCGCTGGGCGTTATGCCCACGGGCGCAGGCAAGTCCATTTGCTACCAGGTGCCCGCGCTCATGCTGCCCGGCATCACCTTTGTGGTGAGTCCGCTGCTGTCGCTTATGGAGGACCAGACCCGTGCGTTGCTCGCGGCGGGTGCGCGACCCAGCTATCTCAACTCCAGCCTTACCCCGGCCCAGCAAAACACCGTGCTCAAGCGGGCGCGCGAGGGCCGCTATCAGCTTATGTACGTGGCGCCCGAGCGCCTGCTCGAGCCGCGCTTTTTAGCCTTTGCGCAGGAGGCCGCGGCGGACGGCGGCATTGGCGTGCCGCTCGTGGCCATTGACGAGGCCCACTGCGTGAGCCAATGGGGCCAGGATTTCCGCCCCGCCTACCTGCAGATTCGCGAGTTTATCGATTCGTTGCCGCGGCGCCCGATCGTGGCGGCGTTTACCGCCACGGCGACCGAGCGCGTGCGTGCGGACATTCAGCAGATGCTCGGCCTGCAAAATCCTGCGACGGTGGTGACGGGCTTCGATCGCAAGAACCTCTACTTTGGTTGCGAGGAGATGGGCGACAAGGCCAAGACTGCCTGGGTGCGCGACTACGTGATTGCGCATTCGAGCGAGAGCGGCATCGTGTATTGCTCGACTCGCAAGACGGTCGATGCGCTGGCGGGCGAGCTTGCCGAGGCGTTGGGACCCAGCGGCATTCGCGTGGGCCGTTACCATGCCGGCATGGGCAACGACGCCCGCCGCCAGAGCCAGCGTGCCTTTATCGACGACGACATCCAGGTGATGGTTGCCACCAACGCCTTTGGCATGGGCATCGACAAGCCCAACGTGCGTTACGTGATTCACAACAACGTGCCCGAGAGCATCGAGGCTTACTACCAAGAGGCGGGCCGCGCCGGCCGAGATGGCGACCCGGCCAGCTGCCATCTGCTGTGGAACGGCAACGATTTCCGTATGCGCCGCTTTTTGATCGACCGTGGCGATGCGGCCGACGAGGCGCTCGACGACGAGCAGCGCGCGTGGGCGCTCCAGAACCGTTATCGCCTGCTCAGCCAGATGGAGGGCTACTGCAATACCACTGGCTGTCTGCGCGAATACATGCTGCGCTACTTTGGCGACGAGGCGGCGGCCGAGCATGCGGCAGCCGCCGCGGGCGGCACGGCAGACGACGCTGAGGGCTGCGGCAACTGCAGCAATTGCCTCACGCAGTTCGAGGTCGAGGACGTCACCGATATGGCCCGCGCCGCTGTGCGCTATGTGGCCACGCGTCCCATGCGCTTTGGCAAGTCGCTGATCGCCGACGTGCTCCACGGCGGCAACACCGAGCGCATTCGCCAGATGCATCTGGACGAGGAGCGCGGCTACGGCGAGCTGTCGAGCGAATCGGTCGGGCGCATCAAGGACATCATCGGCCAGCTGTGTGGTCGCGGTTATTTGGCCACCTCTCAGGGGCAGTATCCGGTCGTGGGACTGGGTCCGCGTGCCGGCGAGGTCGAGGACGAGGCGTTC
>UQYA01000063.1 GCA_900545165.1 uncultured Collinsella sp.
GTGTTGCACGGGCGTCGGTGGTGAGCAAAACGACCTGTTTTCCTCCGTCCCCAAGGGGTCATTTGTGAAGAGTGTCCCCAACGACTAGTCTTAGGCGAGGGGCGTGGGCTCCCATTCTCCGGTGAGGTGGGGGATGTCGAAGGTTCGATAGCCACAGTCGTAGGCGTGGGCCTGGGCCTCGCGGATGTTCCGGCAGATATCGCAGGCGCGGTGCGCATCCGAACCAAAGGTAATGGGCACCTCGGCATGGGCAAAGCAACGCAAAAGACCGGTCGCGGGGTAGTAGTCATCGAGCCCCTTGCGCGGTGCGGCGGTCGAGACCTCAACGCGGCGGCCCGTATCGTGTGCACACTCTGCCATCTGCTCCCAGAATGGCGCGGGGTCAAAATCGGGCGCAAAGCCTTCCTTCGAAAAGCGCATGACCAGGTCGGGGTGAGCCATCACGTCAAAGTTGAGCGGGCTTTCGCAGGCGCGACACCAGTCGTCGACGTAGCGCTCCCACACGCCGCGCACGCCCAGGTTTTCCCAAACATGCAGGTCGGTGTCATCGTCGACCCAGCCACAAAGCGAATCGGGCGTATCGGGACGAGCGACGTCCTCCGTCCCCGCCGTGCCCGCAGCACCGACCATGATATCGCCGGGGTTGCCGATCCAGTGCACGCTACCCAGGCGTACCACGGCGCCTTCGGACCAGCGCTCAACCAAAGGCTCGCAGCCTTCGTACCAATCGCATTCAAAGCCATAGATAAGCTCGAGCTCCGGCGCAATCTGCGCGGCAAGCTTGCGGGCGTCCTCAAAAGCCAAGCGATGTGCCGGCAGGTTGCCCTCGACAACCTGCACTTCGCAGTTGGCATCCATGCTGGCGGGCAGGGTGAGGTGGTCGGTCGAGATCATGGCACGGCAACCGGCCGTAGCGGCGGCGCGAACGTTGTCCTCAAACGAGGCGTGCCCGTCCGAGAACGAGGTATGGGTGTGGCAATCGACCAGCGGGCATGCGGGCATGGCGGCTCCTTTGCGTCAAGCGAATCCGCTCCATTGTAATGGCGCGGTCCCCGATGCGACGAGCGCACCGGGGACCGAAATTGACTGGAAAGGTGGGTTGCGTGCGAGGGCCGCCGCGGCGGTATCGGCCCCGCGTCAAAACATGTACATCAGCCTTCAAAAGCTGCAAATAATGACATGTTCGGAGGCTGATGTACATGTTTGGGTGAGGCGGTGGAGTGTCGGTTTCTTGCGGCCAGGGAAAATCGCGCTCATCGCGCTCCGCCACATCCACGCCGCCCGTGATGTGTTAGCGTTTGGGTGAACAAAACGAGCCCGTGCGGAAAGGAGCCGGACCGTATGCCATGCGATAGCAAATCTCCGCTGTCCCGCGAGACCGATGCGCCCGAGACCATCGTCAAGCTGGAATGCGATATCGACGACGCATCGCCCGAGGCGCTCGCCTACGCCGCCGACCGCCTGCGCGAGGCCGGTGCGCGCGAGGTGCATTGGCTGCCCCTCTATTGCAAGAAAGGCCGCCCCGGCTGGCAGCTGCAGGTAATCTGCACCCACGAGGATATCGAACGCCTACAGACGATTATCTTTTTGGAAACCACGACCAATGGCATCCGCCGCCAGGTTATGGAGCGCGTTTGCCTACCACGCCGCTTTGAGCGCGTAACGACGCCATGGGGCGAGGTGTCCGTTAAAGTGGCCACCCTGCCCGACGGCAGTGAGCGCGCGGCGCCCGAGTACGAGGACTGCGCTCACCTTGCCCGTGAGCACAATGTGCCGCTCCAACGCGTGATGCAGGCGGCCCAGAGCGCGGCACTGCGATTTGAATAGCGCGGCCGGTGGTACGGCCACATCAGCCCCATCCGAAAGGACTTCCCATGAAATACCTCCTCGCCTCCGACATCCACGGCTCGGCATACTGGGCCGAGCGTCTCTGCACCGCCATCGAATCCGAGCAGCCCGACCGTATCGTGCTGCTGGGCGACCTGCTCTACCACGGTCCGCGCAACGACCTGCCGCGCGACTACGCCCCCAAGCGTGTGATTCCGCTGCTCAACGCCCTGGCCGACCGCATCATCGCGGTGCGCGGCAACTGCGACGCCGAGGTCGACCAGATGGTGCTCGACTTTCCCGTCATGGCCGACTATGCCACGCTGTTTGATGAGACCGGCCGCGAGCTGTTCCTGACGCACGGTCATGTCTTTGGCGCCGGCCTGCACAACAGCGTCGACCACGCGCCCGCGCTGCCCGAGGGCTCCGCGCTCGTCTACGGCCACACGCACATCAAGGTCAACGAGGAGAGCGCCGCGCACCCGGGCCTGTGGCTCTTCAACCCCGGCAGCGTGAGCATCCCCAAGGACGGCACGCACAGCTACGGCGTCTACGAGGGCGGCGCGTTCCGCCACGTGATCATGGAGGAGGACTAACCGTGGCACAGCATATGGCTCAGCAAAATGCCGAGGGTTCACGCGATCTGTCCACGCTGGTAGACGCGTCAGTCGAGCTGCAGCATCTGGTGCAGACCATCTGGCGCCTGCGTCAGCCCGACGGCTGCCCGTGGGACCGCGAGCAGACGCACCGCAGCATCGGCAAAAACATGATCGAGGAGGCCTACGAGGCGCTCGATTGCATCGAGGCCGACGATGCCGCGCATCTGCGCGAGGAGCTCGGCGACGTGCTCATGCAGGTAGTACTGCATGCGCAGATTGCGGCGGACGCCGGCGAGTTTACGCTGGCCGATGTGGCGTGCGATATCGACGCCAAGCTCATCCGACGCCACCCACACGTGTTTGGCGATGCGGATGCCGATAGCTCCGACGAGGTGCTCAAGATCTGGGACGAGGTCAAGCTTGCCGAGAAGGCTGCCAAGGACAAGGCCGTGGCAGCAGGCGAGGCTGCGCCCGAGGGCCTGCTCGACGGCGTGCCCACGCATCTGCCGGCGCTGATGCAGGCGCAGAAGGTGTCGCGCAAGGCAGCGGCCGTGGGCTTTGAATGGGAGACGGTCCAGGATGTGTGGGACGAGGTTGCCGAGGAGCGTGCCGAGTTTGAGGCCGAGGAGCCCGGCTCGCCCGAGCGCGAGATGGAGTTTGGCGACCTGCTCTTTGCCCTGGTCAACGTTGCGCGCAAGGAGGGAATCGACGCCGAGAGCGCCCTGCGTGCCAGCACGGCCAAGTTCCGCCGTCGCTGGGCTGCGATGGAGGCCGCCGTGCACGAGGCGGGCGATGACCTCGCCGCCTGCTCAACCGCTCAACTCAACGACCTGTGGGACCAAGCAAAGGCAAGCGAGTGAGGCCTGCGTCTCTTACGGCATCCATTCGTAGAGAGGTCTCTACAAGCAAAAAGCCATATACAACGGAAGATGTGCCAGCTGCGCTTCGGCATCCCACTCGAGTTGTTTAGGGTGCAACACGTAAGCCATCCCAATCTTCTTGTTAAAGCGCGCGCGGAATCGGTCGAGGGAGATGGTTCCGTATCTGCGTGGCGACTTAACTTCGATGGGGCTGATGCGCGGCTTTCCGGCGGCATTGACATAGGGTCGGGTAACGAGGAAGTCGATTTCCATGCGCTCCTCCCCCTCCTTCTTTCCGCTTTGGGAATAAAAGAAGAGCCTGTGTCCATTGGCCTTTAGAGATTGGGCAACGTAGTTTTCGGTAAGCATTCCTTCGTTCAATCCGATGTCGCCGCGAAGCACGGCCCTGTAAACGTCTTCATCGGTATCGTTGTTGTCAGAGAAGGCAAGCGTTACAAGCAGGCCGGTGTCTGCCATGTAGCACTTGAGGGCCGTTTGCTTCATGCTGAGTGAAAGGCCCACGCTCGGTTCGCTTGCGGCATAGCAGATATTGGCAATTCGCGCGTCTGCCAGCCAAAAGAAGGCTTCTTCGTAGGTGCGCATGCGTGCGTTTTTATCAAGTGAGGAAAGCTTGAATCGTTTTTCGTGCCTAGAGAGCTGACCCGGGATGCCATCGAGTACGGAGACGACTTTGAATTCGTAACCGGTTGCAAAACGAGAGATATCGTTGCGATAGAGCTGGACGATTCGGCGCTTCGAAGCGTCGACGGGCGCAAAAGCGCGCTGTTCAACATAGATGGATACCGGCTCAGGCATACCGCCTACGAGCATGTATTCGCGCATAAGGGAGAGCGCTCTGCGATGTAGGGCATCGGGGAGCGGCTTCATCTTGTTAAAACTCATGCGAATGAGATCGGCCAGCCCCTTTTCGTCCATGCCCCAAAGAAACTCCTCAAAGTCGAGGGGCTCAAGTTCCAGAGACTCTTCCTCGGATGGGATGACGATATCTTTAATGTTCTGCTTGATGCTGAGCAGGGATCCAGTTTCGATGTAGTCGTAACGTCCGTCTGCAACGAGATACTTGATGAGTCCGCGTGCTTGCGGGTACATCTGGACCTCGTCAAAGACGATAAGCGTCTCGTGTTCATAGAGTTTGACGTTATAGAAAACCGAGAGATAGAGGAAGAGCGAGTCGAAGTCAGTGCGATAGTCCTCAAAATATTGCTTAACTTCGGCAGGTGCTTGAAAGAAATCAATGACAAGGCAGGACTTGTATTCGGTTTCTCCAAACGTGCGGGCAAGCGTGCTCTTGCCGACGCGGCGGGCTCCTTCAATAAGAAGTGCTGTTTTACCAGCGCTTTCATGCTTCCATTTTAGTAGTTTGTCATAGGCTTTTCGTTTAAGCATGGCTACCTCGTGCACGATATCCAGAACTTTTATAACCTGATTATGCACGATATCCAGAACTTCAGACCCTTAGATTTGCACGATATCCAGAACTTTGCACGATGTGAAAGCACAATATTGACACTTTCATTCGCAAGTCAGGTAAAGACGGTATGCCGATAGAAGAATTTAATGGGGAGGGGCGACCTCTAGAGATGAATGCTCGATGCAAAAATAAGAGCCTCAAAGAATGATTTCTCTAATTCATATGTATCCCTCGGCTAACTTAGGGCATAATGCAAAAAGTGCGACATGGCTAACTTACGGAGACGCACCGATGGTGCACGGTCAGCCGGTCGCTTGCATCCACTACGTTTCCAAGTGAGAGGGAGACAACATGAGCGATATTTTGGACGTCTACGGTCGCGAGGTGCTCGACAGCCGCGGCAATCCCACCGTCGAGGTCGAGGTCGTGCTCGAGGACGGCAGCTTTGGCCGTGCAATGGTGCCTTCGGGTGCTTCGACCGGCGCCTTTGAGGCCTGCGAGCTGCGCGATGGCGACAAGGGCCGCTACCTGGGCAAGGGCGTTTCGCAGGCCGTCGAGCATGTCAACAACGAGTGCGCCAACGCCGTCGTGGGCCTCGATGCCTTCGATCAGCGTGCCGTTGACGCTGCACTGATTGCCGCCGACGGCACGCCCAACAAAACCAAGCTCGGCGCCAACGCCATTCTGGGCGTATCATTGGCCGTTGCCCGCGCTGCGGCAGAGTCGGCGGGCCTGTCGCTGTACCAGTATCTGGGCGGCGTTAACGCCCACCTGCTGCCCACGCCCATGATGAACATCCTCAACGGTGGCGTGCATGCCGACAACAACGTCGACTTCCAGGAGTTCATGATCATGCCGGTGGGCGCCCCGAGCTTTGCCGAGGGCCTGCGCTGGTGCGCCGAGGTCTACCACACCCTCAAGGGCGTGCTGCACGAGGCCGGCCTGGGCGGCGGCGTGGGCGACGAGGGCGGTTTTGCGCCCAACCTCAAGACCAATGCCGAGCCGTTCGAGTACATCACCAAGGCCGTGGAGAAGGCCGGCTTTAAGCCCGGCGTCGACTTCATGTACGCCATGGATCCGGCATCGACCGAGTTCTACAACGCCGAGACCGGCATGTACGAGCTCAAGGGCGAGGGCGTGGAGTACACGAGCGCCCAGATGGTCGATTACTGGGAGAAGCTCGTTGACACCTATCCCATCATCTCCATCGAGGACGGCATGGCCGAGGAGGACTGGGACGGCTGGGTTGAGCTCACCCGTCGCATTGGCAACAAGGTGCAGCTGGTGGGCGACGACCTGTTCGTCACTAACACCGAGCGCCTCAAGAAGGGCATCGAGCTGGGTGCCGCCAACGCGATCCTGGTCAAGGTCAACCAGATCGGCACGCTCACCGAGTCGCTCGAGGCCATCGAGACCGCCAAGGAGGCCGGCTACGCTTGCATCGTGAGCCACCGCTCCGGCGAGACCGAGGACTCCACGATCGCCGACCTGGTCGTGGGTGTCAACGCCGGTCAGATCAAGTCGGGCGCCCCGTGCCGCAGCGACCGTATCGCCAAGTACAATCAGCTCATCCGTATCGAGGACGAGCTTGAGGGCAGCGCGCGCTACGCCGGCAAGGCCGCGTTCTACAACATTCGCTAGGCAGCGGCGTGTGCGGGGGCGGGGCTGACTCGGATTCGCCTCGCTTCCGCCGGGCACTGTTGAGTGCCATTGGGCGCTGGGCCATACGGCTCAGCGCCTTTTTTATGTCGAGCAAAGGCTGGCGAAGGCGATGCGGGCGCTCGTGCTATAACTAAAAGACTAAGCGCAAACAAACCTCAACCGCACAAGGCGCACATGGATCAGATTTACGACAACAGGTATTATTCCGCCGGTTCGCGCGAGCCGTCGCCTCGACGCGCACAGCGTCCGACAAGTGCCTCACACCCCCGTGCTCAAATGAATATGCCGACGGACCGCCCGCCACGTTCGGCGCGCCCGACGCATGCTTCGCGTACGCAGCGCCCCTCGGCTCAAACACACGAAAAGTCGACCAGGCCCTCGAACCGTCTTTCGGGCTCGGACTTCATGCACTACGCCAACGACAACGCGGTGGTCAAGGCGATCTACGATTTTACCCATGGACCCCAGCGCGGGCTGTTTATTGGCATTGTCGTCGTCCTGGTGCTCGTGAGCCTGTACTTTCCCGTGCGCGACCTCTACGTTGCCAAACGCTCGAACGATATTTTGGCCAAGCAGGTAGAGATTCGCCAGCAGTACAACGACGAGCTGCAGAAAAGCGTCGACAAGCTGCTCTCGGAGCAGGGTATCAAGGATGCGGCATCCGAGGACCTGGGCCTGGTGATGCCCGGCGAGAAGAGGATTGAAGTGCAGGGCCTGGACGACGATTCGGACGCGTCGTCGAGCAAAAAGTCCTCGAACGCCAAGAAGGCCAGCGAAGTTGCCAAGGAGATCGAAGAGGTTGGCAAGGACGCACCGTGGTACATTCATACGCTCGACATGCTGTTTGGATTTAACGGCGTCGAGGGTCAGACGGTCGTGTCCAACGGCAAATAGGTGAGTAGCGCCCAGAGGGGAGCCTGCAATGACGAATTGCAAACGATATAAGGTGGCGGCGATTGACCTGGGAACGGTGTCGTCGCGACTGGTGTTGGCCCAGGTCGAGGGCGGGGCGATCGTGGAATCGTCCAAGCATACCGAGATTACCGACCTGGGTGAGGGCGTGGACGCGACGGGTCGTTTTTGCGAGGCGGCCGTTGAGCGCGTGCTCGCTGCGTGTCGCATGTTTGTGGACGAGGCTCGTGCCTTTGGGGCCGCGTGCATCTGCACCACCTGCACGAGCGCCGCGCGCGATGCGTCCAACGCCGCACTGCTGCTGGACGGCCTGCGCGATTTGGGGCTTGAGCCACAGGTGATTCCGGGCGAGGTCGAGGCACGCCTGACGTTTTTTGGCGTGGCGCACGACTTTGCCGGCGAGCGCATCATTGTTGCCGATTCGGGCGGCGGATCCACGGAGCTTGCGACGGGCGTGTACGCGCCGGAGCGCGGGGTCTTTGCGCTGGAGGGAACGCGTTCGCTGGACATCGGTTGCCGTCGCGTGACGGAGCGGTTTTTCTCGGCGCTGCCGTCTGCGGACGGCGAGCTTACTGCCGCTGCCGCGTGGGCAGGTGAGCAGTTCGCCGCCTATTTTGAAGGCCTGCCCAGCGATTTTGAGCGCGCCGAGCGCCTCGTTGCGGTGGGCGGTACCGTCACCACGCTCGTGGCGCTGGTCCACGAACTGGAGCCGTACGACTCGAGCTTTGTGCACCTGCGCGAGCTTTCGCTGGACCAGGTTTCGGCCGCTATCGAGCGCATGTCCACGCTGGACGTGGAGGGCATCGCCGCGCTGCCGGGCGTGCAGTCCAAGCGTGCAGGCGTGATTCTCGCTGGCGCCGTGGTGATTCGCGAGCTCATGCGAGCCGGCGGCTACGACACGCTCACCGTAAGCGAGAACAGCCTCCTCGCCGGCATGGTCGCCACCATCAACGAGGTTCTCGACGGCGAGCTACCCACCATTGGCTGGACCCCCAACCTCAGCGCCCTCTAAATAAGTTGCGGTGAAATACGGACTAAAATCGCCCTTTCGGGCACCAAACAGTCCCTATTCCACCGCAACTCAACAGCCGGCACCTGGGGACGTTCCTTTTCTGCCGGCACCTGGGGACAGTCCTTGCGGGGCGTCCCCACAGCGCCTATGCCAGCTTGTCGATCTGCCCAATCTCCCAAAGCGGAATATTGACGAGCATGCCCTCGTCTCTATATGCCGCCAGGGAGCTCCTCACGCAACGCTCGAGCTTGAATTTTTCGCAGGCTATTTTCAGACTCTTCGCTTTAAGGTTCTCTGCCGCCTTGACCTCAAACGGAAGCACGGTTCCCGCATGGTCGATGGCAAAGTCGGTTTCGGCATTGCCAGAGGTAGAGGACCAATACGCGGGAGTTTTGTCCTGGAGCAAAAGCTCCTGCGCGACGTATTGTTCGGTCAGCGAACCTTTGAACTCGGTAAAAACAGCGGATCCGTTAAGAACGATGGCCGGAGAGAGACCGGAGAGCGCTCCGAGGATGCCGGTGTCGATGCAGAACAGTTTGAAGCCCGAGAGGTCTTCGTAGCTCGAGAGCGGCGCCTTTAGAGCGGAAACACGTGGCACCTTATGAACGATTCCGTAGTCCGTGAGCCACTGGAGGCTTTCCTCGAAATCGCGTGCGCGCGCTCCGGGGCGAAGGGCGCCATAGACAAACTTCTTGTTCTCCTTTGCAAGCTGGCCGGGAAGGGATTTCCAAACCAACCTCATGCGCTCGACGATGCGGGCGGGTGCATGTTTGCCAAAATCGGATTCGTAAGCCTCGATGATTTGCTGCTGAAGCCTTCGGGCTTCGATGAAGTCGCGTGTCTCGGCGAAAGCGGAGACAACTTCGGGCATACCGCCGACAACAAGGTATTCCTTGAGCAAGTGTTCGAGCTTTTCGGCAACGTTTGCCAGAAGGTTCATGTCTGCGGCAAGGATGGCGTCGGCGAGCGGGTTGCCGTCGACGGCACGAACGAACTCGGCAAACCCCATGGGACGCATGGTGAGCTGGTCGATTTTGCCAACGGGAAATGACTCGTTTTCGCGTCGGAGCGCGAGGCCCATATAGGAACCGGCTGCCACGATGTGGTATTCGGGTGCAAGTTCGTTGAAGTACTTGAGCGCGGTGATCCCACGTGGCGCCTCTTGGATTTCGTCGAAGATGATGAGCGTGTCTTCCGGCGTTACGGTTTGGCCACGTAGGAGTTCTATCTGGGAGATGATGCGCTTGGGGTCGAGGTCCCCATCGAACAGCGAGCGTGTGCTCGGCTCGAGCATAAAGTCAAAACGAATGACGTTTCGATACTGCTGGCTTGCGAATTCGTTAAGAAGCCAAGTCTTTCCTGTCTGGCGGGCTCCCTTAAGCAAGAGAGGTTTGCGATTCGCCCTTGATTTCCAAGCGATAAGTTCACTCATAAGCTGTCGCCGCATATTGCCTCCCAACCCTCTCGGCCAGTATAAGGCCATTTGGGAGTTTCCATCGGAAAATGTGGGAGACAACCACGTTTTTCCATCGGAAAATGTGGGAGACAACCACTTTTTTCCATCGGAAAATGTGGGAACACCAACCTAAGTCGCGGTGGAATAGTCCCTAAATGGGCTGGTAAACTGCCAAAACAGGAACTATTCCACCGCAACTTAGAGCCCCACCGGCATCTAAAAGAAGCGAGCCCGCATCCCTGGGGAACACGGGCTCGCAAGCAATCACATGGTAGGGGCGGTGGGACATCCGCGCATTTGCTGCGCAAATACGCACCGGCTTCGGCCGCCTGTCGGCGCCCTCGCCGGCTCGCTACGGACGCTGCGCGTCCGCTTAACGCTCGCCCCCTCGCGGGTTCGAGCCCCACCGGCGTGTAAAAGAAACGAGCCCGCATCCCTGGGGAACACGGGCTCGCAAGCAATCACATGGTAGGGGCGGTGGGACTCGAACCCACAATCCTTGCGGCGAGAGATTTTAAGTCTCCTGCGTATGCCAATTCCGCCACGCCCCCGTGAGACTAGAAGTCTAGCACAAGCCGTCCGTTACGCGTTGACGGCCATCGAGTGTTGGCCCGACTTCTCCAGGAACTCTTGGAACTTTGCCTCGTCGCCCTTGTTTTGATACTGCAGGGCCAGCAGGTACTCCAGTCGGCAGCGCTTGACCGGGTCGTCGCCGACATCCTCGAGCATGCGCTTCAGCTCGGGAATGTCGTTGTGGCGCTTGAGGATCATCGTGTCGTACATCAGTTGGCATTCGTGCGCGACTGCCTCGGCCTGACCGCCCTCAAAGCCCTTGATCTCGTGCAACAGCTCTTTGGACTTTTTGCGGTCCTCCTGGCCAACATAGTAGTTAAAGGCTTTGATCACCAGGTCGACGCGCTGCATCTTGGGGAGGTTGAGCCCCAGCAGCAGGTCGAACATCTCGCTGGCACGCTCGTGGTCCTCGCGCAGCAGATAGGAGTTCAGGCGCAGGTAGTCGCGGTTGTAGCGTGGGTACAGCATGCTGGTGAGTTTGCCGTCGAGCAAACGATCGAACTCGTCCCACTGCTTGGCGGCCATCAACTGCTGCAGGCGCTTGAACGTGGTGCGTTTTTTGACGCTAAAGAACACCGACACGGCGATGCAGATGATAACGACGGTGGTCCAGAGGGTGCGGGAATCGGGCATTTCAGAGTCCTTAGTCGCTCGTAAAGCGAGCGGTATGGCAACACGTACTAGATGTATTATACGCAGCGCGCAAGCAAACTAGCATAAAAGCTCAGGTTGATTTCCGATCTCAGCCGAACACTTTGAGCGGATAGGCCGTTCCCGCAGT
>UQYA01000064.1 GCA_900545165.1 uncultured Collinsella sp.
CGTGGGCTCGGAGATGTGTATAAGAGACAGCCATCAGACGGCTCACCAGCGGCGAGCTATCGGCCATGCGGGCATCGAGCTTCTTTTGGCTGGCAAGCTCCGAGCGCACCTCGGACAGCTTGTTGCGCGCCTCGCTCTCGCGATTACGCAGGTCCTTAAGGGCTGCACGGGCGACCTCGGTGGCCTCGCGCGCATCGACCTGGGCCTTGCGGGCCTGATCAAGCGCGCCGTCGAGCTCCTCAGCGCGGTCGCGACGGCTCTCGAGCGAGGCCGTGACCTCCTCGAGCTGCTCGTCAATCTGCTCCAGGCGCGAGGCATACATGTTGTCCTCGACCTCGGCATTGCTCAAAGAATCCTTCACCTTAGCAAGCTCGAGCGCGGCGTTATCGGCCACGCGCTGCACATCGCGTTGCTCACGCGTAAGCTGCGAAATCTGATTGTCGAGCGCCACGCGCCGCTCGTGGAGCTCAGCGGCGGCAGGACCGGCGGCGTCAACGTCCTCCTGGGCCTGCATATGCGCACCGGTCACTTCCTCAAACTGCGCACGCGCGTCCTCGAGCTCCTCGACCACGCGACGACGCTGATGCTCGGAGCTCGAAATCTGACCGCGCATGTCGGACAGGCGCGACACCATGTTGTGGCCCTTTTCCTCGAGCAGGCGCATGTCAGAGTTAATGCGGCCGACCACATCTTGCATATGACGGCGCTGCTCGCCCAGGTCGCCCACAAACAGGCCCTTTTCCTCAAGCATAACCTGGAGCTTCTCGAGCTCGCGCTCCTTTTCGCCCATGCGGTACTGCGCAAGCTCCAGCTCGGCAGCGCCCTCCTTGGAGCGACTCTCCAGGTCGTTCCACTGCGACTGCAGCGAACGCAGCTCGTCGACGGCCAGCATCTGCGTAAGCTCGTTCGCGCGCGAGGACAGCTCTTTGTACTTGCGCGCACGATCGACCTGACGCTCCAGCGGTCGCAGCTGACGGGCGATTTCCTTATTGATGTCGCGGGCACGCATCAGGTGCTCGTCCATCGACTTAATCTTTTTGAGCGCACGCTCCTTGCGGCGCTTGTGCTTGGAGATGCCGGCGGCCTCCTCGATGAGGGCACGGCGCTCCTCGGGGCGGCTCTGCAAAATGGCATCGAGCTTGCCCTGGCTGATGATGGAATGCGTATCCTTGCCCAGGCCCGAATCGTGCAAGATGTCCTGAATGTCCATCAGGCGGCACGGGCTCGAGTTGATGAGGTACTCGCTTTCGCCCGAGCGATACATACGACGGGTGATGGCGACCTCGTCAAAATCGACGGGCAGCATATGGTCCGAGTTATCGAGCACCAACGTGACCTCGGCGACACCCACCGGCTTGCGCGCTGACGAGCCCGAGAAGATGACATCCTCCATGGCCTGGCCGCGCAGCTGCTTGGCGCTCTGCTCGCCCAGGACCCACAGAATCGAGTCGGAGATGTTCGATTTTCCCGAGCCGTTGGGACCGACGATGACGGTCAGGCCTGGCTCAAACGTCATATGGGCGCGGTCGGCAAACGACTTGAACCCTTTGAGCGTGAGGGACTTGAGATACACGGTTCCTCGCTTACACGTGCTTCTTATTCAGAATCACGCCGTTGGTGGTGTAACCCATGCGGTCGAGCGCCTCAAGCGCGGCGGCTCCCTCGGCTTCCTTCTTTGAGGAGCCGGAGCCGCGACCCTGACGAATACCATCGATCAACACCACGGCGGTAAAGGTGGGCGCATGCGCCGGGCCCTCGGAGCCAACGAGCTTATACGCCGGGGGCTCGTGACCGTCGGCTTGCACGCACTCCTGCAAAAACGACTTTGGGTTCGCAGGATGCTCGGCACGCTCGGAAGCCAAATGCGGCTTAAGCGTACGGTGAATGAACTCCGCCGACGCATCCCAGCCGGCATCCAGGTACAGCGCGCCCACGAGCGACTCATAGACGTTCTCGAGCGCCGAATGCAGGCCGCGCGCACCGGTACCGGTCTCGGAGGCACCAAAGATGATGATGTCGTCAATGCCCAGCTCGTGAGAAACCTCGGACAGCGTAGCGCCCGAGACAAGCGACACCTTCAGGCGCGTGAGCTTGCCCTCGTCAAACTCCGGATAGGACTCAAACAGGGAGCGTGCGACCACAGCGCCCAAAATGGAATCGCCCAAGAACTCAAGGCGCTCATAGCTGGCAGAAACCGGCTGGCCCTCGACTGCCGAGGGATGCGTAAGCGCCGCGCGCAGCAGCACCTTATTGTTGAACTCGTGGCCCAAGATTTCCTGGGCGCGCGTAAGTCGTTCGGATAAAGCCAAGACTTAGGCCTCCTTGGCAGCTTCGATAGCGTCGACGGCGTCGGCGACAGAGTTGAGCGAGAGCAGGGTCTCGTCATCGATCTCGAGGTTGAACTCGTCCTCGATAGCCGTAACCAGCTGCAGGCGCTCGAGCGAGTTGGCATCGAGGTCGTCAAAGGTGGTCTCATCGCTAATTTCGGCAACATCGACGCCCAGAACGTCAGCAGCGACCTCGGCGATCTTGTCGAAGATTTCGGAGCGGTCCATAGCGCTTCCTCTCATAGTGCATGAATACCAAAAGAATGGTACCGCCCGGGCGGTACCAAGACACGGTTCTGATTCTACCCCACGACGTACGCCGCGAAGCACATAACAGCGCTCTAACTCGCTCTTATAAAACGATACCGTCCATAGAGTTGGCGACATTCTCAACCAGCCCGGCGCGCACGGCTTCGGCCGCCGCGAGCGTACCGTTTTTGACAGCCTCGACCGAGGTGGCGCCATGGCCGATCAGGACCACGCCGCGCAGGCCCAGAAGAATCGCGCCGCCCTTGGCGTCGCCAGAGAGCTTGGCCTTAATCTCGCGCATCTGCTTTTTAATGAGCAGCGCGGCGATCTTGGTGCCGAGCGAGGCCATAAAGGCGCCCTTGAGCTCCTGCAGCAAAAACTTGGCAGCGCCCTCGGTAGCTTTGAGAGCGATATTACCCGACATGCCATCGGCAACGACGACATCGAAGTTACCTGAGGTGATGTCCGTTCCCTCGCAGTTACCAACAAAGCCGGAAACGGCGACTTTCATGGCCGGGAAGCAGGCCTTGGTAAAGTTGGAGCCCTTCTCGTCCTCGGTGCCGTTGGCAAGCAGGCCCACGCGAGGATGCTCGATGCCCAGGACGACGCGGGCATAGGCGCTACCCATCTGGGCAAAACGCACCATGTCATCGACCTCCACATCGGGGTTGGCACCCATGTCGCACAGCACCGTCAGACCGCCGGCGCGATTGGGCAGCGCATTGGTCAGACAGGGTCGCACCGGCTGCTTCTTGCCTTCGGCCTGATACCTAAACGGCGTCACATAGGCGGTGGCGGCGGCGGTCATGGCACCGGTGGAGCCGGCGGAGAAGAACGCATCCGCGTTGCCCTTCTTAATGGCGCGGCAAGAAAGCACGATCGACGACTTACGCTTGGTCATCACGGCGCGAATGGGATCGTCATCCATGGCGATAACGTCAGGCGCCTCAAGGGCCTCAACACGTGCATGGGAAGCTGCAAAGGGATTGACGATTTCGGCGGGACCAGCTGCCAAGACCTCGATATCGGGATCGGCGGCAAGCGCAGCCTCGATACCATCAAGAACAACCTGAGGTTTCTCGTCTCCGCCCACAACGTCTACACAAACGCGAACGTTACTCATATACATGCTCCTTAAACAAAAATGGCCGACTCATTGAGCCGGCCATTGTGGTTCCATTTGGAACGGCATCGCATCCAGAGTATACCGTTACTCGGTAACGATAACCTCGCGGTCCTTGTAGAAACCGCAGCTGGGGCACACGTGGTGCGGAAGCTTAACAGCGCCGCAACGGGGGCACGTGGACTGAGCCGCAGCCGAGATCTTCATGTTGGCGGAACGACGGGTGTGAGTGCGGATACGACCCTGCTTTTGTTTAGGTACGGGCATAGTGACCTTCCTTATGAACTATCCAGTGTGGCGATTACGCGCAAGTAGCGATACTACCACAGTTTTACTCATCGAGCTTGAGATTCTTCAATGCTGCAAATGGATTTTCCGTGGCTTCGGCCCATTCGGCCTCGGCTTGGGCAGCACAATCGCATTGCTCCACGTTGAGATTGCAACCGCATGTGGGGCACAGACCACGGCAATCGGGCTTGCAGAGCACCACAAACGGCGTGTCCATAACGACCGCGTCATTGATGGGCTCACCCAGATCGACGATACGGTCCTCACCCAGGAGCTCGTAGCCGTCCTCGTAGGCCTCGGGATCCTCGGGCTCCTCAAAGAGGTAGAACTCCTCGATCTCGCCGGCGATATCAAACGAGGCGGGCTCCAGGCAACGGTCGCACTCGCCGGTGGCGTGCGCGCGGACCATGCCCGTGAGCAAGACACCGGTACCGGCATTGGTAAAGACAACGTCGTAGTCGATGCCGTCCTGAAGCTGGTACTCCTTCTCGCCCACCGTGTAGGTGGCGACATCGACCTTACCGGTCAGCGGATACGAATCTCCAGGAAACTCGAGCTGCTCGGAAAGATCGACGGTAACGCTCGGGAACTCAGCCATTACCACTGACCATTCTGTTGGGCGGCACCCTCGTTGAGCTGTTGACGGCAACGGGTAACGGTGCCGGTCAGGCTCTTGAGGTTCTCCTCCAGGTGCGTAAAGACCTGCTCTGCGTAGTCCTCGGCAGCATAACGCGTCTCGCGCTCGTACTGCTGGGCACGATCGCGGATGTCGTCGGCCTGCTGCTGCGCAAGGCGGACGATCTCCTGCTCACCGGCAATGGTAAGGGCCTGCTGCTGAGCGTCGGCGATGATGGAATCGGCCTGAGCGGCGGCGGAAGCCATAAGCTCCTCGCGCTCCTTAAGGATACGGCGGGACTTCTGCCACTCCTCGGGATAGCTCATACGGATCTCGTCGAGGATGTTGAAGAACACGTCGGCGTCGATGACCTTGAACTGAGCGTTCTTGCCGAAAGGCGGCTTGGCTTCCTCGATCAGCCCTTCGAGCTCATCGACCAAGCTGACGATCCTATCGCCAGGAAAATTCTCGCCCGGCATCCGGTCTCCTTTCATAGGTAACATATCATCGTGCTAGTTTACCACATGCCACCAGGCAATAAAAAACGTCACGAAAAGCGATGTCTGAGCGCTTCGACCACGTTGGGCGGCACAAACGTCGATACATCGCTGCCGAGCGAGGCGATCTGGCGAACGACCGAGCTCGAGATGTAACCGTACTGCGGAGCACTCATGACAAAGATGGACTCCAGCTCGCTATCCAAACGATAATTGAGGTCGGCCTGCTGCAGCTCATACTCAAAGTCGGTCATGGCGCGCAGGCCCTTGACCACGGCCCCCGCCCCCTGCTCACGAGCGAAGTCGACCAAGAGGCCGGTAAAGGGCAGGACTTCGACGCCGTCGATATCACCGAGCGCCTCGCGGGCCAGCGCCACGCGCTCATCGAGCATAAACGTGGTGCCCACACCGTTTTTACCCTGCGATTCGGCCACGGCGACAATCACGCTGGGAAAGATGCGTCGGGCGCGGCGGATCACATCGATATGGCCAAACGTGATGGGATCGAAGGTGCCCGGGACGATCACGCGGTTGATGGTGTCATTCATGGGCGTCCTCCTGAAACGTCGTGGCATCGTTGTTATCAGCATCGGTGACGGCACTATCGCCCTCACCGTCATCATCGCCGACCCAACGAAGCAGGTCGACCGAGGTAATGCCGTAGCGCTTCTCACGTACAGTCTCAAAGCCTACCGGATGCGCGCCCGCATCGGCGGCGGCATGCTCAAACAGGGCAAAAGCGCCAGGTGCAAACAGACCCTGCTGAGCCAGGTTCTGCAGCAGTTCCTCGACCGGCTCGGCACCAAAAGCATAGGGCGGGTCGAGCAGGACCAGATCAAAGGGGCCGCCCGGCACACGACCGCGCGAGGCACTCGCCAGCATGTCGCCCGTGACCACGCGCCAACGCGCGCGGTCACGGCAGAGCGACTCGATATTCTTGGTAATGAGCCGCGCGGCGTTGCGATCGATCTCAAACGTCGTGAGCGAGCGGGCCCCACGAGAGAGCATCTCTAACCCTAAGGCACCAGAGCCGCCAAAGGCGTCCAGCACACGAACCTCTTCCAAATCGAAATCGAATGCCGACATGACCATAGATGCGCACGCCTCGCGCACGCGATCGGTCGTGGGGCGAGTAACATCGCGACCACGGGGCTCCTCGATCTTACGACCGCGCCATTCGCCGCCGATGATTCTCATCCTCCGCTGACCTCCTTAAAGATATGTCGATAACGCATGGCGACCGCGTCGCGCAAGGGACGCGTCGCCACAGAGTCAAGATTGCAAGCATACCGCAAGAGCTCGACCGCGTCCAAATGGGCCCACTCGATCAGCTCATCGTCGGCGTCCAGGTCGACAAAGCGCAGGGTCACACCACCATGCTGGCGATAACCCAGGATCTCGCCTTCATGGCGCAGGCGCAGGTCCATCTGGGCGAGCGTAAAGCCGTCCGAGGTCTTTTCGAGCGACTGGAGACGGTCTTGTGCCGCCGAGGCGCCGCCGTTGCCCTTGGAGTGCGTCATGACCAGGCACGTGCCCGACACGCTGCCGCGGCCCACACGACCGCGTAGCTGATGCAGCGCCGCCAAGCCAAAGCGCTCACCGTTCTCGATGACCATGACGGTGGCGTTGGGCACGTCGACGCCCACCTCGACCACCGTAGTCGAGACGAGCACGTCAATCTCGCCACGCTTGAAGGCATCGATAACCTGGTCCTTCTCCCCCGCCGGCATGCGGCCGTGAAGGCGCTCGACGGTAAGCCCCGGCAACGCAAGACGCAGTCGGTCGAGCTCGGTTGCCGTATCGTGCAGCGGCACGGGGACGGTTACGCGGCCCTCGTCGTCGCGAGCAATACCGGGCACGTCTTCCAGCTCATCGGCCGAGTCACTCGGCTCCACGAGCGGACAAATCACGTAGGCCTGCTGACCCTTTTCATGCGCCTCGCGGATGGCGCCATAGGCGAGGTCACGGCTCGACTCGGTGAGCACGCGTGTCGTCACGCCAGCACCAGGGACGGGCCGATGGCGAATGATGCTCGTGTCCAGATCGCCGTAGACCGAAAGCGCCAGCGTACGCGGGATGGGCGTCGCCGTCATAACGAGCAGATCGGCACCCGGCCCCTTCGCGCGCAGGGCGTTGCGTTGGCCCACACCAAACCGGTGCTGTTCATCGATGACCACGAGCGACAGATGCTTGAACGCAACGTTATCCGAAAGAACCGCGTGGGTGCCAAAGAGCACGTCAAGCTCGCCCGATTCCAGCTGTGCATGGATGCGCTCGCGCTCTGCGGCCGGCGTGGCACCCGTCAGAAGTGCCCAGGACATGCCGGCCTGCGAGAGCAGAGGGCCGGTCTTATCGGCATATTGGCGCGCCAGCACGCCCGTGGGCGCCATAACGCAGGCCTGCGTGCCGCTATCGGCAGCCACAGCCAGCGCGCAGGCGGCAACGGCGGTCTTACCGGTACCGACATCGCCCAGCAGCAGACGGTTCATCACGTGCCCGCCATCGCACATGTCATGCAGGATGTCTTGGAATGCGGCCTCCTGCTCGTCGCTCAGCGAAAACGGAAGGGCCTGTTTAAGCGCGCCCAGATGCTCGCCCGCAGTGTGGGCATAGGGCACCACATCGACCAGGCCGCCGTCGTTGCGCAGACGCAGCGCCAGCTGCAGGTAGAGGCACTCCTCGTAGGCAAGACGCCGGCGTGCGATGTCGCGCTCAGCCATGCTCGAGGGAAAGTGGATCGAACGCAACGCGCGGGCATTGCTCATGAGCTTCCGCTTTGCGCGCAGCGGCGCGGGAATCGGATCGAACGGATTGCCGACGACCTCGAGCGCGCCGCTTACGATGCGGCGCATCCACGCCTGGCTCACGCCATCACTCACGTAATGGACCGGCAGGATGGTGCCTGCGGCACGCCCGTCCTCGAGCTTTTCAAAGTGCGGCGAGGCCATCTGCTTAAAGCCGTAGGCAAACTCGACCTTGCCCATCACGGCCAGGCGGTCGCCCTGCTTAAGCTGCTGGGCAATCCAGGGCTGGCGGAAAAAGGCGACCTGCAGCACGCCCGTCTCGTCAACAAGCGAGACCTCGGTCACCTGCATGCGCGGACGCGGCTGCTTTTGGACGATACGGTCGACCGTGGCGATGATGGTGCACACGGTACCGATGGGCGCCATCTCGATAGACCAAGAACGGGTAAAGTCGAGGTATCGATGAGGGATATGGAGAAGGAGGTCCCCCACCGTCCGAATTCCCAGACGGCGAAGGGCCTCCTCACGTTTACCCGAAACATATTTGAGTCGCGCGATATCCTCGTCGAGCGCATTGCTCTGGGCAAAGCGCTCCGAGACGCGCGGCACGGAGCACAGCTCGGACATGGGCAGTTGCCTACTCGATCGAGAAGATCACGGGATAGAGCGGCTGCTCGCCACGATGGGCGTCAATCTCCAGATCGGGCTGAGCCTCCTCGATAGCGTCGACGATCTCCTGGAAGGCCTCATCGGACAGCTCCTCGCCGGCCAGAATCGTCAGCGCGTCGCCCTCCTCTTCCTCCTGCATGCGGTTGATGCAGTCGAGCGTGACCTGCTTCACGTCGGAACCGACCACGTCGATGGAGCCGGCGATGATACCCATGACGTCACCGGAGTGAATCGGAGAACCGTCAGAGGCACTGGAGTCGCGCACGGCGCGGGTGACCTCGCCATCGCGGACCTCGCTGATGGCGTCGACCATGGCGGCGACGGCATCCTCGAGCTCGGAATCGGGCAGGACCGCGAACAGCGCGGAGAAGGCCTGCGGGACGGTCTTGGTGGGAACGACGGCGACCTTCTTGTCGGTGCAGGCTGAAGCAGCAGCCTCAGCGGCCATGCGGATGTTGCCGTTGTTGGGCAGGATGATGACCGAGGTCGCGTTGACCTGGTCCACCGCGCCCAGCAGGTCGGCGGTCGAGGGATTCATAGTCTGGCCACCGGACACGATCACGTCGACGCCGAGGGACTTGAGGATGTCGGCCTCGCCGGAACCGGCGGCAACGGCGACAAAGCCCAGCGCCTTGGCGGGCTCGGCGGCCTTTTCCTGATCCTCGTGGATCTTGGCGGTACGGTCGTGGGCCTCCATCTCCATGTTGTGGATAAAGACCTCATAGATCTGACCGAGCTGCAGCATGTGCTCGAGCACCAGGTTGGGGGTGTTGGAGTGCACATGGATCTTGTAGTCGGGATAGGCGCCCACGAGAAGCTCGCAGTCGCCCATGGAACCCAGGAACTTAAGGCACTCGTCCTCGTCAAACGGGGCGTCGGCCTTAAACAGGAACTCGTTGCAGTAGCGGAACTCCGAGCCCTCCCAATCGTCGTTGGCCTCGATCTCAACGCGACCAAGGGCCGCGTCGCGGGCAGAGACAGCGGAATCAAACGTGGCGGAGAAATCCTCGACAACGGTGCTGCGGCCAAGTGCTGCAGCCACAAAGTTCTCAAGGAAGATGGCGAAGCCAAAGGCGCCGGAGTCGACCACGCCGTTCTCCTTCAGAACGGGCAGCAGGTCGGGCGTGCGGGCGACGGACTGGTACGCCTCGACGACGATAGCATCGAGCGCATCCTCGGCCGAGAACTTCTTCTTCTCGCACTCATCGGCCTTGGTCGAGACATCGCGCAGGACCGTGAGGATCGTGCCCTCGATGGGCTTGCGGACAGCCTGGAAGGCAACCTTGACGGCACGACGGAAGGCGAAGGCAATGTTGGCGGACGTAATAGGCTCGTCGGCAGAGACAAGACCCTCGGCCACGCCGCGCAGAATCTGCGAGGTGATGACTCCGGAGTTACCGCGGGCACCCATCAGGGAGCCGTGGGTGATGGCGCCGGCGATGGCCTCCATATCGGCATCGGCGGGAAGGGCGGAAAGCTCCTTGGTCACCGAGGCGAGCGTGAGCGACATGTTGGTGCCGGTGTCGCCGTCGGGTACGGGGAAGACGTTGAGCTTGTTGATCTCCTCGGCCTTGTCGGAAACGGCAGCCGCAGCGATCGGAAAACAGGTGCGAATGGTCTTTGCAATCATGGGTATTTGAATCTCCGTTTTCGGATGCTAGTTCAGACGGCTCTTGAGCGCGTCGATATGGATGCCGATCTTAAGGCTGGCGGGATCGATCTGGGCGATCTCCTGCAGGGTAAAGGCAACGGAGCTCGAAAGATTGTGGCAGACGGACTTCATGTTGACGCCGTTCTCGAGCACGACGTGAAGATCGACCGTAAGGCCGTTCTCGTCGGCGGAGACAAGCACGCCCTTGCGGAGGCGCTGACCGGCAAGCAGGCGCACGCTCTCGGCGCCCTGGAGCTGTTCGGCCATACCGACGACGCCATAGCACGTCATCGCGGCATAACCGGCAATATCGGCAATAACGTCGTTCGAGACGCTCAGGCTGCCGTTAATGGTCTCAGACACAAGAATCTCCTTATCTGGTGCTCGCGGCACCATCTCGTGGGAGCAATCATTGGAATATTCTACAACGACCGCGCCATGTTGAGGTGGCGGGCCTCGGGATTACATCCTCGACACGAAATGTTGATACGGTAACGTTCGCGAACAGCGATCGCGGCATGAAAAAACCCGCCGCATAAGCGACGGGTTTTACAACCTGGCTCCCCGGGTAGGACTCGAACCTACAACAGCGCGGTTAACAGCCGCGTGCTCTACCATTGAGCTACCGAGGAATTTAAAGCCCAACAGAAAGGGCTGAAAAATTCTGGCTCCCCGGGTAGGACTCGAACCTACAACAGCGCGGTTAACAGCCGCGTGCTCTACCATTGAGCTACCGAGGAAT
>UQYA01000065.1 GCA_900545165.1 uncultured Collinsella sp.
TCTAAAAGGCGTCTCAAGTCATGCGTTCACGCAGGTTTTCGGTTGGAGAAATACCGCACGTTTTCATGGTAACACGTGCCTTAAAGAACGGGCGGCCATATCGATTCGTTGTAAATAGCGTCTACGGCGTGTTGGCGGCAGGAGGTGAGGGCGTTAATGATGTCGAGAATGATTGTGGGAGTATTTTAGATACAGGCATGAGAAAGGGTCGAAACGAAGTGTCTGGCCGGACGCCAATTGTCCGGGAACTGTTTCGGTTCGACCCTGCTTCATTTTACATCCGCGGCATGTTCTTGTGGGCATCCTGACGGTGACCGACTCTCACGACCTTGATAGTCGGTTTGTGGGCTTAAAGTTTCGGAGGCTCCCAAGCGTTTTCAATCGCGGCGCGGTAGATTGCGGCGTAATTAAGCATCCAGCTGCCATCACCAACTTTTTGAATATACCCCTTATCCTTCAGAGAGGTATAGGCCCGGGATATAGTGTTCTTACTCAGGCGGTAGTGATCCTCAATCCATTTGCTTTTAGCGCAGAAGCCCATGGGCCGTTTGTTTTTGGAAGGTTTTCCAAACTTCCATACAAGGCCGAGGATGAGACGCTCGGCGGCAACGGTGGTGACGCAGCACGCCCACTCGGGCACTGAAATAAAAATAGCTTTATCCATTTTTCCCGTAATCTCTCGTTGCTCAGTAGCATCATCGCTAAATATGTCGGAAATCGACGGAAGCTCGCTCATGTTTACCACCTAATCAAGGTGGGCGGTACGACCTTCAAGCTGCTTGAAAAGCTCGTAGAACGAGCTTTCAAACATGTAATTAGAGCGATGGATCTGGATGAGCTTGCCGGACTCTCGCATAAACTTGCGTGCGGTGTTTTCGCTCCAGCCAGTGAGTTCGCGGATATCGTTAACGCGGAGCAACCGATCGCACTGAGCGGCACCAGTGGGGAAAGTCGGTGTGGACGCCTGAGTGCTAATCTTTGGAGTAGCCATGATGAGCTATCCTTTCAATGAGGGCCCTCCCTGTGCTTGTAAGACGTACCAGGTTCATAAGCACTTGGGGGGCCGGTTTCTATGACTACATGCGTAGCCATCTGACAGCTTTAGCATGTATTAAAACTCATTAGATGTCAATCAAATAAAGCATCTACCTGCTGAAACGGTATTATAGTACCGTAATATTATGAAATAAACGATGAATGAAAAACATGCTATTTCTCGCTTCTCTGTATATAGGCGTTGATGAAGGCTTCGTAGCCTTTAACTGCTTTTATTTCTGATTGTTGAACGAGGCTTGTATACGTTTTGAGCGTGATATTGGGGTCCGCGTGGCCAAGAATACCTTGCACGCTTCTAACGTCCGATCCGTTCGCCAGCATAAAAGTGCTTACACAATGCCTGAGCTGATGCGGGCAGATGCCCTTATATAGTTTTCCGCCAGTCGAATTGTTCGGCTCATAGATTCCAAGATTGCAGCTAACTGCGAAATCGCGAAACCAATGGTTGAAGATGTAGTTTTTCATGTGACAGACAGTAGGGATCCCTTGCTCGACAGCAATATCGCTAATGATGGGAGTGCTGCCAGTCTGGGACAGCCCCAGAGAGGCCAGGAGTTCTTTTTGTATGGCTGACCATGATTGAAGACGTTCGGCCAAGGTTTCTCCAACGGGGATTTTGCGTTGGCTTTCTTGTGACTTGGGTGCCCTCAGTTCATGGTCGTTGGTGTACTGCCTGTCAATTTTCAAGGTTTTATTGGCAGGGTCCCAATCGCGCCATTCGAGGCCCAGCATCTCGCCTTTCCGCATACCCGTATACACTAGCACTAGTGTACCAACAGCTTCGGCGGTGAGCTCAATGTGTTGAAGACGTGTGCATAGGGTAGCTACTTGGTCGATTGTCAGTGATTCTCTTTTGTTGCGTGGTCTGCGAACATGAACGGTAGCGCAGGGGTTTCGGTCAATTATTCTCTTTGCGACCGCATTCGACAAAATCTGACGCAGTTTCGCATTGATTCGTACAAGCTCTGATGGTTTGTATTTTCCCGTACGACGAGCTTCGGCATATGTTTCTTCGATTAGATCGGGAGTTAGCCCCTCAATTGTCTGAAACGCACCGAATAGGTCTTCGATATGCCTGCAATCGTACGCTTCTCTTTCATAGCTCGTTGGCGCAAGCTCGGTGTCCCTATTTTCATGAAAGGCCCAGCAGTGGGACGCAAGCAAAGTGGGCTTTTTAGTTTTAGTGATCGTGCCAGAGGAGTTGATTTCAGCCAGCTTGGCCTGCATTGCAGCCTTAGCTTCTGTTTTAGTCTTGCAACGAACTGTATAAGTTGGGGATCGTTTGTAGCGCCCCGTCTTAGGGTCCTTGACTCCAAGGGAAAAATAATAGCGATAGGTGTTAGGTGATCTCTTGTCTTTCCAACACGTGCCTCTTCCGCTAATTAGTGGCTGTTCTGACATCTTTGCGCTCCGTTTCTTTGAATAGTTTTCAACAATTCATTGAGTGCAGTTTAGCTAAAGCTGTTAGTAATATGTTTGTAAAAGCGTAGGCGCAGCTACCGGAGGCAAAAGACACAAACTGCTATGTTTATCTGCGGTTATATGATGTTCAATGATGCTTGATGAATGGTAGGGGGTAGCATTAAATCATATCTCCTAAAGCGGGTGTCGACGGTTCGAATCCGCCCGGGGGCACCAGCGGAATATCGAGCCCGGTACCGCTACGGTGCCGGGCTCTTCTGGTCTAAGGGCAGGATTCGAGCCGTCGACACCCGCGTCACCAATTTCCCCGCGGGGGGAGTTTTCGAATCCGCCCGGGGGCACCAGAGGAATATCGAGCCCGGTACCGCTACGGTGCCGGGCTCTTCTGGTCTAAGGGCAGGATTCGAGCCGTCGACACCCGCGTCACCAATTTCCCCGCGGGGGGAGTTTTCGAATCCGCCCGGGGGCACCAGAGGAATATCGAGCCCGGTACCGTTACGGTGCCGGGCTCTTCTGGTTCATGTCATGTCAAAAACGAAGCGCCCGCTTGCTGGGGAAGCAAGCGGGCGCCTGTGAGCGAATATGTTTGCGGCGAGAGCCGTGATGAGCGGTGGGGTGGCGACTAGTTGGTCGTACCGGAATCGTCACCCGTGCCCGAACCCGAGCCCGAACCCGAGCCAGAAAGTGCGACCGTCAGCGTGATCGTGCTGTCGGTGGACTGCTTGCCGGTGGGGGAGACGCCCGTAACGGTGGCATCCTCGTTACCGCTTACGGGATTGCCGTTCTGGTCACAGAAGCCAATGTTATAGAAACCGGCGTTGTTGAGCGCGGTGACGGCGGCGGAGATGCTCTTGCCGTACAGGTTGCCCGGAACACTGGCCTTGCCGGACTTCTTGGCAATGACGACGGTAATCGTGGCGCCGGGCTTCTGCTTGCCGCTGGGGTTCCAGCTGATCACGGTGCCCTCGGTAACCGAGTCGTTCTCCTGGTAGCTCACGTCGACGCCAAAGCCTGCCATATCGAGGGCGTTGCGCGCCTGGGCCTCGGTCATGTCGGTCAGGTCGGGGACGGACGTGGTATCCGGGCCGCTCGAGACCTTGTACGAGATGGTCGTGCCCTTCGCGACTTCCTTACCGGCTTCGGTGCCCTGCTCAAAGACCTGGCCCTCATCGGCCTCGTTGGCCTCCTCGGAGGCGTTGCCCTTCAGGCCAACGCTTGCCAGCGCGGCCTCGGCCTGGTCCTTGGTCAGGCCGACAAGCCGGGGAACCTCAACCTTCTCGGAGGGCTTGGGACCCTTGGAGATTACCAGGTTCACCTTGGTGCCCTTGGCCTTCTTGGTGTTGCCGTTGGGCGTCTGCTCGGCGACCTTGCCCTCGTCGACATCGTCGTTGTAGCTTTGGTCGATGGTGCCGATCTCGAGGCCGGCTTCCTTGATCAGCTCGACGGCAGTCTGCTGGTCCTTGCCCAGCACATCGGGCACGGTGACCTGCTCGCCGCCAAAGAGTCCTGTGGCAAAGGCCACCACGATGCCGATGACGGCAACGGCTGCCACCACGGCGGCGATGATCTTGTTCTTGTTGGATTTGGGCTCTTCGACCTCGTACGAGCCGGTGGAGCCCGAAACCGAGCTACGGGCGGTATTCTGGCCGCTCACGCCCGAGACGGGACGCACCATGGCGCGCGTCTGATCGGAAAGCTCGCGAGTCTTGGTGGCGCCCAGCTCACCGGGGGCACCGATGATGCGCGTGGGCTCCGAGACGTTGACGGCACGGCCCGACAGGTAGCTGTTGAGCACCTGACGCAGCTCGTCGGCGGTCTGGAAGCGGTTTGCCGGATCCTTCTCCATGCACTTGAGGATGATGCGCTCAAGGTCGGCGTCGACACCGGAGTTGATCTGGCTCGGCGGAATAGGCAGCTCGTTGACCTGCTTGAGTGCGACTGAGATAGCGTCGTCACCGTCAAAGGGAACGCGGCCAGTGGCGCACTCGTACATCACGACGCCCAGCGAGTAGATATCCGAGGTGGGGCCGAGGTCCTGACCACGGGTCTGCTCGGGGCTTACGTAGTGGGCGGTTCCCAGCACGTTGTTGTCTTGCGTGAGGTGGCTGTTCTTGGCGCGCGCGATGCCAAAGTCCATCACCTTGATGTTGCCGTCGGGCAGCACCATGATGTTCTGCGGCTTAATGTCGCGGTGGATGATCTCGTGCTTGTGGGCGACCGAAAGCGCGGAGCTGATCTGCGAGCCGATCTGGGCGACCTTCTTGGGGTCGAGGGCGCCGTGGCTCTTGATGCCGCTCTTAAGGTCGGTGCCGCGCAAGTACTCCATGACGATGTAATAGGTGTCGCCGTCCTTGCCCCAATCGTAGACGCCCACGATATAGGGGGAGGAGAGACCGGCTGCTGCCTGGGCCTCCTGCTTAAAGCGTGCGGCGAAGGTTGCGTCGCCAGCATACTGCGGCAGCATGATCTTGACGGCTACCGTGCGGTCGAGGACCTGGTCCTGTGCACGGTAGACGGTCGCCATGCCGCCTGTTCCCACCTTATCCTTGAGGAGGTATCTTCCCCCGAGGACCCTCTGTTCCATTCCTGCTCCTAACATAACTATTCGCTCAACGATGTGTGTAGTACCTACGATGTGGCCGCTGGGGCCGTGTGGCGCGTTGCCGCTAACTCTTAGGCCGCGGCGCGCCTCGGGTGTCCGATTCGATCATGGGCATCACGCTCCCTGTGCGGCAAGCGCCGCGGTCAGGACGATACCGGCGATCTTGGCGGCCTTGACGTCATGCTTGTCGTAATCCTCCAAGGCCACCGAGATGGCGACCGTGGGTGAATCGTAAGGTGCAAAGCCAACGAACATCGAGTTGACGTTGGTGCCGCCGGTCTCGGCCGAGCCGGTCTTGCCGGCGACCTTGACGCCGGGGATCTGGGCATCGGTGCCGGTACCGGACTGGACGACGGCAAGCATGGCCTGCTTGACCTGGTCGGCCGTGGCGGAGCTGACGGCCTGACCCAGCGAGCGGGACTGCGTGGTCTTGACCACGGTTCCGTCCGGGGCGAGTACCTGGGCTACAAAGTACGGGTCCATGACCACGCCGCTGTTAGCGATGGCGGCGGCAATCACGGCGTTTTGCATGACGGTGGTCTGCGGGCCGGGCGTGTGGTCCATGCCGACAGGCTGGCCGGCGCCGGCCCAGGCGGTCTCCCACTCGGTCATGAGCGAGGGGTCGGCCATGATGGAGGCCGCGGAGGTCAGGTCCTGGCCGAGCTTTTGGCCGTAGCCAAAGGCGTTGGCAAACTGCACGAGCGTGTTTGCGCCAACTTCGTTTGCCACCTGGCCGAAGACGACGTTGGAGGACACGGCAAAGGCCTGCTGTAGGCTGATGGTGCCGTAGCTCTCGTTGGCATAGTTGGTGACCGGTGCGTTGCCGATGTCCATGGAGCCGGGCGCCTGGTAGGTGCTGGTAAGGCTGGCGGTACCGGTCTCGAGTGCCGCGGAAAGCGTAACGACCTTAAACGTGGAGCCCGGCGTGTACAGCGCGTCCATGGCGCGATTGTACATGGAGCCGTCCTCGCCGCCACCCGTCTGCAACAGGGCATCGATGTTGGTGTTGTCGTAGGTGGGCGAGCTGGCACATGCGAGCACCGCGCCGGTACGCGGGTCGATGACCACTACAGCGCCCTTAAAGCCCTTGAGCGCCTGCTCGGCCGCCGTCTGGATACGCGAGTCGATGGTGAGCTTGGCGGTGTTGCCCGGCTGGGTCTGGCCCGCGAGCGACGCGATGGCGTTGTTCCAGCTGGAGTAATCCTTAGAGCCGGTGAGCGTGTCGTTCATGACGCTCTCGATGGCGGTGGTGCCATACTGCTGGCTCACGTAGCCAACCACGTGCGCTGCTAGGTTACCGTTGGGGTAGGAGCGTACGTAGGTGCCGTCCTCCTGCTGCAGCGACTCGGCCAGCGTCACGCCGTCGGACGTGATGATGGAACCGCGCTGGATGTACTTGGAGCGGGCGATGGTGTGGTTGTTGGTCGGCATGTCCTGATAGTCCTTGGCCTTGATGACTTGGACATAGGTGAGGTTGCCGATAAGGATGGCGAACAGCGCCGTAAAGGCGAGCACCGCACGAGTTAGACGGTTGGCAAGCGCAACGCGGCCGAGCACACCGGATTCAGGCGTGTCGAGCAGGCGACGGCGCATGCGCGAGCCGACGGAATGGCTACCGCTGCCGTAGGAAGACGAGGTGGCAAAGCGCGTGCCCGTCGGGGCGGCGGCCGATGCGACCTGATCATCGGTGATGGCGGCCATGGTGCCGGTGCCGGTAAGCTCTGCCTCGCGTCCGGTCGCCTCGTCACCGGCGCGTAGCAGGAGCGCGACGATGATAAAGCTCGCCAGCAGAGAGGAGCCGCCCTGACTCATAAAGGGCAGGGTGACGCCGGTCAGCGGAATCAGGCGGGTTACGCCGCCAACGATCAAGAAGGCCTGGAAGCTGATGGCGGCCGTAAGGCCCGTGGCGCTAAAGGCGGCGAGGTCGGATTTAGCGCGGGCAGCTGTGGTGAGGCCACGCACGGCAAAGAGCATAAACAGGATGAGCACGGCGCCGCCGCCCAAAAGACCCATCTCCTCGCCGATGGCCGAGAAGATAAAGTCGGACTCGACGACAGGGATGTTGTTGGCCATGCCGTTGCCGATGCCAACACCGACCAGACCGCCATCGGCAAGCGAGAAGAGCGACTGGACGATCTGGTAGCCCTGACCCTGGGCGTCCTTAAACGGATCGACCCAAACCTGGAAACGCACCTGAACGTGCGATAGGAACTTGTAGGCGCCCACGGCTCCGACAGCTAAGAGCGCAAGGCCGATAACGACATACGAAAAGCGCCCCGTGGCAACGTAGAGCATCAGCAAGAAGATGGTGTAGAACAGCACGGCCGAACCCAGGTCGCGTTCGAAGACGACGACGAGCAGGCACACACCCCACACGGCAAACAGCGGCAGCAGCAGTCGCAGGCGAGGGATCTTAAAGCCCAGGATCTTGCGGTTGGAGATGGAGAGTAGCTCGCGGTTCTCGGCCAGGTACCCGGCCAGGAACAGCACGATAAAGACCTTGGCGAACTCGCCAGGCTGGATGGTAAAGCCCGCGATGCGAATCCACAGCTTGGAGCCCGAGATCGTGGTGCCGATAAAGATAGGCAGCATCAGCAGAATGATGCCGATGATGCCAAAGGTGTACTTGTAGCGCATGACCACGTCGAGGTTTTTGACTAGTGCAAGCGTTCCCACCATGAGCGCCACCGAGACAAACAGGATGATGAGCTGTGAGATGGCGAGAGCGGGGGCGAGACGCGTCACGAACGTGATGCCGATGCCCGAAAGTATAAATACGATGGGCAGGATGGCGGGGTCGGCACCGGGCGCCAAGATGCGCACGGCAATGTGGGCCGCGGCAAAGGCGGCAAAGAGGCCGATCGGTACGGCGAGCGTCTCAAAGGAGATGGCAGCGCCCGCGGTGAGGACGTACATCGCATACAGCAGGATGACGGGGAACGCCGAGGCGATGAGCAAGAGCAGCTCGGTGTTGCGGCGACTCATAAGCGGCACTCCCTTTCTAATTCTTATCGGAGGCTTCGGCCTCGGCGGACTGTTCGGCGGTTTTCTCGGAATCTGATTCGGAGGTCGATCCCTGATTGGTGTTGTCGCGAATCGTTTGCGCGTCGATCACCTGGCGGGTCTGCTCCTCGTCGATCTGGTGGCGGTACTTGGATATCGTGTCCTGCGCATCGTCGACACTTGTTTGCGGAATGCCCGCCTTGAGGCGGTTTTGCGTGTCTTCGGGCAGGTCGGACAGCTTGATGCTGGTTTCGCTTTCGAGCCAGTGGAGCTTGAGTCCGAGTGGCTTGCCGGGCAGGCCGCGCCAGACGGCGACATTGCCCTGGTAGGTACCCAGGTAGTACGAGCCGGTGACACCCGTGTAGGCCCAGATGCCAGCTGCCAGCACAAAGACGAGGGCCAGGATGGCGGCGATGGTAATGTTGCGGCGACGCACGCGTTGCGCCTCGCGCATGACGCCATCGTCAACCAGGTCAACGACTACTACGGTCACGTTGTCGTGGCCGCCGGCGGCAAGCGCCGCGTCCACTAGGTTATCGACGCAGATTTGCGCGGTTGAGGACTGCGTGGCGATGTTCTCGATATCGCTATCGGGAATCATGCTCGAAAGGCCGTCGGAGCACAGGATCAGGCGGTCGCCTTCCTCGATATGCAGGGTGAAGTGGTCGGCATACATGGCGGGGTCCGAGCCCAGCGCACGGGTGATGACCGAACGGTTGGGGTGGACGCGAGCCTCGTCTGCCGTAATCTCGCCGGCGTCCACGAGTTCTTCCACATAGGAGTGGTCGCGGGTCACGCGGATGAGCGTGCCCTCGTGGAGCAGGTAGGCGCGAGAATCACCCACGTGGGCGATGGCGAGCGTGTCGTTTTCGATATAGGCGCAGGTGGCTGTGCAGCCCATGCCGGGCTTACCCAGGCCGTTCATGGCCGCCTCGATTACGGCGGCGTTGGCTGCCTCGACGGCTGCGGCCAGGCGTGCTGCGTCGGCGGACTGCGGGGCCGTCTTGGCAATAGTCTCGACGGCGATGGAAGAGGCTACCTCGCCGGCGGCGTGACCGCCCATGCCGTCGCATACGCAAAAGAGCGGCGACTGCACCAGGTAGGAATCCTCATTGTGCGGGCGCACACAGCCAACGTCGGAGCGGGCGCCCCACATGAGTTGCGTGGTGGTGCCGGCATCATAGGTCGAGTCGGTCTCGATGCGCTCCTCGGTCAGGGGCTCAAAGCTCATGGTCGAGCCGGGGTCTTTGAGCTTGGCCTCAACGGCGGCAACGTCGATCTCGGCTGTGTCACCGGGAGAGACGGTGTCGGTCTCGGCGTTTGATTCGGAATTGTCGGTGTCCGGGGAGTCGGGCTCCTCGGACACGCGGGCGGTCGACTCGTCGTCTTGCGGGCTGACGTCTATAGGCTCGGGCGCCGGCGTAGACGCGGGCGCAACCTCGGATGCCGGGGCTATGGGAAACGCCGGCGCGGCGGGCTCGGGTGCCGCAAACACCGCAGCGCTCTCGTTGATTGCCGCGGCGACGGGCTCTGCAAAGTGAGCCGGCGCTGGGGTTGTTTCGGGCGCTGTGGGCTGTTCCGCAGCATGTGCGCCGATGGGCGCCGCTACGGCATCCTCTTCGTCCTCGTTATCGGCGAGATCCGAAATATCATGCGTTACATGCGAAAGAGGCAGGGAGAACACGGTGTCCTCGGGCTCCACGGGTGCGGAGCCCGCCGGAGCGGCGTGGGCCGGCGCAGCTGTGGCGGCGGCCGGTGCCTCGGTCATAGTTGCGGACTTGTTCTCCTCGTCGATCATCGACGGTTCACCTTCATGACCACGTCGCCAATCTGGACTTCGTCGCCCTCACGCAGCGTCGCGGGCTCCACGAGCTGGCGGCCGTTGACGAGCGTGCCGTTAAGCGAGTTGAGGTCCTCGATGATGAGCGCCGGGCCCTGCAGCGAAAAGCGCGCATGCGAGGCCGAGACGAACGGTTCGTTGATGCAGATGTCCGAAGATGGCGAGCGACCGACGATGACGGGGCCGAGCATGTCTACGTGGATGCCGCGGATACCGCGCGGACCCTTGTCCACATCGATCGTCCAGATAGCCGAGTCGCGGCGCTGTCCACGCACAAGTCCCACGCCGGTCTTCATGACGGCGAACAAGAAGATATAGAGCAGGGCGACCAGGACGATGCGGCCTGCAAAAAGGACGATATCGATGTTCATAAGCGACTATCCCCTAAATTCAAAGGTGCTCAGGCCAAACGTCAGCAGATCGCCGTTGCGCAGCGGGCAGCGCGTAATGCGGCGGTTATTGACGAGCGTGCCGTTGGTGGAATTGAGGTCCTCGATCGACCAATCCGAGCCCGTAAAGGTGAGCTGGGCGTGGCGGCGCGACACGTTGGGGTCGCGCAGGGCAATGTCGGAAACTGAGCGCTCGCGACCGATGGTCACCTGTGCGGAGGTGATGCTATGGCTCTCGCCGCTCACGACGTCGACGAGCTGGGCGAGCGGGCGCTGCGGGGCGCGAGTGCTCGCCATGTTGGAGGCGATGCCGGCTGCGGCGCCTAGGCCCACGGCGGCACCGGTCGCGGCGGCTCCGCCCATGCCGGCAAGCGCGTCGCGCGAGACGGTCTGCGGCACCGGGATGGGAGCGGCGGGGTCGGGGACGCTGGGCGCGAAGGGATCTGCTACGGCACTGTCTCTTATACACATCTGACGCTGCCGACGATAAG
>UQYA01000066.1 GCA_900545165.1 uncultured Collinsella sp.
GACTGTCTACGCGCCACGCTAGCGCACAGAAGCACAAAACATTCCCAGTATACCCGTGCAACGGGCGCCTGTCCTACTCCTCGGTATGCGCCCCATCAAGCTCATAGAACTTGGTGGATGCCGGCAGGAACATCAGGTCGACGTCACCGATCGGGCCCGAACGGTTCTTGGCCACGACGATACGCGTAACGCCCTCGTCGGGTCGATCGTCACGCGAGGCCTCGGCCTCATCGGCGGAGCGGTCCAAGAACATAACGATGTCGGCGTCCTGCTCGATGGAGCCCGATTCACGCAGGTCGGACAGCTGCGGGCGCTTGCCGGTACGGGACTCGACCTGACGCGACAGCTGCGACAGTGCAATGAGCGGGATCTTGAGCTCCTTGGCCATGATCTTTAAACCACGCGACATCTCGGAGACCTCGACGGTACGGCTCTCGGAGCGACGCCCCGGCGGAGGACTCACCAGCTGCAGGTAGTCCAGGATAATGATGGCCTTCTCCTTGTTGTGGAGCATGCGGCGGCTCTTGGCGCGGATCTCGGTCACCGTAGTACCGGGCGTATCGTCAATCAGAATGTCGAGCTTAGACAAGGTCTGCGTGGCCTCGTTGATATTGGCCCACTGTTCGGGACTAATGCGGCCCGTACGGAAGTCGCTGATTGAAATCATGGCGTAGGCGCAAATCAGGCGCTGGGCAATTTCCTTGCCCGACATCTCCAGCGAAAAGAAGCCGACGGTATAGCCCGCAGCGGCGGCATTCAGCGCCAGGTTCAGAGCGAACGACGTCTTACCCACGGCAGGGCGGGCGCCGATAATGATGAGCTGGCCCTCGCGGAAACCCATAAGCATGCGGTCGAGTGACGGGAAGCCGGTGGGCACGCCCGCGGCCTGTCCGCCAGCCTTACACACTTCCTCGGCCTCGTTATAGGCCTCGACCATAAACTCGGTCAGCGTCTTATAGCTCGACTTGACCTCGCGCGCCGTGACCTTGAGCAGCTTGCTCTCGGCCAGCTCCACGACCTCTTTGGTGTCGGTAGGGGCGTTATAGGCCAGCGCGTTGATCTCGTTGGTGGCACCAATCAGCTCACGAAGCATCGAGTCGCGACGGACGATGGCGGCATGGTGCTGCCAGTTCACGAGCGACAGGGTCTGACCCATCAGCTCCAAAATGTAGGCCTCGCCGCCCACGGCATCAAGCTTGTTGATGCTGCGCAGGTAATCGATCAGCGAGATAGAGTCGATGGGAATGCGGCTGTTGTACATATCGACCATCGCGGTGTAGATGGTCTTATGAATGGGCCGGTAGAAGTCATCGGGCTGCAGCTCGACCTGGGCCTCCTCGACCACCTCGGGCGACAGCAGCATGGCGGCCAGTACATTAGCCTCTGCATCTTGGTTTTGAGGGAGACCCAACTTGGAGCCACGGTCCTCGACCGTCAGCCCCGTCTCCCTTTCGTCATATGCCATGAGCATCCTCATTCATATCGCTTGCGAGCATCCATAGTATCAGCCACAGTCCCAAAACGGGCCGCGCCCCGGCAATCATCACCGAACGAAACGGATGAACGGTCCCGCATTTGGGACTTCACCGCAACGCCTGCCATGGCGCTCGCCAAGCGTAGAAAACAAAAGGGCGCCCTGGTCTCCCAGAGCGCCCTTCTTAGAACAAGATTGTTGCGTTGCAGCAAATGCTACTCGGCAGCAGCCTCAGTCTCGACCTCGGCGGTCTCGGCCTCGGCGACCTCAGCGGTCTCCTCAGCCTCAGCCTCGGCAGCGAGCTCCTCGGCGGTAACGCCAACGAGAACGACAACCTCGGCCTTGATCTCGCGGTACAGCGAGATGGCAACGGTGTGGGCACCGGCAACCTTGATGGGCTTACCGAGCTCGACGCGCTTGCGGTCGATGTCCATACCGAGCTGAGCCTTGATGGCGTCAGCGATCATAGCGGCGGTAACGGAGCCAAAGAGGATGCCCTCGTCGCCGACCTTGACGTCAACGGTGACCGTCTTGCCCTCGAAGGCAGCCTTGGTCTCGTTGGCGGTAGCCAGACGGACGGCCTCGCGCTTGGCGATGTTGTTGCGACGCTCGTCAAGCTGCTTGAGGTTGCCCTTGGTGGCGGCAACAGCGAGCTTCTTGGGGAACAGGAAGTTCTCAGCGTAACCCTGAGCAACCTCTACGACGTCACCCTCGCCGCCCTTGCCCTTGATCTCATCGAGAAGAATAACCTTCATGATGCGTCTCCCTTCTTAGCCGCGGTCGCGGTTGCCACGAGAGGAAACCACGGGGACGGTGTACGGCAGGAGAGCCATCTCGCGGGCGCGCTTGATGGCGTTGGCGATGTCATGCTGATGCTGCGTGCAAGCGCCAGTGACGCGACGGGGCTTGATCTTGCCACGGTCGGTCATGTACTTACGGAGAAGCTGAGTGTCCTTATAGTCGATGAACTCAGTGTTCTCCTTGCAGAACTGGCAGTACTTACGACGCGGCTGACGTGCAGAAAAATCATTAGCCATGTCAAAATACCTTTCGTTTGGCAACTTCGGCGAACCGAAGCCGCCTCTCACTCAAAAATAGGTGAACAGCCCTTAGAACGGGATGTCCTCATCGTAGACGTCGACCGCGGGCGGCGTAGCCACCGGTGCGGCAGGACGCGGTGCGGGCGCGGGAGCTGCGGGGGCGTAACCGCCCTGATCGTAGCCACCCTGGCCACCACGGGAGCTCATAAACTCGATCTCATCGACGATGACCTCAAGCTTGCTCCGGCGCTGGCCGTCGCGCTCCCAAGAGCTGTAGCGCAGCTTGCCCTCGATCGCGACCTTGTTTCCCTTTGCCAGGAAACGGCTCACGGCCTCGGCGCGCGTGCCGAACATAGTGCAGTCGACAAAGTTGGGATAGTCCTCCCACTCGCCAGTCTGCGGGTTGCGGCGACGATCGTTCACAGCGACGCCAAAGGACAGAACCTGGGTTCCGCCGGCGGTGGCGCGCAGCTCGGGATCACGCGTGAGGTTACCGGTGATGTTCACTCGATTGATGCTCATAACTCACTACTTCCTCTTGGGGCACAAGCCCAGTCCAAAACGACAGTCTTACTCCTGGTCGTCGCGACGGACGATCATGTGGCGGACCACAGCGTCGGTGATGCGCAGGACGCGATCAAGCTCGGCGATCTGGGTAGGATCTGCGTGGAAGTTGATGAGGGTGTAGTCACCATCGGTGAGGTCGTTGATCTCGTAGGCGAGCTTGCGCTTGCCCCACTCGTCAACGGAGTCGACCTTGCCAGCGCCCTCAGCGATCGTGGTATCGATACGCTTCATAACAGCGAGACGAGTCTCGGGGTCGAGCGACGGGTCAACAAAGAACAGCAGTTCATAAGCCTTCATATTGTCACCTCCTCTGGGCAAATGTGGCTTCAGGTCGTGAAGGTGCGCCTGAAGCAGGAAAAGACTTGGTAATAATATCTTTCAACCTCCCAGGCTGCAAGAATATGCAGCTACAACCTCATGACCTCCACATATGTCCATACTCACACGGCACTTCATGCGTCTTCCAACCAAATGCTGACCAAATGCTTGACAAATTCGATAGCAGGATACGCTGCGGCGAGGACAACCTGAGTCAAACCGCAGGTCGCCGATTGCAGGGTTGTGGTCACGAAATGCATACCACCGGTTCGATCGATTGCCTCAAAATTTTTAAATTCGCTGCCACGTCATTCATGAATACCTATTTTGAACAGATCATCGAGCGGGATCTGGCTGGTCAGGATGCTTTTTTAGTACTCATCTGGCACATGCCGGATACGGGTGCGGAGCGAGCGCTTTAAAAAATGCCAAGTTTTCTGTTTGCACTTTTCGATTCCTCGTGTATACTGACTTTCGCATTTAACGGAGAGTTGTCCGAGTGGCCGAAGGAGCACGATTGGAAATCGTGTAGGCGTCAAAAGCGTCTCCAGGGTTCAAATCCCTGACTCTCCGCCAGTTAATTCCAAAGCAGGCCTTAGTGCCTGCTTTGTTTTTACCCCACGCGGAGGGGTGGCAGAGTGGTTGAATGCGGCGGTCTCGAAAACCGTTTGGCCTGTATAAGGTCACGAGGGTTCGAATCCCTCCTCCTCCGCCATTTTGGTTGAGAAAGCTCCCGGGAATGGGGGCTTTTTTGTTTTGAGTCCCTTACAAATAAATACGGCGGAGGAGGAGGGATTCGAACCCGCCAGGGCGCGGAGCGTAAAGAAAACGCGCCGGTGGCGCGTTTTTAGCGCAGCGCGGTCGGCGCAAGCCGACCGAATAAATTTTGAGCAAAGCTCAAAATTTGGACATCCCTCCTATTCAGCCACGTCCTCATCGCGTTCAGTATCAACCCAGTCCCAACCGTTTGCCGAGCAATAGGGTCGCAATCGGCGCCGAACATGTACTATGTACGGGCATTGTCCAAACCCATAACCCAAAGGACCCCATCTTGCCCGTCGTCGCCGCTGCAACCGTTACCTCACATGCCTCGGATGCCATGGTCGCCATCCCATTTTGGCTCGAGATGTTCGCCGTTGTCGCTGCATCGATCTCGGGCGTGCTGGTTGCGCGCGAACACAAGCTCGACCTGGTGGGCGCGGTCGCGCTCGCGGTGGTCTGCGGTCTGGGCGGCGGTCTTTTGCGTGATATGACACTCCAGGTCGGCAACGTCTACATCCTCAACCAGCCAATGGCGCTGCCGCTCTCCATCGCCACGGCGGCCATCATCTACATCTTCCCGGCAATCGTCGATAAGCCCGACAAACTCATTCCCCTGCTCGACATCATCTCAGTCGGCATCTATGCGGCAACCGGCGCAGACAAGGCACTGGTCTACGGATTTGCACCCGTCGTTTGCATCATGATGGGCTTTTTTACCGCGGTGGGAGGCGGCATGCTGCGCGACGGCTTTATGGGCGTGGTTCCGGGCATTTTCCAACGCACTAACTTTTATGCCATCGCGGCCATCGCCGGATCGGCAAGCTATGTAAGCCTCGTCATGAGTGGCTTGGTCAGCAATGTCGCCGCGCTGGTCGTATGCGTTATCGTGACCATGGGTTTGCGCTGGCTCTCGCTGCGCTTTGACATCAAAAGCCCCACCGAAGAAGACATCGCGCGCTTTCTGCATCGCAAAAAGTAGACAGCGCGGCACGACCCTTCGAAATGCAACCGAGAGGTTCTTTTAGAGCGCCCGCGCGTTGGGTACCCTGTTAGATACATGTCGAGTATCTAACGAAGGATTCACTATGCCCTGCAACCCAGCACCGTCGACCCAGCGCCGTAAAGCGCAGGCCCGCATCGTCCTCCTATTCGCACTGATTGCGCTTGCGCTGACCGTACTTCCCACGGCGTCATTCGCCGGCACAGACACCGCGGGCAACGTACTCGCAACCGAAGCTGACTCAAATCCGTCTGGCGCCGAGGGCGACCTGTACTGGGCCGGCCAAAACCTTAACCTGGACGATGCCTCTATCGACCGCGATATTATCGCAGCGGGCGACAGCCTATCGATTCGCGACTGCACCGTAGGCGGAGCCGTTCGCCTGGCGGCGCGCACCATCGATATCTCCAAAACCGCCATCGGTGGCAGCGTGACGGTAGCCGGTCAGCACGTCGTGCTCAACACCGGTAGCACCGCCAACTGTTTTTACGCGATGGGCGAGACGGTTGCCCTGCGCGGCTCTGCCAAGTCGGCAGCGCTCGCGGGCAGTACGGTAACCGTCGACGGCACCGTCGATGGCGATGTCGAGGTCTGGGCCGACAAACTCATCCTGGGCAAAAATGCCCGCGTCACCGGCACGGTGAACGCCCACATTTCCGAGGATCCCGAGCGGGCCGGGGGCGCTCAGGTCGGGGCCCTCAAGATCGAGCGCACCGAGAACGAGAACACCTCTACGATTAACGACGTCGTCGGCGGCATCGTCGCCGCGGCGCTTTCTACCTGCTTCGTCGCGATCCTCCTCGAGCTCGTCCTTCCGCGCGCGACCGCCAGCGCCGCCGGCATGCTTCGTCAACGACCTACCCCTCTGTGGGTGAGCGGTCTTTTGGGCACGGTGGCCGCCATTCCCGCCGTCCTGCTGCTCATTATCTCGATTGCAGGTCTGTCGCTCGCCGGAGCCCTCATGTGCGCCGTTATCGGTATCGCTCTGGTCTCGGCGGCATTTACGGGCACCGCGATCGCACGCATGGTCGGACACAACCAGAACCGCTACGCCATGGCCGCCGTGGGCGGTATCGCCGCGGGCGCACTCACGGCACTTCCCCTTATGGGCAGCTTTGTCAGCGGCGTAGCCTTCGTCTTTACGCTCGGCTACGTCATCCAGATCATTTGGCGCAACGCCCGCCTCAAGCCGCAGCAGGCCGCCAACACCCCGAGCCTTCCCTCCGCCTAGCCGTCGACCCCCGCAAAGGGGGCAGACACCTTTGCGGGGGTGCAGACCAGCTCAATCCCTGTACACCAAAAAGGGCGCCGACCGCGATGGTCGACGCCCTTTCTTGTTAGTCGCTATAAAGCTCAGCGCTTATTTGTTGACCTGACCGGCGCGGACGGCGGCCTTCTTGCGGTCGGTGGCATTGAGCAGACGCTTGCGCAGGCGAATGTTCTTGGGAGTGATCTCCACCAGCTCGTCGTCGGCGATGTACTCCAGCGCCTCCTCCAGCGAGAAGGTACGGGGCGGCACCAGCTGGACGGAGATATCGGAGGTCGAGGAGCGCTGGTTGCCCAGGTTCTTGGTACGGGCGATGTTGACGACCATGTCGCCGGCCTTGCTGCGCTCGCCCACGATCATGCCCTCGTAGCACTCGGTGCCCGGCTCAACAAACAGCTGGCCGCGCTCCTGCAGCGTACCCAGAGCGTAGGCAACGGCCTTCTCGGTGGTCATGGAGATCATGGCGCCGTTCTGGCGGTTGCCGATCTCGCCGGCATAGGGGCCGTACTCCAGGAAGGTGTGGTAGAACACGCCCTCGCCGTGGGTGACGTTCATGATGCGGTTCTTAAGACCCATGATGCCGCGGGTCGGGATCTTAAACTCAAGATGGGTCACGATGCCCGAGGTATCCATGCTCGTCATGATGCCGCCAGAGGTGCCGAAGACCTCAACGACCTTGCCCGAGTACTCGTCCGGGCACTCGACGACGGCCTGCTCGACGGGCTCCATCTTGTTGCCGTTCTCATCCTTCTTAAACAGAACGCGGGGACGGCCGACCTGGAACTCAAAGCCCTCGCGGCGCATGGACTCCATCAGAACGGACAGGTGCAGAATGCCGCGGCCCGAGACCTCGACGCCGCTCTTGTCCTCGAGCTCCTCGATCTTCATGGTCACGTTGTTCTCGGCCTCGTTGAACAGACGCTCCTTGAGCTGACGGGCGCCCACGATGTCGCCGTCGCGGCCGACGAGCGGGGAGGTCGAGGCCTCAAAGACAATGGACAGGGTCGGCGGATCGATCTCGATGGGCTCGAGCTCGACGGGGTTCTCGGGATCGGTGTAGACATCGCCGATATCGGTGCGGTCGATACCCACGACGGCGGCGATGTCACCGGCACCGACTTCCTGGCACTCGGTGCGGCCCAGGTAGTCGAAGGTAAAGAGCTGCTTGACGGTAGCGGTGGCGCTGGAGCCGTCGTTCTTGACGACCAGAATCTGATCACCCTGATGGATGGTGCCAGAGTACACGCGACCGATGCCGATACGGCCGACGAAGTTGGAGTGGTCGATGGTCACGCACTGCATGGCCAGCGGGGCGTTCTCGTCAACCTCGGGTGCAGGCATGTCGTCGATGATCATATCGAGCAGCGGATACATGTCCATGTTGCCGTCGTTGGGGTCAAGGCGGGCAAAGCCATTCATGGCGCTGGCGTAGACCACGTGCTCCATGGCGAACTCAAGCTGGTCGTCGGTGGCGCCCAGGTCGGCCATCAGGTCCAGGCAGTCGTTGTAGGCCTTCTCGGGGTTGGCGCCCGGACGATCGATCTTGTTGATGACGATCATGATCTTGAGGCCGGTGTCGATGGCGTGACGCAGTACGAAGCGGGTCTGGGGCATGGGGCCCTCAAAAGCGTCGACCAGCAGCAGAGCGCCATCGGCCATACGCAGCACGCGCTCGACCTCGCCGCCAAAGTCGGCGTGGCCCGGGGTGTCGATGACGTTGATCTTAACGTCCTTGTACTCGATAGAGATGTTCTTGGCGAGAATCGTAATGCCGCGCTCGCGCTCCTGGTCGTTAGAATCCAGGACGCGGTCCTCGACCTGCTGGTTGGCACGGAAGGCGTCCGTGGCACGCAGGAGCTTGTCGACCATCGTCGTCTTGCCGTGGTCGACGTGAGCGATGATGGCGATGTTCCTCAGATTGTCTACGCGCATGTAGTTCCCCTATCTTCTATCTATATACAACCGGCACGCGTATGCGACCCGCCCAGCAACACAACGCTCGGCGGGAAAATTGAGCCTTTTACCGAAAACTCGTTTATTTTAGCGATTTTAGATAAGAGGGGTTTCCTCACCTGCAGGTTCAGGGTCGCTCCACATAAAACCATCGCCGGCGCCCACACCCTCGTACAGTACGTATGCCGAAAAGCCGCTCTCGAGCGTCGTCTCAAAGAAGCTCACGAGCAGGGCGTCATGGTAGCCGCCGTCAATTTCGACACACCCGGTGTAGCCGATGGCGTAACGGGCGATGCGGCCCAGGCCCTCGTCCTTAAGGCCCATCTTGTGCTCGGAGATAAAGTTGGTGGCAGCCTCGAGGCATGCCTCCTCGCCGTCCTCGTCGAGTGCCGCCAGATAGCGGTTGGACGCGGCGTCTTCGATCGCAACGACAACGCCGGGATTCTCGCCAGCGGCAAGATCGTCCAAAAATGCCCCGATGAGATCGCACACCATGGCGTCGAGCTCGGCGGAGACGTTTCCGGCGTCCTGCATATCCTGTGCCATTTTTAGACCTTCCCATCGAGTCCGGCGTCGTTACATCTCTTGTGCCTCGGCAGCGATCTTGGCGGCAGCGTCACGAGCGCGCATCATATCGGCAGCGCGCTTATCGAGTACCTTGATCTGGTTGGTCAGCATCACGGCATCGACCACGCCCCAGACGACCAAGCCCGTCGAAATCGAAAACCCAAGCGCACCAACTGTACCACGAAGGCGCGATGAGATTGCCGCAACAAGTGCGGAGACGGCAACCATCTTGATAAAGGAGGCACGGCGTTCGCGAAGCGTGCGGGCCTGCGTCACATAGGCGATGCGTGCAGCCTCGGATGCCTCCGAGCGCATCTGGGCCTCGCGGGCAATGGCGGCGGCCTCGGCCGAGACGCCACGCTCCATCAGTGCACACTCCGTCTCATGGCTACCCGTCATTTAAAAATCATCGGGCGAGAGCGTATGGACGAACTCGTCGAACTTCTCAAATTCCTGCTCGTCATCGATTTCCTCGGCAACCGGAGAAATGGTCCCCAGGCGGTTCATGATGTCATCCTCCACAAACATGGGGGCATTGCTGCGCACGGCGAGGGCGATGGCGTCACTCGGACGGGCTTCGATGCTGCGCTCGCTGCCGTCGGCCAAAACAACGACCGTCGCGTAAAACACGGGCGGCTCGGCACGGACAATCTCAATACGCTCGAGTTTTGCATCCAGAGCATCAAGCGTATCGAGCAGCAGGTCATGGGCAATCGGGCGCTCGGCACGACCGCTGTCGATACCGCGGCTAATAGCCGCAGCCTCAAACGAACCAGTTTGGATAGAAAGGGAGCGCAGCGGCGCAGGGGAGTCCGATTTGCTGCAGCGCTCGCGAAGTACGATAAGCGATGGCACGGGACCGGCGGCCATGACGATGGTCTCTATGTCGACACGAACCATGGAACACCTCCGGTACGTAGCGGTTAACACACGGCGCCTTCGCCGCATTGAATAGCTATACTACCCAATCTTTCGCACAGCACACAAAATCAAAGTAGTTAATTTGGGACGAGATTTTTGACTACTTTCAGCAGGTAAGAAAAAAGCCCCGAGACCATGCCTCGAGGCTCTTCACAGTTTTGATGGTGGACCTGACAAGATTCGAACTTGTGACCTCCCGGTTATCAGCCGGACGCTCTAACCAACTGAGCTACAGGTCCATCATGGTGGAGGTTAGGGGGATCGAACCCCTGACCTCAGGCTTGCAAAGCCCGCGCTCTCCCAGCTGAGCTAAACCCCCACGGAGACAGTAATAAACACCCCAGCGGCGACTCGGCTCTCGCTGGGGTGTTTATTGCGAAAGAAAGTGGTGGACCTGACAAGATTCGAACTTGTGACCTCCCGGTTATCAGCCGGACGCTCTAACCAACTGAGCTACAGGTCCATCGCGCAAGGGATATATTAGACGAGTCGTTACGCGCGCGTCAACAACTTTTTTGAAAATCTTTGGTGGTTGTTCGCCCCGGCCGCACGGCGGCATATGAAGTCGCCTGCTCGGACAGTCCTGGCTCGCGCAGAGAGCACATTAAGTGCTCTCTGGCTCGTGCGGAACTCGC
>UQYA01000067.1 GCA_900545165.1 uncultured Collinsella sp.
CGTGGGCTCGGAGATGTGTATAAGAGACAGGACTTACCCAGTCCGCCGCCGCCAAAACCGCCGCCGCCAAAGTTCATCGACGGGCCGTCATCGCCCATAGCCTTCTTCATGCGGCGGTTGAGCCACCAACCGATGAGGAAGAAAATCGCCATGGGAAGAATGAGTGTGAGCAGGTAGTAGGTCATCAAACCCGAGTTCTTATCGGGAACGACCGACTCCAGCGAAGCGCCAGACTCAAGCACGCGATCGGTAAAGCCCGCATCGTTCGGCACACCGGTCGTCTTATAGGCGATGTTCTCGTCCTCGCCCTTCTTGGTGTAATAAATCGAGTAATCGTCCGTGTTGTACTCGACCTTGTCGACACTCTTCTTATCGAGCGCCTTGACAAACGTCGAGTAATCGGTCTTCGTAATCTGCTGCGTGTGACCGATGTTGGGGAACAGAACGGTCGAGAGCACGAGGTAGACGACGAAGGCGATGAGCACGTAGAGGATCATATTCCGTCTACGCTTGTTGTCATCCATCTCCATCTGCTTGAACTCCATCTACTGGGGTTGATAATGCTTTCTAGAATACCCAACCCGGACGGCGATAAACCGACGCCGGGCACGAAAGGACAGAGATGGCATCACTGTAAGTCGGCAAGGTTCAAATCTATACAGGCGACGGCAAGGGCAAGACGACGGCTGCGTTGGGGCGCGAGAGGATGTCGAGGAACTGATTGCGATAAAGCCCGCCACCACGGAGCTCGTGCTCACCGGCCGCGGGCTGCTGCCGTTGGCCGACCTTGCGGACTTAGTCACCGAAATGCGCCCCGTCAAACACTACTTCGACGAAGGCTTCCTGGCCCGCCAAGGCATCGAATACTAATTGATCCGAAGGGGGCGGAGGAAAACGGATCATCGACATCACGACGGAGAGCAATGATCCGTTCTCCTCCGCCCCAAGGGATCATTAGGCAGTGGCGCGGCCTAGCCAGTTGCCACTGTGGTGGTAGATGGTGAACATCGTGGCCGTGATGAGCCAGGTTACGGGGTAAACCAACAGCAGGTGCTCAAGAGACGGATCGAACGGCATAATCGCAAACACCCAGATCACCCTCAAGACAACGGTGCCAAAGATGGTGAGCATCATAGGCTGCAAGCTCACGCCAGCGCCGCGAATGGAGCCCGACGCGTTCTCGATAATCGAGAAAATCGCATAGAACGGCGCGATGAAATGAAGAATCGTCGTGGTGTACGCCGAAATCGAAGCATCGTCGACAAACAAACGCGACAGAGGACCCGAGAACACCAGGAGCACGGCAGACAGGCCGCCAATGAGCATAAAGGACAGCACGAGCGACGTATGGTAACCCTTGCGCATGCGCTCGTAGTTGCGCGCGCCAAAGTTCTGTGCCGAGAACGTGGTGATCGACACACCAAGCGCCTCGGTAACCATCCAGACAATGCCATCCAGGCGGCCCGAAAGACCCCACGCCGTGGTGACATCGGCACCAAACGAGTTGACCGACACCTGAATCAAAACGTTGGAAATCGAATACGCAGCAGACTGAAAGCCAAGCGGCAGACCGCATGAGATCATGCTCTTACAAATGCCCGGATCGATGCCGAGCTTAGACAGCGAAAGACGCCATGCACCCGGAGCGTGCATCATACGAATCACAATCATCGTGGCGTTGGAGCAAATGGTCAGCGCCACCGCGATGCCGCAGCCCAGAGCCTCCATATGAAGCACGGCAACGAAGATGACATCCAGCACCGCATTAACAAGGCAGCCGGAAGCGATGATCACAGCAGGCCCGCGCGTGTCGCCCACGGCGCGCAGCAATGCCGTTCCCATATTGAGCAGCAGTGCCGCAACCATCGCGGCAAAATAACAGCGAGCATAGGCCACGCCCTCGGCCAATAGTTCATGCGGCGTGTTCATAAGCACCAGCATGGGCTCAACGAACACTATGCCAAGAATCGAGAAAACGATACCGCCCACCAGCGCGAGCGTCATGGCTGTATGGACCGAACGACCCAGTCGCTCATCATCGTGCTGGCCAAAATACTGACCGGTAATGACCGCGCAGCCGGCGCCGACGCCAACGCAAAAGCCAATGCAGAGCTCGGTGAGCACCATCGTGGCTTGAATGCCACCCAGCGCGAGCTTGCCGCCAAACTGGCCAACGATATACGTACCGATAAGCGTGTAGGCCTGCTGAAAAAACGAACTAAAAAAGATGGGAACGCACAGCGACAGCAGCTGTTGCCAAATGACACCCTGCGTTACATCGATAGCCGTAGATTTCTTAGCCACACGCCCTCCCCGCCAGCGTACGTCAACCGACAAAACAGTAATTAAAGACCTAAGCTAATAGCAGCTTAGCACCGACCGACGTCGACCGAAACACCCCGAGTCAGAGCCCGGTGCAAACTATCTGCCTAGTGATACAGCCCCGGCTGGTAGTGATACTCGTTGCTCACGTGCGGGCACAGCTGCCAAAAGGCGACGGCACTCGCCGCGGCCACGTTGAGCGAATCGACCCCGTGCGCCATCGGAATACGCACGGCTCGGTCGCAGCCCGCGATAGTCTTGGCGCCCAGGCCGGCACCCTCGGTGCCCATAAAGATCGCCAGGCGATCAACCTCCTGCAGCGCAGGATCGTCCAGCGAAACGGAGTCGTCCGTCAGTGCCATCGCAGCGCACGAAAAACCGGCTTCGTGCAGTTCCGCCAGGCCATCGTGCGGCCACACACGAGCCTCGCTGCCAATACGCGTCCACGGCACCTGAAACACCGTGCCCATGCTCACGCGGGCCGAGCGACGGTACAGCGGGTCGCAGCACGTCGGACTGACCAAAATACCGTCGACATTGAGCGCGGCGGCCGAGCGGAAAATCGCACCCACGTTCGTGTGGTCGACAATACCCTCGAGCACGCACACGCGCACCGGGCGCTCCCCCGCCGCCTCAACGACGCCACCCAAGAACTCATCAACCGGAATCTGCCGCGGGCGACGGAACGCCGCCAGCGCGCCGCGCGTCACGTTAAAGCCCGTCAACTGCTCCATGAGCTCCATGGAGGCAACGAACACAGGAACAGGACCCGCGCCCTCGCGCACGACTAGGCGCTCAAACAGCGGCATCATCTGGTCGAGCCAGCGTTCGCCCAAAAGAAAGCTCACCGGCTGATATCCGGCACGCACCGCGCGCTCAATAACCTTGGCACTCTCGGCGATAAAGATGCCCTTTTGCGGCTCTAGCACGCAGCGCAGCTCACGCTCGGTCAGTCGCACGTAGGCATCGAGCCGCTCGTCCTCGAGCGAATCAATTCGCAGAACCTCAACGGCATCAGTCATAGCAGCCTGCCCGCACCCTTCTTTACAGCACATCTATACCAAACGAGGCGACGCTAAGCGCCGCCCCATACATTCAATCAACCCGATAATACCGTTCACGCCAGGCGATTTACGCCTCAACGCGACGATACGTCACGAACTCATAATCGACACCCTCGTCGCCCTCGTCCGAGGCAATCGTGGCAACACCGCCACGCCACGCAATCTCCCACGCGGGATCGGCGTCCAAATCGGGAAAGTACGTGTCCACGGGATGGACGCAGCGGTTATGCGTGACCTCGGCCTCGGCGCAATACGGCAAAAACTGCCGATACACCTCGCCGCCACCGATCACCCAGGCAACGGGCTCATCGGCAACCGCGGCGAGCGCCTCGTCGATGCTATGCACCACGTCGACGCCCTCGACAGCAAAATCCTCGTCGCGGGTAAGCACGATATTGCGACGGTTCTTGAGTGGACGCCCACCGGGAAAACTCAGCAGCGTCTTGCGCCCCATGATGACCGGGCAGCCCTTGGTGCAGGCCACAAAATGGCGCATGTCGGCGCGATTGGACACCACCATGTCGCCCTCGCACCCAATGCCCCAATCGTCACACACGGCAACGATAGCAGATAGCTTACACGACATGAGCACCACCTACACCGCAATGGGAATGTTCTTGACCTGCGGACCGTGCTCGTAGCCCTCCACAATCAGGTCGTCGGTCGTAAACGCATAGAAATCGTGCACGTCGGGGTTAAGCGTTACCTTAGGCGCCGCAAACTGCGGACGCTCGATAAGTTCGCGGACAATATCGACATGACGGTCGTAGATATGGGCGTCGGCGATCACATGCAGCAGCTCGCCGGGAATCATATCGATCGACTGCGCAACCATCATCAGCAAGATGGCGTACTGGCACACATTCCAGTTGTTTGCGGCCAAAATGTCCTGGCTGCGCTGGTTGAGAATCATGTTGAGCGTCGGCTTGTCGTCCTGCGGGCGCTGCGTGACGTTATAGGTCACGCTGTACGCGCACGGATACAGGTGCATCTCGGACAGGTCGCTAAACACATACGTGTTGGTCATGATGCGGCGACTGTACGGTGTGTGCTTAAGATCGTACAGCACTCGGTCCATCTGGTCGAAATCGCCCTCGGCATAATGGCTCTTCTGCCCAATCTGGTACCCGTAGGCCTTGCCGATGGAGCCGGTCTCGTCGGCCCACTCATCCCAGATATGACTGTTGAGATCATGCACGTTATTGGACTTCTTTTGATAGATCCACAGGATCTCGTCCATGGCGGACTTGAGCGCCGTGCGACGCAGGGTAAGCGCGGGGAACTCCTCGCGCAGGTCGTAGCGCGCCGTGACGCCAAAGTTTTTAATGGTATAGGCAGGGGTGCCGTCCTCCCACACCGGGCGGACCTTTTGGCCCTCGGTGGTGGTGCCATGGTCCAAGATATCGCGGCACATGGTTACAAACTGTTGATCAGCTTTGCTCATTGACCCTCCTGTCAGTCGTCTACAAGCGAGATTCATTGTAGCCCAGGCGCACGCGGCCCCACAGCCCAAACATAAGCCCTCATTTTCTGACATATGCCAGAAATTCCTTGCGCAAATCCGCACGTTCGCTATTCTATTGTTGACATATGTCAGATTTGGAGAGTGTATGGCTGGAAGACGCGAAAAACTGCGCCGCGTTGGGATCATCCCCGAATATCGCGGCTTTACCCCCGATGGCCTTGCCAGCGGAGACGCTATCGATATGACGGTCGATGAGCTCGAAGTGCTGCGCCTGTGCGATCTGGAGGGCCTCAATCAGGAGGCCGTCGCCCTGCACATGGGTATCGCCCGCGCCACGGTGGCGGCAATCAGCAGTCGCGCGCATCGCAAGGTGGCAAACGCGCTGGTCAATGGACGGGCGATCGTCATCGAAGGCGGCAACATCGCGTACTCCCCCATCACCACGACGACGGCCGCATGGCCAGCAAAGGAGGTCGGCACCATGAGGGTGGCAACAACGTACGACAACGGCAACATCTTTATGCACTTTGGCCGCAGCGAGCAGTTCAAGATCTACGACATCCAGGATGGCAAGGTGCTCAACGAGCAGGTCGTAGGCACCGGTGGCACCGGCCACGGCGCCTTGGCGGGCCTGCTTGCCAACGGTGGCGTTGACACGCTCATTTGCGGCGGTATCGGCGGCGGCGCTATCAACGCGCTTGCCCAAGCCGGCATCACGGTCTATGCGGGCGCCCAGGGCAGCTGCGATGCCTGCGTCGAGGCCCTCATTGCCGGCACGCTCGCACAGAACGGCGAGGCCACCTGCGACTGCCATGGACATGATCACGAGCACATCCACGAGCATGGCGAGTCCTGCGGCTGCCACGGTCACCACGACCATGACGGGCACGAAGGCTGCGGCTGCCACTAGCGGCAAGCACCTCGTCGAGAACGCGCTTCCACGCGTGCGACAACCAGCGAACAAACGGCGAAGGCCGTCTGGAATACCATCCAGGCGGCCTTCGCCATACACGACTCAACTAGTCGTTACTTCTTGTTGCGCATCTGCGCTTCCATCTGGCGCAGCAGGTCCATATCGGACTTGGGGCCGCCCGTTCCCAGGCCGCCCATGCCGCCCAGGCCCATGGCATCCAGACCGGGAATATTGGGCATGCGCATCTTTTTGCCCTTCTTACCCTTCTTGCCCTTCTTGCCGCCAGCCTGCGCCTGATTGGCCATCGTGCGCATGCGGCCCATCATCTTATTCATCTCGCCCCACTGCTTCATAAGGCTATTGACCTCGGTGGGGGTCACGCCGGCACCCTTGGCAATGCGGGCACGACGCTGGCCGTTAATGATGGAAGGACGCAGGCGCTCCTCCTTGGTCATCGACATGATGATGGCTTCGTTCTTGTCAAAGATGCCCTCGTCCAGGTTGCCGCCCATCTGGTTGAGCGCGCGCTGACCACCGGGAAGCATGCCCAGAATGCCCTTCATGCCGCCCATCTTCTTGACGGCCTTCATCTGGTCGAGCATGTCGTTCATGGTAAAACCCTCGCGCAGCATACGCTCGGCAGCCTCGAGCTGCTCGGCGTCGGCCGCCTCCTGGGCCTTCTCGATAATGCCGACGACATCGCCCATGCCTAAAATGCGCTTGGCCATGCGGTCGGGGTAGAACGGCTCAAGCGAATCGGGCTTCTCGCCCATGCTCACGAACTTGATGGGCTTGCCGGTCACCTGGCGCACGGAAAGCGCGCCGCCGCCACGGGCATCGCCGTCGAGCTTGGAGATGATCACGCCGTCAAAGTCGGTGCGCTCGGCGAAGGTCGAGACGACGTTGACGATATCCTGGCCGGTCATGGCATCGACGACCATCAGCACCTGATCGGGCTTGACGGCCTTCTTGATATCCACGGCCTCCTGCATCATCTGCTCGTCGATCTGCAGACGACCGGCGGTATCGACGATGACTACATCGCGCAGGTGGTCGACTGCCTCCTGGATGGCACCCTTGGCGATATCGACCGGGTGCTCGCCGTCGCCGCGGAAGACCGGCACGCCGATCTCTCCACCGAGTGTGGCCAGCTGGTCGGCAGCGGCGGGACGGTAGACGTCGCACGCGGCGAGCAGCGGCGAGCGGCCCTGCTTCTTGAGCTGGTAGGCCAGCTTTACGGCCGCCGTGGTCTTACCGGAGCCCTGCAGGCCCACGAGCATGATGACATTGGGAATGCGGTTGCTAAAGACGAGCTTGCTCTCGGTGGAGCCGAGCATCTCGGTGAGCTCGTCGAGCACGATCTTGACGACGTTTTGCGCCGGCGACAGCGACTCCATGACCTCGGCGGTCATGCAGCGCTCCTTGGTCTTGGCGACAAATTCCTTGACGACCTTGAAGTTGACGTCGGCCTCGAGCAGCGCCATGCGAATGTCGCGCATGGCCGAGGTAATGTCGGCCTCGGTCAGCTTACCCTTGCCACGCAGGCGGTCAAATGTGTCGTTGAGGCGATCGCTCAGGGAATCAAACACTGGTTACTCCTTAGTTGAACTCGCCCACCAGGGCGCGGCAGAAATCTTTGGCATTGAACTCCTGCAGGTCATCGACCTGCTCGCCCACGCCGATGCGCAGGATGGGAAGCTTGAGCTTCTCGGCCACGGCCATGGCGATACCGCCCTTTGCCGTGCCGTCGAGCTTTGTCATGATAATACCGTCCAGACCCAGCGCCTCGTTAAACTCGAGCGCCTGGTTCAGGCCGTTTTGGCCCGTCGCGGCATCGATCACGAGGACAACCGAGACCGGCATGGGACCGGCGGCCATATTGGCGGCGCGCTTGCGCGTCACGTTGACCACCTTGGCAAGCTCGCGCATGAGCTCGGGGCTCGTGTGCAGGCGGCCGGCGGTATCGATAAGCACCAGGTCGCTGCCACGCTTATCGGCCTCGTCGAGCACGTCGTAGCAAACGCTTGCCGGGTCGGAGCCGCGGTCGCGCTTGATGACGGGAACACCGGCGCGCTGGCCCCACACATCGAGCTGCTCGATAGCGGCAGCGCGGAAGGTATCGGCCGAACCGATCACGACGTTCTTGCCGCGGGCGGCCATGGCACTCGCGATCTTGCCGACCGTCGTGGTCTTGCCGGCACCGTTAATGCCCACAAACAGCACGCAGCTCGGCGTGTCGGCGAACGGATCGCGCTCAACGGGAACAAAATGCTGCTCGAGCTGCTCGGCCAGGGCGCGACGGAGTTGCGGGGCGGTCTTGAGGTTCTTCTTGGCCGCGGCATCGCGCAGGTCATCGGACACCTTGATCGCGACCTCGGCACCCATGTCACCCATGACGAGAGTGTCCTCTAGGTCCTCCCAAAAATCCTCGTCGACCTCGCCGCCAAAATAAAAGACCTCGTTGAGGGCCTCGCGGCTACGCTCAAGTCCACGCGAGAGAGCATCGAAGAATCCCATTATGCATTCACGACCTTTCCGGTTTCGCGATCGAGTTTTTGCGAGACGACGCGACTGACGCCGTCGGCTTGCATCGAGACGCCGTAGAGGACGTCAGCGTCCTCCATAGTACGGCGCTGATGCGAGATAACCAAGAGCTGCGTATCGGAACGCAACACGTCGAGCGCGCCGATGAGCTTGGACAGGTTGGCGTCGTCGAGTGCCGCCTCGACCTCGTCCAGCACATAGAACGGCACCGTACGCGTGCGATACACGGCAAAGAGCAGGGCGAGCGCCGTCAGGCTCTTCTCGCCGCCCGACATGAGCATCATCTTGGTGATGCGCTTGCCACGCGGCTGCGCCACGACCTCGATGCCTGTCTCGGCCGGATGCTCGGGATCGGTCATCTCCAGATGTGCCTGGCCACCCGGGAACAGCATGGCGAAGATCTCGCGGAAGTTCGCATCGACCTTCTCGAAGGTCACCAGGAAGGCCTTACGCATCTTGCGGTCGATGGCCACGGTGATCTTGGTGAGCGCCTTGCGCGCGCTCTCCAGATCGGCCAGCTGCTCCTCGATGTAATCAGCGCGGCGCTTGAGCTGCTCGTACTCCTCCATGGCAACCTGGTTCACAGGACCCAGGTTGTTGATCTGGCGCACGAGCTGGTTGAGCTCACGTTCGGCGGCATCGCGGTCAGTGGGAGCAGGAAGCATGAGCGCTTCCTCGAGCACCGTGGTGCCATCGGCGGTAATGGCCTTGATGGCAGCCTCGACCTGCACCTCGAGCTTGCCACGCGCGACCTTGAACTCGTTTTGCGTAGCAGAGGCGGTATCGACTCGCTCCTTAGCGCGGGCAACCTCTGCCTTGGCATCCTCGATGGTCTTCTTGAGCGAAGCGGAGTCCGCCTCCTCCAGAGAGGCCTGGTCACGCAGGCGCGCTGCCCAATCCGATGCGCGTTCCAACAGGGCAGAATAGCGTTCGTGCATGGGGTCGACGCGCAGGCGCAGCAGCTCGAGCGAGCGCGAGGCCTGGCGTGTTCCGCGGATACGGCGGTCGATGCCCTCCAGGCGATGCTCCAGGTCAGGCACACGGCCCTTCAGCGAACGCAGACGCTCGCTCGTCTGAGCCAGGCGGACCTTGGCATCGGCGAGCTTGCCGGCTGCGTCGGAATCGTCACGGCGCACGCGATCGAGTTCGTCGTTGGCTTCGGCAATCTGGAGACCCAGGTCGCTTGCCTGCGCACGGGCCTCGTCGCGCGAACGGGTGAGCTCGTCAACGCGCGGACGCGCAGCGCGAACGGCCTCGGCGGCCTTCTCACGGCGCTTGGAGATGCGCACGCGCTCGACCTCGGCATTGTTGGCACTTTGCTCCAAGCGGCCGATCTCGGAAAGCAGCGAGCGGCGCTCGCCCTCAAGACGGGCGATCTCGCCGGCGGCATCGCCCTCGGCGGCACGCGCCTCCTCGACGGCCGCATTGGCCTCGACGACCTGATCCGACACACGCTCAAACACGGCGGCCAGATCGGGCTCCAGGCCCTCTAACTCGCGAATGCGACGCTTGCGCTCCAGGGCACCCGAAGCCTCGCCGGCATCGAGCCCAACGCGCACCAGGCCGCCACAGCTCACGCGGGCGCCATCGGGAGTCACATAGGTCACGCCGTCAACGACTGGTGCCGCCAGAGCGGTAGCCAAGTCATCGACCACGTAATAGCCGCCGAGCAGCGCCTCGACAACCGGACCATACCCGGCACGCACGGACAGACGGTCGACCAGACGAGAACCGGCAGCGCCCTTAGCAGCAGCACCGCCGCTCACGCCGCGCGTCACCAGCAGTGCCTCGCCCGAGGCCTTCTTTTGGTCCAGAGCCGCACGACCGGCGCGCTCAAGCGTAGCGGCGTCATCAAACAAAAGAGCATCGATATCGCCGGCAAGCAGCTGCTCGACCAGACCCTCGAGCTCACGAGGGGCCTCGAGCACGTCGCCCAGACGACCCGAGACATCATCGCCCAGCGCACCCATCAGACGGCT
>UQYA01000068.1 GCA_900545165.1 uncultured Collinsella sp.
GCACAGGGCGCACCCTCAGCTGCATCCACCCCAAACTTCTTGAGCTGCCCTGGACCGGCATCGTCTGTCTTGCGGGCGGTTACGCCGAGATCGACGGACACGCAATTCGCGATCTGTCGATGACACCCAGCATGCTGCAGCATCTTGCCCCCTATCTTGAGCAATCGGGCGAGGTCATCCGCTTTGAGGGCCTCAACGGCGTCGTGCGCATGAGTGCCGATGCCCCCGATGCCCCCGGATACGCGCGCACCCTGGGCGACGCAGTCACGCAGCTGCAACATTACAGTGTCTACAAGATCTTGATGTCTACATCGCTCGCCAACCACATCGCTCAAGATAAGGCGCTTGAGCCGCTGCTGTGCTTTAACGAGCTCGAACTCGAGGTAACCGAAATCTCGCCCCGCGAATGCACGAAGCGCGGGGGCATCCAGTCTGTACTCGACGCCCTCGATCCCCACCACGGAACCGTATACGGCATTGGCGACGCCAGCAATGACATCTCGCTGATGAACGCCGTCGATGTCGGTATCGCCATGGGCAACGCACCAGACTATCTCAAGGATAAGGCCGATTACGTGACCGACACCGTCGATCACGACGGTGTCGTTGCGGCGCTCGAGCATTTTAGGCTGATTTAGGCACACTCCATCAAACGCACGCCCGTTGTCCTAAATCGCCAAAACTGCCGCGCCAAACGCCCTGATGTGGCAATATGTTGTCTGCATATTGCATCAATGCAACCTCAGAAAGAATGCGAGAACCCGTGTCCAGTCCGTTTACCAGCTTTTTAGCCCAACACTTTGACCAGATTAACGACTATCTGGCCACGTTCTTTGACGGACAGGCGACCTCTGCCGATATCGAGCGCTACCTGTACGCGCCGCTCTCGGCTTTTACGGCCAACGCCGGCAAGCGCCACCGCCCGCTTATCTGCATGCTCGCCGCAACCGCAGTGGGCGGCAGCTTTGAGAGCGCCCGCAGCGCCGCGGCAGCTATCGAGCATTTCCAGTCGGGCGCGCTGATCCACGACGACATCGCCGACAACGGACAGCTTCGTCGAGGCAAGCCCTGTATGCACCTTACCGAGGGCACGGGCCTTGCCATCAATTGTGGCGACCTGGCGCTCACCATGGTCACCAAGACGGTTCTCGACGACCCCACGCTGGAGTCCGACGTGAAGCTGCGCGTGCTCCACGAGCTTACCGAGATGATCGTCCGCACCATTGAGGGTCAAGCACTCGACCTGGGTTGGGTCCGTGACGGGCGCTTTGATATCTCGGTTGATGACTACCTGGACATGGCGACGCACAAGACCGCGTTTTACAGCGGAGCCACGCCGCTTGCCGCCGGAGCCATTATCGGCGGCGGCAGCGATGAGCAAATCGAAGCGCTGCGCGCCTTTGGCCTGCACACGGGCCTTGCCTTTCAGATTCAGGACGACCTGCTCAACCTTGTCGGCACTAAGGAAGCCGCCAACAAGGACTTCCGCACCGACATCACCGAGGGCAAGCGCACGCTTGTCGCCGTACACGCCCTCTCTGATGAGCGCCACCACGACGAGGTCGAGGCGATTCTTTCCTCGGGCACCGATGATCCCGCGCAGCTCGCACGCGCCGTGGAGATCTTCCAGGAGACCGGCTCTATCGATTACGCCCACACTTACGCGCTCGACCTGACCGCTAAGGCCAAAGCGGCCATCGAGAACGTTGAGCTTGATCCGCACGCACGCGAGCTGTTCCTCTCCATGGCAGATTTCTTTGTGGAGCGCCTTAACTAACGGGGGTTATAAAACCTGTCAGCAGCGTATTTAGGCACAACTTGCTACACTGTTGAGTGCATGTTTATGCATCCCTTTGCGTTGTCTATCCGACAGACGCTCAAATAGTACGAATGGTACGCCGAAAGGGGTTCGTTCATGGAACCTATTACAACGGGCATGCAAGGAGCAGCCGTCGAGGACGTGCAGTCTCGTCTCCTGCAGCTCGGTTACACGATTGATGCCGCCGAAGTCACCGACAAGTACTTTGGAGCCACCACTGAGCAGGCCGTCAGCACCTTCAGGCTCGACAGCGGCCTTGCTGCCGGTCATGCCGTCGACATCCCCTGTTGGAGCGCCCTTGTAGACGCTTCGTATAAGCTGGGCGACCGCACCCTCTATCTGCGCATGCCCAATTTCCATGGCGCCGATGTGCAGGCCCTGCAGCGCGCTCTCAACGTTTTGGGCTTTGCCTGTGGCGAAGACGACGGCTACTTTGGCCCGCATACCGAGGCCGCCCTGCAGCAGTTCCAGGAAAATGTCGGCCTGTTTGCCGACGGCATGGCCTTCCAGGACACCTACGCCTACATCAACCGCCTGCACCATGTGTGGGAGGGCAAGCCCTCGGTCACCGAAGCCGAGTCCCGCATCGGTTTTGCTCGCGCCGCCAACGTGCTCGAGCGCTTCCAGATTGCCGTTATCGGCGAGGACCCCATCGCACGCAGCGTTGCGTCGCGCATGTGGAATATCGCCACGGCAACGACCGACAACAGCGGCATGATGCTCTGCGACTCCGAGGTCCCAACCGACGTTGACCTGGTGCTCGAGATCGCAAGCGATGAGCTGCCCGCAGATGCAGCGCCGCGCGCCACGATCGCCCTCGCCGAGTGCCACAACCTGGCCCAGCGCATCCGCACCGCCAATGTCGCCGCGCAGCAGAAGCCGGCTCGCATTCGCATTGAGCTCACGGGCATGACGCGCTACAACGGCACCTTCACGGCCAGCGACGCGCAGACACTCGCCGTACGCCTGCTCGATGGCGTTTGCGATGCCCTCGCAGATTAGGTAAACTAAACGAGTTGCTTTTGGGCAACACCACACATTGGGACGTAGTTCAACGGTAGAACTCCGGTTTTTGGTGCCGGCTGTTGGGGGTTCGAATCCCTCCGTCCCAGCCCTTAAGAACACAGCGCTCCAGGCCCTTATGAACCTGGAGCGCTTTCTTGTGGGCAAGCGGAGGGATTCGAACCCGCAAGGGTGCGAAGCCGAGGAAACGCGAAGGCGCCCCAAGCCCATTAGGACCAAGAGCGCCTAACATCAAGAAAATATCAGCCCAGTTCCGAAAAGCGAGCCGCATGCAACAACCAGGTAACCGCAGGCCCCGGGAGAGCGGGGACACCGGCTTAGGTTTATCGCGAGTTCCGCACGAACAGGAGGCCACTTAACCTCGATGTTTTGGACGTGACAGCGAGAGGGGCCCTGGTATGGCAAGGTGACGTGAAACAAGGCGGCGCTGACCTTCTGGTCGCGCCGCCGAAGTTGAACGTCAGATTGCCGTGCCAGGGCCCCTCGCAGCGTCAAGAAGACCGCCGTTCGGTAGAACGGCGGAGCTAATTGTTCAGCATGCGGTCGAAGCTTCCCGAGTCGCCATCCCGATAGTCTGCGGTCATCAGAATCTCCTGCGGAATGCGCCCGCCCTCGCGCAGCACGTTGCGGAACTGCACGCGCGTAACCATGGGCAGATCCTTGATCGTCGCCGCCAGGTTCTGCGGCACGCCCTGGTTGGCAGCCGCGGGCTCGCACTCGCCGCCGGCCTTCACGCGACGCTTATGCTCGGCGAGCATGGCACGGTACATGCCGGCATGCAGGCGAATCTCAACCACATTGGCATTGCGAGCCTGCTCGACGATACGCGCGCCCTCGCGATCGATATCGCCTACGTAGTAGACGTAGTTAAAGCGATAGCCAATCTCAGCCAGATAATCGTCCAGGGCATGCGAGACGCTCGCCTTGCATCCGCCGCCAAAAATCACGCCGCCCACCTTGATGCCAAAGAGCTTGGCGTGCTTGCGGCCACGCAGCAGCTTGACGATCTCGTCGTAGGTGTCCAGGTTCTCGACCATAATGAACGGCTTGTCGGCGCCCAGCGTAAAGAAGCCCGTAAAGTGCACGGGGCGATTGGGGGCGACCTTGATCGCCTGCATGCTGATGCCCTTTTCGGTCATACGCCTGATCAAGCGCTCACCGTGCTTGCCGTCAAAAGCCTTCTCGTCATTAAAGATCTGGTAGGCACGCTGGCGGCGCGAGGCAACCGGCGTATCGGCACCTCGGTTCTGCTCGATCCAAGCCTGGATGATTGCGATTTCCTCGGCAATCTTGCGGTTGGACATCTCGTTGTGCTGAGTGCGCTGCGGAGCCTTTTTGCCGTCCTTGCCCTCGACCTTTACGATCTGTGTCTGCTGCTCCTTGATCTTAGAGAGCGCCGTGGGCGTAGGGACAACTTTGAGCAGCTGCCTGCCTAAAACGCGGGCAAGGGCAAACGCCGAGGCCTCGCCGTGAACGGCCGACTTGGGCTGCTGGACAGCAGTATCTGCTGCGGCAGACTCCGGCTTCCTCTGAGACTTGCGCTTAGAATCGCCTTGGGAATTGCGCTCGCGCTTCGGCATAGACGCCTGCTTCCGCGGACGATTGGACTTGCTCTCCTTCGCCGGCTGGCGCTTAGGCTGCCCCGAAGAAACCTCGGCCTTCGCATCCTCGTTCTGCGGCGTGGTCTTCTCGGCCGCAGTCTCGGCATGGGAACTGCGGCCCCCACGATGGCGACGGCGGCGAGGCTTGCTCGACGCGCCCTGCTCCGTCTGCTCATCAGTAGGCTGCTGGCCCTTGGCCTCGGCATCAACCTCAAGCTGCGGCTCAACAGGCTTTTGCTCGCGAGTCACCGGCTCAACGGCCTTCTCGTCCTTCTCGCCCTGAGTGGTCGAAGCCGGTTCGCTCTTCTCCTGACGCCTTACGGGATACGCGCGCCCCGCAAAACCGCGGCCGGGACGACACGAACCCGGAGCCTTCTTGGCAGACTCCTCAACATCGTCTGCAACCTCAGAAGACTCTTCAACCTCACGCGCGGCATCCTGCTGTGCAGTCTTAAAGTGAGCACCGCGACGACGCTTGGGCTCTTGGGCCTCCACGGGCTTTTGCTCCCTCGCGGGCTTCTGCGACTCGGCAGCAACCTCGGTCTCAACAGCCTCAGCATCCGTCTCGCCCTTTTGAGCAACGGCGCGACGGAAGCGCTCCTGCTGGGCGCGGCGCTGCGCATCGCGCTTGCCACCCCCGCCAAAACCGCCGCGTCCTGCCTTGGCCGTAAAGGCACGCACGACGTTCTCATCGAGCAACTCATCGGTATCGACATGCTCACGCGGAGCAGCTTCTTCCACAGCAGGCACGTCAGCGGAATCCTCGACGACAAAACCCTCGACGGACTCGGCAGGCTGCTCTTGGGCATCGCGGATCTCGGCATTGATGGTATAGAACGCCGGGCGCCCGTTAATGCCGCTACCCTCGATCTTGGTCACGATCTTTGCCGCGATAAGCTCATCGCGCATCGCCTTGGTGTCGCACTCCTTATCGACGGAGCGGAAAATCTGCGCCAGCGCACTCGACTTAATCTTGAGCGCCTTGCGGCAGAGCAGGTCGTAGGCAACCAGCTTGGCGCGCTCGGCAGAAAGCGACGTCTGGCTGCTCAGGCGCTCAGCCAAAGCATCGACATTGTTTTGATTATCGGAATATACCGTCTTGGCCACGGGGCCCCTTTCATATGTACACATATACGTCTATATGGTACAACGCGCGCCCTTATCCACGCAAAACATCTGCGAGAACACTCGAGCGTCACCCGCTTTCGCATGAAAAAAAGACCGAGCCCGCGAAGTCGCGGACCCGGTCTTTCCGAGTCATATAGATGTGACGTTCAACTCGTCAGGTCGACTAAGCCTTGGCGGCCTCGGCGTCGACAGGAGCCTCGGCAGCAGCAGTGCGGCCATACTCGGCCTTGCCCATCTCGGACCACTCGGGCTCCTCGTCGGGCATGGAACCGGCCTCCTTGCCGAAGAACTCCTTGAGGCAGTTAACGGCAACGATGAGGCCCAGGACCATCAGCAGGACGGCAAAGACGAGCTGCAGGCCCTTGGTGGCGGCGACGGAGACGGCGGCCGTGGTGGCGGTAGCCGGGATGGTACCGAAGAAACCGTAGGCCTGGACGGCGGTCATGCAGCCCATGGCGCTCTGGACCAGCGAGGTGAAGGTGCAGCAGAGCAGGAAGACGACGGGCACGTAGAGCATCCAACCCTTGCGGCCGGTGCACTTGCAGAACACGGCGAGGGTGATCATGGTCATGCCGCCGAGCAGCTGGTTGGAAGCACCAAAGAGCGGCCAGATGTTGGCATAGCCACCAAAAGCGAGGGCGAGACCGGGAAGCAGGGTGACGACCGTGGCGAACCAGGGGTTGCCGAGGACCTTCATGTAGCCGGCCTTGGACTCGATGGCCAGGGCGTCGTTGGTCTGGGCAAAGAACTCGGAGAACGAGGTGCGGGCGATGCGGGCGACGGCGTCGAGCGAGGTCAGGGCCAGAGCGGAGACGTTCATGGTCATGAAGACGGTAGCGAGCGTGCCGTCAACACCGAAGGCCTGCATACCGCGGGAGATGCCGGCGGCGAAGATCTGGAACGGGGTGGAAGCGACACCGGCGTTGAGAGCGCCAGTACCGGCGGTGTTCATATCGGAGAACATGATGCCGGCGACGATGATGGCAAGGATGCCAACGAAGGACTCGACGATCATGGCGCCGTAACCGACCTTGACGGCGTCCTGCTCCTTCTCGACCTGCTTAGAAGAGGTGCCGGAAGAAACGAGGCTGTGGAAACCGGAGAGAGCACCGCAAGCGACGGAGACGAACAGGACCGGGAACATCATGCCGGAGGCAGTGGAGAAGCCGGTGAAGACCGGAGCGGTGATAGTAGCCTGACCGTTGACGCCCAAGACGACGATGCCGAGGACAGCGCAGACGATCATGACGATCATCATGATGGAAGTGAGGTAGTCACGCGGGGTCTTGAGCATCTGGATGGGCATAGCGCCAGCGAAGACCAGGTAGACCATGACGACGGCGAACCACTGGAACTTATCCAGGTAGACCGGGAACTGCATACCGACGGCGAACATGAGGACCATGAGGACCACGCCGGTGACGAACTCGGCAGCACCGGTAAGGTTGAACTTCTTCTGAGCCCAACCAAAGGCGATAGCGACGAAGGTGAACAGGATGGAGATGGTACCAGCGCAGCCGGCGGCATAGGACTTGGTGAAGTCGATGGCACCGGTAGCAGCACCAGAAGCGTCAACGGCCGGGGTGAACATGAACGTCTTGCAGACCATGTCGGTGAAGGCGGCGATGACGATGATGCAGAACAGCCAGCAGAACAGCAGGAACAGGCGACGGCCGGTCTTGCCGATATACTTCTCGATGAGCTGAGCGAGTGACTTGCCGTTGTTCTTCATCGAAGCGTACAGGGCACCAAAGTCGTGGACGGCGCCAAAGAAGATGCCGCCGACGAGGACCCAGAGCACGACGGGCAGCCAGCCAAAGGCCATGGCGACGATCGTACCCGTGACAGGACCAGCACCGCAGATCGAGCTGAACTGGTGCGAAAACGCGGTGAAGGCGGAGACGGGCGAGAAGCTGTTGCCGTCCTTCATGCGCTTGGCCGGCGTGAGGGCCTCTTTGTCAACGCCCCACTTGTTGGCCAGCCAGCGGCCGTAGCCCAGATAGCCGCAGGCGAGCACCGCCGCGGCCACAACCATGAGCAAAACTCCGTTCATTACATTTCCTCCTCTAAAAAGAACTTCCTAGACATAAAAAATGAGGGCCGTCGGTTGCGCTCGACGGCCCTCATCTTCATCAGCCGCCCGTTATCGTACGGGCTAGCTGTATGTGCTAACCCGCATCAGATAATTACTACGCTGATAATGTTTAGCTGATGCGTGAACATGTCTAAGAAATCCTCTTCAATCATGATGCGAACGATCCGTGCGTGTTCACATCCCCCAGTGGTTGAAAAGGAGTATGAAACTTTAGTTACCTAAAGTCAACGCAAATTTGTAATGAATTTTCAACTTTTTTTGGATTTCTCGGTATAAAACGCCACTGAACTCGGACTTTACCCGACAAAAGTTTTTGCATGAGAGATGCCCCTGAGGGCCGCGGGAGCCGGGCGGCGCATATGAACTTTCCTGCTCTACAGTCCTGCGCAAGACGGAAAGCACATTAAGTGCTTTCCTTTGCGTGCGGAACTCGCGATAAAGTTCATATGCGCCGCCCGGCTCCCGCGGCTCTCAGGGGCTCCCATCCCAAATGCGGAGCAAAGCTCCGCACACCAACTTTTTTCTTTCAGCTAAAGAACGCCGGAAATTCGACACTGGCTTGTTAACTTTGCTGGACGTTGTCGACGCCAAACCAGCTCAGAAGCTATATCGACACAGAAAGGTCCCCGGACGGAGGGGCCGGATATAAGGTTTATCGCGAGTTCCGCACGCAAAGAAGGCCACTTAATGTGGCCTTCGTCTTGCGCAGGACTGTAGAGCAGGAAACCTTATATCCGGCCCCTCCGTCCGGGGACCGCGCCGTACCAGCTACAGCGTCATGTTTGGATCGGCGTCGACGTCGAACGGCGAGATTTCACCTCGGTCGAATTTACGGCGAGCGACCTCCGCGATCATGGCTGCGTTATCGGTACAGGCAGACAAGGGCGGCACCGTTACGCGAATCCCCTGACGCCCAAGCTTCTTGATCATCATCTCGCGCAGATGCGGGTTGGCCGAGACGCCGCCGCCGATGCAGTATTCCTTGCATCCGGTAGCGTGCAATGCGTTTTTGGCCTTCTTGTACTGCACGTCAAAGACAGCTGCCTCAAACGAAGCTGCCAGATCGGGCAGGTGAATCGTGCGCCCGGCCTTGGTCTCCTGCTCGATGTAGAGCGTCACGGCCGTTTTAAGGCCCGAAAGCGAGAAACGATAGTCTCCCCTGCTGTTGAGCGCACGGGGGAAATCAATCGCGCGGGGATTGCCTGTCTCGGCCAGCTTGGAAATGATGGGGCCACCAGGATAGCCCAGACCCAACGCCTTGGCTACCTTGTCGAAGGCCTCGCCCACAGCGTCGTCGAGCGTCTCACCGAGCACCTCGTAGTCGCCCCACGCCTTCACGTGCACGAGCATGGTGTGCCCACCCGAGACAAGCGTGAAGATAAACGGCGGTTTGAGGTCGGGTTGCGCCAGCAGGTTGGCAAACAGGTGCCCCTCCAGATGGTTGACGCATATGAGCGGCTTACCGGCAGCGTAGGCAAAGCCCTTGGCGAAGGCGACGCCAACCACGAGCGCGCCCACCAGGCCCGGACCCTGCGTCACGCCCACGGCGGCAAGCTCACTTGGTGCAATGGCTCCGCCCGTAAGGCCCAGCGATGCTGCGGCATCCTCGAGCGCCGCATCCACGACACTCACAATCACCTCAACGTGTTTGCGCGAGGCGATCTCGGGCACCACGCCGCCAAAGCGGGCATGAAAATCAATCTGTGTCGACACCTGGTTGGCCAGCATATTGCCATCCGCATCGATAATCGCCACGGCCGTCTCGTCACAGGAACTCTCGATAGCGAGCACTAGGCGGCGGCGCTCAATTTCGGCACGCTCCCCCTCGGAGCGCCTAGGCGCAGGTAGCGGCCATACGCGCTGCTCTGCCGCCGTCGGCTCGGGCGAAGCATTGTCGACCGGAAGCACCAGGGGCAGCGAAGCCGTCATGACGATGGCATCTTTGCCAACACCGTAGTAACCGCGGCGACGGCCAGCCTCGGTAAAGCCCAGAGCGTTATAAAGCGCGATCGCTCCCTCGTTGCCGTCCTCGACCTCGAGCGAAGCCGTGGTGCAGCCGAGCATCTGGGCATCATAGCTCACATGCGACAGCAGCTTGCGGGCAATGCCCCCACGGCGATGTGCCGGGTCGACGGCGACATCCAGAATCTGCACATCACCGTCCACGACCATACCGCCGGCAAGGCCCAGCAGCTTGCCGTCGTCGTGTGCCACCCACCAACTACGCGGCGCAGCGACGTCCTCGCCCAGTTCGGACAGGAACATGCCCGGCGTCCACGCCTTGTGTCCGGCACCTTCAAAGCAGGTAGCCTCTAGCGCGCTCGCGCCCTCGGCATCCGCCGCGCCCATGGGACGGAACTGCAGATGACGACCGGCGAGCTCATCGGCAACACCCGTAATTTCGCTCTGCGCACTCTCGGCAAGACCAAGACGCTTGCGCTCGTTTTCCTCGGCATCCGAAAGGCGCGTGTAAATCGGCAAGACGCGGGCCGGATCGCCGTCACCCGCAGCGTGCGCGAGCAGCAAGCCCTCGCCCGAAGGCCACCAC
>UQYA01000069.1 GCA_900545165.1 uncultured Collinsella sp.
CTCCAGAGCCAACGCCTGCCGAGGCACTCGGCGTATATCTGGCAGCGGTCAGCGTGTCCAACACAAAGCTCGCCCGCTATATGGCATCGGTGATCGAGCGCGGGGGCGAACGGGCGGCCTGCGAAATAGACCCTGTTTCATGGAGGGTGGCCCAGACACTGACGGCTGTTTGCTATGGGGACAACGGGCTTGGGCTTCCTACGAACCTGGCCGTACCAGAAATCGAGACATCCCATACCGCACTCGATATGTTGTCTGCGCATATCGAGGTCAAGCGCTGCCTGACCGAGCGGGGAGATGACGGCGGCGTTCTACAGCAGCTCAAAACGAGCAAGGCCTACGACTGCGAGCTCGATATCGCGGGGATTGTTATACGGGCCGATAGCATGCTAGTGGAGCTCTTTGACGGGTCGTTTGCGGGAACCGACGAGCGCGACGACGAGATGACGGTGGTACGGGAGGCGCTCGACGTACGTGGGCTTAAGGCGATGGCTATCTGGGTGCGCATGGTGTTGGCGGCACGGCGGCTCCTTTCCGGCTTGCCGGTAACCGACGACGCGGCGTTCAGCGAGCTCGATCGTTTTGCCGTGCGCATGCGCGACAACCAGATTCAGCTGTTTGGCCTGTTGCTAGAAGGCTGGCAGTCGCTGGCAGAGGGACGGCCGGTTAATGCAAAGTTCCGTGCGGTCCAAGTGCTCAAACTTGCCGAGGAGTCGATTGCGTATATGCGCGATAACGCATTGCTGCTGGAGCGCGCGGCATATCTGCGTAACACCTCGATGGTTTCGGTGCGCGAGGAAGCGGAGTTGCTCGATATAAGCCAGACGCAGGTTGGTGGAGCGGAGGCCTGGATGGTGGCGCTGCATTTGGCCTGTGCGGGCCGAGACAGCGATCTTGCGGCCTGGATGTCCATGAATCGTGCGGGGATTCTAGAGCCATCGTATCGGCTCTTTGCGCGCCTTGCCATGCATTGTCTGGGCGAGCCGGCGGGCAGGATACGCAAGAAGCTTCCCGTGCGCGAGCTGTCGCGGTACTCGCTGCGCGACGATTTGGAAGGGGAGGGCGAGCGCCTGTTCCAGGCCGGCGAGGTTGAAGCCGTTGATACCATCGACCATATCGAGATTCGCATGTTTGGTGCGTTTCGCGCCGAGCGCGACGGGTTTCCCATCACGGACAAAATGTGGCGCCGCAAGAAGGCGGCGACACTTGCCGAGCGGCTTGCGCTGGGCATGGATGCGCTCGTCGATCGTGAGACGCTGGCCATGGAGCTGTGGCCCCATGCCGAGTTCAATAGCGCCCGCAACAACCTGTACTCGACGATATCGCGCTTGCGGTCGGCTTTGGGGCCGACGCCGGATGGCAAGTCATGTGTGCTCATCCAAAATGAATGCATTGGGCTCAACGGCGACTACGTCAAGACCGATGTACGGCTGTTTGACCAGATAAGCCGCGAGGTTTTGGGAAATCGCACGGGTGCGCGCGGGCCCCATCTGGTCGAGTTGTGCCTTAAGATTGAGCAGCTTTATGCCGGACCGCTGTATGTTCCCAATGGCTGTAATCCCACCTACTTTTTGCGCATGCGGCGCATTATGCAGTCAAAGTACATCGATTGCATGATTAAGGGAGCAAATGCCGCTCTAGAAGAAAACGATCTGCAGTCGGCGATTTGGCTGGCGGAGTCGGGGCTTCGGCAAGAAACGGCGCGTGAGGATATGGTGCGCTGCGCCATGCGCGTCTACAGTGCGGCGGGGCGGCGACGCGATATCGTCGAGCTGTACAGCGGGCATATGCACCATCTGAGGGAACAGGTCAATGGCGTGCCCGAGCCCGAGACGCGGCGCCTATACGAGCGCTTGGTGGAGGGGCGGCTCAATCGCGTGCTGGTCGAGCGATAAAAAACGGGCGCCCGAAGTACTTGGGCACCCGTAAGCTTGCTATATGTTGGCTCGCCGGATCATTGGCTCTTAGACGAGCTTGATCTTCTCGATGTCCTTGCGCGAGGACTCGCGATACAGCGAGAACTTGCGGCCGATGACCTGGACGACCTCGGCGTGGCAGCGCTCAGCGAGCTCTTCGGCGGCTTCGCGGGCGGAAAGGCTGGAGCCATCGAGCACGGAGCACTTAACGAGCTCGTGCTTCTCCAGGTAGGCGACCGTCTGCTCGACGGTGCCCTCGTTGACGTCGGACTTGCCGATGATGATGGCGGGGTTGAGGTGATGGGCCATGCTGCGAAGCTGCTTGACCTGTGCTCCTGTCAGTGCCATGGGTTCTCGCTTTCTATGTATGGGGCGCCCCGCGACGGGGCCTTAATCTACGTGAGCTGTCCCACGATAGCGCAGGAACGGCGCGGTGTGGAGCGCGTTCGCCCAGTTCGCAAAGAATGCGGATGCCGAGTGAGTGGGCGGTGCGGGCTGCGAACAGGCTATGAGCTGGGCGCAGAGACCGGCTCCCATGCAATAAACGCCCAACGGACCTTACGGACGTGGTCGAGCATATAGCGCCCCTGCGGCACGCCCTTGGAGCCCGGCTCACCGGCATGGGGGTTCTCGATCATGTGCTGGGCGATGTAATCGCGCAGGCGGTCGATCTTATCCTCGTTGCCATGCTCGAGCATACGAGAAAAGTCCGCCACGCCTGCCTCAAGGCTATCGAAGGTGTCGCGACGAGGCGATTCAAAATACGTGACCTGCGGCAGCGCACCCATCTGAATAAGGATGTTAAAGGCATACACAAAGCCATTGCTGCAGGTAACGGAGGCGCCGATAGCGTTCATCAGGTGCAGATCATAGCGCGGGCTGGAGTTGGCGACCATCGTGACAGCACAACGCCGACGAGCCGTACGATCAAGCTTGGCAAGCGCGCCTTTTAGATTGGTCGTCGTAACTGACCGACTGGCAAAGGCGACATCTACCGCTTTCGCGACCGGTCCAACCAAATCCCAATCATCATCCCAAGCAAGCTCAAGCGGCGTAATGAGATCCTCGAGTCCATAGTACTCAATGCCGGCATCAAGCGTGCCCAGCATGGCAGGGGAAAAATCAGCGGCAATCACGGGATGTCCGTCTTGCGCAAGCGGAATAGCAATCGATCCAGCTCCGCACCCCATATCGAGCACCGACTCGTCGGGCTCAAGGGCCAACAGCTTTATAAAATCCCGGGCATACGGAGCAGTCTCAAGCGGCCGAAAATGCCGAGCCCGCTTATCCCACTCAAAAGAATCATCAGCCCGATGCCGAGCGGCCTGCAGACGCATCCATTCGCCATTCCAATCCGCAGAAAGCAGCTCAGAACGAGTATCCCCATCAACCACGGGCTAACCTCCTAGCAACAAAAAAGCGACTCCTCCCAAAAGAAGAGCCGCAACCAGCATATATCAGAAAAAGAACCGTTCCAACGCCAAACCGCCCTCACAACCAAGGCGGGCAGGAGCGAAGCGACTGCCATACGGGATAGAACCCAACTGAGGTCCCGTTGTGCGGGAGCCCCGGGGAGGGCAAATATATAAGGTCGATCGCGAGTTCCGCACGAGCCGGAGAGCACTTAATGTGCTCTCCGTGCGAGTCAGGACTGTCCGAGCAGGCGACCTTATATATTTGCCCTCCCCGGGGCTCCTCGCCAGTCCCTCTCAGCTAGTTCTTGAGCGAGTTCAGCGGCGCCGGGAAGCGTCCACCGCGGTGGGCAAGCACGGTGCCGGCGTTGGGGTTCACCGGCATGATGGGCGCACGGCCAAACAGACCGCCGTACTCGACGCAGTCGCCCACGCCCTTGCCGATGGCAGGAATCACGCGGACGGCCGTGGTCTTGTTGTTGATGACGCCGATGGCCATCTCGTCGGCGATAATGCCGGCGATGGTCTCGACCGGGGTGTCGCCGGGGATGGCGATCATGTCCAGGCCAACGGAGCACACGCAGGTCATGGCCTCGAGCTTCTCGAGCGAAAGCGCACCGGCCTCGACGGCGGCGATCATGCCGGCGTCCTCGGACACGGGGATGAAAGCGCCGGAGAGACCGCCCACGCTGGAGCTGGCCATGACGCCGCCCTTCTTGACGGCATCGTTGAGCATGGCGAGCGCGCAGGTCGTGCCCGGGCCACCGCAGGTGCCCACGCCGATGATCTCGAGGATGCGGGCAACGGAGTCGCCGATGGCAGGCGTGGGAGCCAGCGACAGGTCGACAATGCCCTTCTCGACACCCAGACGATGGGCGGCCTCGCGGCTCATGAGCTCGCCGGCGCGGGTGATCTTAAAGGCGGTCTGCTTAATCTTCTCGGCGACTTCCATCATCGATGCGGAGTCGGGCAGCGTCTCCAGGGCTGCGGCCATAACGCCGGGGCCCGAGACGCCTACGTTGATGACGGCGTCGGCCTCGCCACCGCCGTGGACGGCGCCCGCCATAAACGGGGAGTCCTCGACCATATTGGCAAAGCAGACAAACTTGGAAGCGCCGACGGAGTCCTGGTCGGCCGTGAGCTTAGCGGCGTCGATGATGGTCTGCGCAGCCATGAGTACGGCGTCCATGTTGATGCCGGCACGCAGACTGGCGACGTTGACGCTGGAGCAGACGCGGCTCGTGGTGGCGAGCGCCTGCGGGATGGACTGGATGACGCGGCGGTCGGCGTCGCCGATGCCCTTCTGGACGAGTGCGGAGAAGCCGCCCAGGTAATCGATGCCGAGCGTCTCGGCCGCGCGGTCGAGGGCGTGCGCGATGGGGGTGAGGTCCTCATCCTTGCAGCATGCGGCGATCTGCGCCACCGGGGTGACGGAAACGCGCTTGTTGACGATGGGGATACCGTACTCGCGCTCGAGGTTCTCGGCGGTCTCGACCAGATGCTCAGCCGTGTGCGTCACGTGGTCGTAGATCTTCGTGCACATGCGGTCGAGGTTCTCGTCACCGCAACCCATGAGCGAAACACCCATGGTGATGGTCCTGATGTCGAGGTTCTGTTCCTCAACCATGCCGCGGGTTTCCGCGATTTCTGCGGGCGTGATCGCCATCCTTGCGCTCCTATCTGCCAAAACGAGCATAGTCTTTTCTATTCTAACGTGCCGCACGTGCCAAGTGGCGCGTGCGGCACGTTTTGGTGCTCGGTTGTTTCCGTTGTGTTACTGCCCAAAGACCTCTTCGGCGATGCGAGCGCTTTCGGCGGCGTCCTTGGCGTAGTAGTCCGCGCCGATCTGCTTGGCGTATTCGGGGGTGAGTACGGCGCCGCCCACGATGATCTTGACGCCCGGCACCTCAGTATGAAGCAGCTTGATGGTCTCCTCCATGGCGACGACTGTGGTAGTCATAAGCGCCGAGAGGCCGACGAGTTTGATGTCGCGCTCCTTGACGGTCTTGAGTACTTCCTGCGGATCGACGTCGCGACCCAGGTCAAAGACGGTGTAGCCGTAGTTGTCGAGCAGCATTTTGACGATGTTCTTGCCAATATCGTGGATGTCGCCCTTGACGGTGGCCACGCAGATCTTGCCCTTGTCGGCAATCTCGCCGGCGGGCATCAGGCGCTTGATGGTGTCGAAGCCCACGCGCGCGGCCTCGGCCGAGGCCATGAGCTGCGGCAAGAAGAACTTGCCCTGGTCAAAGAGGACGCCAACTTCGTCGAGGGCGGGGATAAAGTGATTGTTGATGAGGTCCATGGCGTCGTGTTCTGCCAGCAGGCGCTCGGTCTCGGCCGCGATCTCGCCTTTGCGGCCCGAGACGACCATGCGACGAATCGGGTCGTCGTTACCGTCGGTGCCGGCGGTGCCAGCAGCGGGTACGGTGTCGGTCGATGCAGCCTGAGCTGCTGCCGGGTTGGCGGCGATCTTGTACGGATCGGTCCAGCCGGCGTAGCGCTCGATGTATCCGGTCGAGCCCTCATCCTCAACGCTCAGGACGCGATAGCTGTAGACGGTGTCCATAAAGCGCTTGGAACCCGGGTTCATGATGGGGGCGTCCAGGCCCGCGCCAAAGGCGGCGGCCAAAAAGACCGAGCCCAGCAGCGGGCGGGCAGGCAGGCCAAAGCTGATGTTCGACACGCCGAGCGCGCATTTGACGCCCAGGCGCTCCTTGCACAGGGACATGGCGCGCAGGATCTGCTCGGCCTGGCGCTGGTTGGTCGAGGCGGTCATGACTAGACAGTCGATGAGGATGCGGTCCGGGCCGATGCCGTAGCGGGCGGCCTCGGCCACGATGCGCTCGGCGATGGCGAAGCGGGCCTCGGCGGTATCGGGGATGCCGCCTTCGTCGAGCGTAAGTCCGACAACGTTGGTGCCGTAGTGGGCGACCAGCGGAAAGATCTCATCCATGATCTGCTGCTTGCCATTGACCGAGTTGATGATGGGCTTGCCGGCGTAGCGGCGCACGGCGGCCTCGACGGCTGCGGGGTCGGTGGAGTCGATCTGCAACGGCAGCAGCGTGGAGCCCTGGAGCTGTTCGGTCGCCTGTTGGATGATCTTGACTTCGTCGATCTCGGGCAGGCCCACGTTGACGTCCAGGATGTCGGCGCCCTGTTCCTGCTGGCTGATGCCCTGGCTCACGACGTAGTCCAGGTCGCCGTCGCGCAGGGCCTGCTGCAGGCGCTTTTTGCCGGTGGGGTTGATGCGCTCGCCGATGACGGCGATCTTGTGGCCGTCGCAGGGAAGGTCCACGACCGTTTGGGCGCTCGTGACCGACATACTGGGCTTGCGGTGGCGCGGGCTGGGCGTGTGGTTATCGATAAGCGTGCGCAAGGCCGCCATGTGCGCCGGCGTGGTGCCGCAGCAACCGCCCACGACGCTCACGCCGTCGGCGATCATGCCGGCGACGGCCTTGGCGTATTCGGGGGCCTGGATGTCAAAGACGGTGTTGCCGTCGTCGTCCACATGGGGAAGTCCCGCGTTGGCCTGCACCATAATGGGCTTGTCGGTAACGGTGAGCATACGTGCGGCGAGTCCCCGGAGCTCGGCCGGTCCTTGGCTGCAGTTGATGCCCAAAACGTCGGCGCCGATGGCGTCGAGCGTGATGGCGGCCACCTCGGGACTCGTGCCCAGGAAGGTGCGACCGTCTTCCTCAAAGGTCATGGTGGCAAAGACGGGCAGGTCGGAGTTCTCGCGGCAGGCGAGGACGGCAGCCTTGATCTCGGCAAGGTCGGTCATAGTCTCGATAATAAAGAGGTCCACACCCGCGGCGACGCCGGCGCGCACTTCCTCGGCAAAGAGGTCATAGGCCTCGTCGAAGCTGAGGGTACCCAAGGGGCGAAGCAGCGCGCCGATGGGGCCGATGTCACCGGCGACGTAGCGGGCGCCGGCCGCGCGGGCACAGGTGACGGCCGCGGCAAAGACGTCTGCCACGGTGGCGGCACCGTCGAGCTTGTGGGCGTTGGCGCCAAAGGTGTTGGCGGTAATCACGTCGCAGCCGGCCTCGACATATTGACGTTGGATATCAGTGATAACCTGGGGCTCCTCAAAGTTGAGCAGCTCGGGCAGGGCGCCCGCCTTCATGCCAGCGGCCTGCAACATGGTGCCCATGCCGCCGTCGAACAGCAGGTGTCCCGTGCCATCGATGGCCGCACGCAGGCGATCGTCCTTAATGCGCAGATCGTCGATCGTGCGCGTCTTGTACGTGGCACCGTTGCGACGTGCGGCATCAACAGGCGCCGCCAGCGCGGCGCCGTCCAGATCATGAGTGATAAGCGGAGTAAACATCGAGGGCTCCTAATGGCTGGAATAGCAGGTGGTGTGGGCGGCGCGGAAGCGGCAGTGCTCGCGCATGCGGCAGATATTGCAGGTAGGGCGGCTCTGGGCGTCGTGGACTTCGCCTTCGAACAGACCGATCACCGCGGTCACGCTTTTGGTGGGCATGAGCAGGCTGGTGGGCGTGACGGTAAGCCCGATGAGCCGCGTGGCGTTGAGCGCATTGACGATCGAGCGCTGGGCCGAGAGCGGGCAGTCGCCGTAGCCGGGACTAAAGCGCCAGTTGCCGGCGAGTCCATGAACGGCGGCGTCCGTCTTGACCTGCTGGTCCATTTGCTCAACGGCGGCTTCCACGTAAGCGGAGCACGCGGCGTCGAGCACGGCGCCCTCCAGGGGATGTTGGGCTCCCGTGGTGCGCAGGCGACGCTCGGCGTCCATGCCGAGGGTGCACGCCATGAGTGCGGCAAAGCGGGCGTCTTTGAGATGTCGATAGATATCGCGACCGCGCAGCTCAACGTTGGTGCCGACCAAGCGAATGCAAGGATCGCCCTGTTCATCGGCTCCCGTGGCATCGATGGCAAATATGCGGCGCACGCCGCGGGGCTCAATGTCCAGCTCCAGACGCTCAACGACAAGTTCAATACGCTGTGACAGCTCTGGCTCAATCTGCTGACCGCCGTAGCCCAGGTAGCGCAGCATCTCGGCACGGTCGACGCGAGGGTGGTGGGCAGCGTCGATACGGTAGAGCGCCGGCGACGCAAGGTCGGCCGGCACTTCAGCAACGGTTATATCGGCGTGCGGTTTTTCCATTACCCCAGGCGCTCCATAATGGTCGCGGCGATTGCAGGACGGTTCATAGTGTACAGGTGCAGACCGTCGGCACCGTGCTCCTTAAGGTCGCAAAGCTGGCGGGCGGCATAATCTACACCGGCTGCCTGCAGGCTCTCGGGGTCGTTCTCGTACTTGGCGAGAATCTTGATGACGGGGGAGGGCAGCGACGCGCCGCACATAAAGACCATGCGGCTGATCTGCGACTTGCCCATAAACGGCATGATGCCCGCGGTAATGGGCACGGTGATGCCGGCCTTGTCGGCAAGCTCGCGAAAACGGTAGAAGCACTCGTTATCAAAGAAGAGCTGCGTCACAAAGAAGCTCGCGCCGGCGTCCTGTTTTTGCTTGAGGTGTTCGACCGAGAGGTTGAGATCCTCACAGGCAATGTGGCCCTCGGGGTAGGCTGCGGCGCCCACGCAAAAGCCGGCGTCGACGAGCTCGGGGATGAGGTCGCGGGCGTAGGCGTAGTCGGAGGCGGGCTTGTCGTCCTCGGTCGCGCCGGCAGGGAGATCTCCACGCAGGGCCAGGATGTTTTCAACGCCGGCGGTGCGATACTCGTCGATCTTGGCGGCGATATCGGCATGCGAGCGGCCCACGCAGGTAAGGTGTGCCACCGAGGGCGTGTCGAATTCGCTCGAAATCATATGCGCGATGGGGGCGGTGGTGGCACCGTTGCCCGAGCCGCCGGCCGAGCAGGTGACCGAGACAAAGCTCGGCGAAAGCTTGCACAGATTGCCTGCCACTTCGCGAGCCGTGTCGAGGGTCAGCTCGCCCTTGGGCGGGAACATCTCAAACGAAACGGGCGCGGTGCCCTGGGATGCTGCCTGCTTAAAAACCTCGTCGACGCGCATATCGTGCTCCTCTAGATACGTAATAGTGTGATGTGTTGTAAGGATTCTACAGCACCACTGTGTCACGGTGGAGTTTCACTCGTTATTCGGGGATACCAATCAAAGATGCCTTGCTATCGGCTTTCTCTATAACAGAGCGGCTAATCTAGGCACGGACTATAAAGACTGGTATCTGATGCAAAATACCAGTTAATAGAGCTCCATCCCAAATTGACTACCCTTAAACCATGGGGAGAGGTCTGCAATTTATGCAGTTGATTGGCTATTGAGGGTGGCAACGCCGCCTCGATAGGGTAACCTCATTGATTGGTTTCGCGACAGCAACATAACGGTAATGTCGCGGAAACACGGCGAGTCTAAGCTATGACTCGTTCGTTAGTAATCAACACCGCTTCTCACGCGGTGCCGATACGAAGGGAGTTCCGTATGGCCGAACTTACTGACCGCTTCGGGACC
>UQYA01000070.1 GCA_900545165.1 uncultured Collinsella sp.
GCGCCCTTGAAGTTGAACGTCAGATTGTCCAAATGCGGCCCGCGCAGCGTCGGCCGGTCCGCCGTTCGTTAGAACGGCGGAACTAAATCAACTTGAAGCCCTTGCGCTTACCCACAGAAAGGGTGTCGCCCAGCTTGAGGGCGCTGGGATCGATGTTATAGCTCTTGGGAGCCACGGCCTTGCCGTTGATTTTGACGCCGCCGCCGTCGATGTCGCGACGGGCCTGGCCGGCGCTGGCCGAAAGGCCCAGGTCCTTGAGCAGGCCGGCGAGGTAGATCTGGCCCTCGTCGTTAACAGTCAGCTCAACATGCTTCTCGGGGAAGTCGGCGAGTTGGCCCTCCTTGAACACGCGGTCGAACTCGGCCTGAGCCTCGTCGCCGGCACCGGCGCCGTGGTAGGTGTCGCACAGGTCGCGGCCCAGAGCGCGCTTGAGCTCATAGGGATCGGCGGAGCCGTCGGCCAGAGCAGCGTCGATCTTGTCGACCTCGGCCGGGGTGAGCGAGCTCGCCAGGCGGTAGTACTTGCCGATCATCTCGTCGGGGATGGACATGGTCTTGCCGAACATATCCTTGGGCGCGTCGGTCAGGCCGATGTAGTTACCGTAGGACTTGGACATCTTACGGACGCCATCGGTGCCCTCGAGCAACGGCATGGTGAGCGCGATCTGGGGCTCCATGCCCATCTTCTCCATGAGCTCACGGCCGGCGAGCAGGTTGAAGAGCTGATCGGTGCCGCCCATTTCCACGTCGGCCTTGATCTGCACGGAGTCGTAAGCCTGCATCACGGGATACAGGAACTCATGCAGGGCGATCGGCGTCTGGGACTGGTAGCGCTTGGTAAAGTCGTCGCGCTCGAGAATACGGGCGACGGTGAACTTGGAGCACACCTGCAGCAGGCCGGCCAGATCCATCGACAAGATCCAGTCGCCGTTGTGCACGATGGTGGTCTTCTCGGGATCCAGGATCTTCATGGCCTGGCTCACGTAGGTCTCGGCGTTGGCCTCGATCTGCTCCTGCGAAAGCTGCGGGCGGGTGGAGTTCTTGCCCGAGGGGTCGCCAATCAGCGCAGTACCGTTGCCGATGATGAGGGTGACGTTGTGGCCCAGGTCCTGGAACTGACGCATCTTGCGCAGCGGCACGGCGTGGCCCAGGTGCAGGTCGGGGCTGGTGGGATCGACGCCGAGCTTGATGTTGAGGGGCTCGCCCTTCTCAAGCTTCTTGCGAAGGTCGGCCTCGGGGACGATCTGCGCGGCGCCCGAGGTGATGATACGCATTTGCTCGTCAACAGACAGCATTGGGTATCCTCCTTTTGCTATAGCACCCTCGCCGAAAACGGCGGTGCTGGAAGTCCATAAACTCTCTTATGATAACAAACTGACGCGACGCAGCATCTACGACAGGAAAATCCTCGTCCTGCCGCATGCGTCGATGGCAACTGACAGACGTGTACCGTCACGCTCGACCAGATAGCGCACCTGCCGACGACGCAAGCAGTCGCGGCAACGGGCCTGCCCCGTCGCATCGGTGGCGCAGACGCCCTCGGCGGTCAGCAGGCAGTGCTCGCACACCATAAGCTCGGGACAGTCGGCGTCGAACGGACCCAAGACGCCGGGTTCAGCAGCCAGCTCGGCAATACGCTCCCTATCATTGCTGAGCAGCTCGGCAGGCAAGTATACCCACCCCGCGCCAAGCCCGCGCAGCCAGGCAAGCGTGGCCCGATTGGCACAGAACACCGGCGCCGCCACGTCAAACGCCGTGCCCAGCTCGCGGGCCATCGCCACCTGTCCCAGGTTGCGGCAAACAATACGCCCGGCACGTTGCATAAGCGCCCGAGTCCGCTCGATATCGCCTGCGCGGCACACTTCGTCGAGCACCACCGTCGAATCGGACAGATCCCGCCCATCGCGCGGATCCAAATCCATCAGCTCCCAGGCAAAGACCATACGAGCAAAAGCCTCATGCTTTGCCGGCTCCGCCGGTCCCGCCAACTCCGTCGGTACATCGCCATCTGCCAGAACGCCCTCAAACGGCAGCACCTCAACGGACTGCTCAGCAGGCGCGACCGCATCTGCCTCGACCCGCATGCGCTCCAACACCGTTGCCGTCTGCCCCAGCACGCCGGCACTGCGAATCAGATAGACCTCGCAGCCCGCGTCCACCTTGCGTTTGCAATGCACGACGACGCGCTCTCCCGCAGCGGCATCCACGGGGCAAGGCACCTGTGGCCAGCGCTTGGGCACATCGGGACGCGCGTCGGCACCCGGGTAAAATCGGATCTCGAGCGTATCGCCCGCCGCCACGGCGGCATCAAGCTCAACCGTCACCTCTTCGTGACCCACCGCCACCAAGTGGCCCACGCGCACGCCCTGGTTGATCGCGCGCTCAAAGCTCATGAGCTCGGCGCCCGAACGACCCCGCAGATACGCATCGGTAAAGCCGCGGTTGAACGACCTTCCCAGCTCGCGCTCAAGCGCCGGCACCGCATCGGCATCCCATGTGCCGTCGCGCAGCATATTGAGCGCCCGACGCCACACCCTCACCACGTTAAAGACGTAGTCGGGATTCTTCATGCGGCCCTCGATCTTGAGCGATGCCACGCCGGCGGCAACAAGCTCGGGCAGATGCGCGATGCCCAGATAGTCACGCGGACAAAGCAGGCGATCCCCTTCGACAGCGACAACACTCTGCCCCGCCTCGTCCACCAAGTCATAGGATAGACGGCACGGTTGAGTGCAATCACCGCGCATCGCAGAGCGGCCACGTCGAAGGGCAGAGAACCCGCACGCACCCGAGTATCCAATGCAAATAGCGCCGTGACAGAACACCTCGATGGGCACGCCAGTAGCGCAAAGTGTCTCAATCTCTGCAACGCTCAGCTCGCGCGCAGTCGTCACGCGCTCAACGCCCAACTCCTTGGCAGCCAACTGCACGGCACCCTCGCTATGAGCGCCCGCCTGAGTGGACAGGTGAATCTCGACCCCCGGAATCGCCGCACGAAGCGCACAAGCCAGCCCGGCATCGGCCACAATCAACGCATCGGCACCCAACGCGCGCGCATGCGCCCCCAACGCCACGGCGTCGGCAAGCTCATCATCGAACACGAACACGTTGAGCGTCACGTACACACGCACGCCATGGGCATGGGCCACGGCACAACCGCGCGCGAACTCATCATCGCTAAAGCCATGCGCGCTCACTCGAGCGTTGAATCCGTCCAGCCCCGCATAGATGGCATCGGCACCCGCCGCAATCGCCGCGAGCATCTGGTCGAGTCCGCCAGCAGGCGCCAGCAGTTCGGGCAGCGCCACTTCAGCCGCCGCCAACTCGCTTTCGCATTGTCCGCTCGGTTCCATCGGCCGAATCGCCATCGGTAAACTCCTTGCCAAGGTGTGCTTTCACTCTGAAAATTGCTGCCAACCAGCATACACGAGGCCCCGCATGCCCCGATTGGTTTATCGTGTAATAACTTATGTCCATCCTGCCCGGTAGCATACCTGCCGCCTGGCACGACATACCTGGAGGTCAATATATGGGTCCTCGCCAACGACAGGGGCGCGGTCGCTCTAAGACGCATGCCCTTCCCATGATCTTGCTCTCGTTTTTGGGCTTTCTGCTTATCGCGGGCGTAGCGTTTGGCATCGGCATGATCGGCAACGTCAACCGCTGGCTGTCCGATCTGCCCGACTACACCGATGCCAACGCGTATCTGGTGAGCGAGCCCACCGACATCGTCGACTGCAACGGCAATACCATTGCGAGTTTCTACACGCAAAACCGCAAGTCCATCACCAAGGACCAAGTGTCCCCGTACGTGCTGCAGGGCACCGTCGACGTTGAGGACGAGCGCTTCTACGAACATGGCGGCATCGACCTCTGGGGCATTGCACGCGCATCGGTGGCAACCCTCACCGGCGGCCACGAGGGCGCATCGACCATCACCCAGCAGCTGGTTCGCAACACCATCTTGCAGGAGGAACAATTCGACTCGACCATCGAGCGTAAGGTGCGCGAGGCCTATATCGCCATCAAGATGGAGGATATGTACTCCAAAGACGAGATCCTCATGATGTACCTCAACACCATCTACTACGGCCATGGAGCATATGGAATCGAGGCCGCCGCCGAGACCTATCTGTCCAAAACCGCCGCCGACCTCACCCTGAGCGAGGCCGCGCTGCTCATCGGCCTTCCCAACTCGCCCTCGCAGTACGACCCCACGGTTAATCCCGACTTGGCGCTGTCCCGCCGCAATAAGGTTCTGGACAACATGCTGCGTCTGGGCCACATCACGCAGGAAGAGCACGATGCCGCACAGGCTGAGCCCATCACGCTTAACGTGACCGAGATTTCGGGCAGTGGCGTCGATGTGTACTCTCAGCCCTACTTTGTCTCCTACGTTAAACAGCTGCTTGAGCAGGAGTTCTCCACCGACGTGCTCTTTAAGGGCGGTCTGACCGTCAAGACCACCATCGACCCCACCATGCAGCAGGTGGCCGAGGAGGCTGTGCGCTCGCAGCTCGACACGCTTTCGCTCGACGGCCTGGACATGGGCATGGTCGTCGTTGACCCCAAGACCGGCTATATCAAGTGCATGGTAGGCGGCTACGACTACAACGCCGACGAGAATCACGTGAACCACGCTACGGCAAAGCGCCCCGTGGGCTCCACGTTTAAGGCCTTTACGCTGGCAACTGCCATCCAAAACGGTATGAACCCCAACGTCACCCTCAACTGCAACTCGCCGCTCAAGGCCAAGGGCACCACGACCGAGGTGCAAAACTACGGCAACCAGAGCTATGGCAACATCACGCTTAAGCAGGCAACGGCATACTCATCCAACACCGGCTACATTCAGGTGGCCGAAGCCATCGGCAATGACAAGATCATGTCGCTCGTCAAAAAGCTTGGCATCGATCCCGCCAAGGACAATATCGAGGACGTTCCCGTCATGACGCTCGGCACCGGGTCCATCTCACCGCTCGAGATGGCATCTGCCTACGCAACGTTTGCCAACGGTGGCTACTACCGTCAGCCCATCGCCATTACCGAGATCGACTCGCGTACCGGCTCGGTTCTGTACCAGCACACCGACAATCCCACGCAGGTGCTCACCGAAGGCGAGGCTGCCGCGGTTACCGATGTTCTATCCGGCGTCATGCAGGGCAGCGGCACGGGTGCCGCCGGCGCGCTGAACGTCAACCAGCCCTATGCCGGCAAGACGGGCACCACTGACAACACCACCAACCTGTGGTTCTGCGGCTTCACGCCGCAACTGACATGCGCCCTGTGGACCGGTTATTCCGCAGGCGAGATTCCCATCCAAAAGTACGGTTCGGACCTGCTGGGCGACAGCACCAACCTGCCCGTCTTTAAGAAGTTCATGAACACCGTTCTTGCGGGCACCGAGCGCGAGGAATTCTCAACCGGAACGGCTCCCACGTACAAGAACAATAACGTCTGGAAGTTCTACGGCACAAACAACAAAAAGAAAGACGAAGAGGATAAAGACGAGGGAAAAGAAGAGGAAGAGACCACGACCACCACAACGACAACGACAACGACAACCACTGAAACCCCGGGCGGCAACACCACCGGCGATAGCGGTACGACAGGTGGCGACGGTGGCACGGGTGGCAATGGTGGCACGGGTGGCGACGGTGGCACGCCGACGCCTACCCCCGATCCTACGCCCACGCCCGACCCCTCTACGGGCCAGTAGACGCAAAGCGGCATCTGACACCAAGGCGCCCGAGCAGCACGTACGCTGCTCGGGCGCTTCTTTATTTCGGCAGATGTCACAAGATGCCACGACGGCCCCGGCTGCAGGACCGATAGAGCAACGGGTGCCGGCATGCAAAAGGGCGCTGACCTTCGTCAACGCCCTCGGCAATTACCTATAGCAACAATCGGCACAGCAGCAGTGCCACGCATCCCCTACTTGTGAGAGTTACTCAGCTTGTTGATGAGCGCCTCAAGGCGTTCGCCGTCCTCGGCCGTCTGCGCAATGACTAAGATCGTGTCGTTGCCGGCAAGCGAGCCGAGTACGTCGGGCAGCTCCGCGGCATCGACCGCTGCGGCAATACCAGAAGCCGTACCGGGCTGCGCCTTGATCATAACCAGATTATCGGTGCGCAGTACGCCGGTAACCAGCTCGGAAACCATGCGCTGCAGATGCAGGTCCTCGGCAAGGACATAGATGCCCTCGGGGAGCTTACGCAGTCCCATGTCCGCGATGTCGCGCGAAACGGTCGCCTGCGTGCAATCGAAACCCATGGCGCGAAGCTCGTCTACCAAAACGCGCTGCGTACGTACGTCCTTATTGCGAACAATATCTCTGATGGCATCCTGGCGCCCATTGCGTTTTTTGGCCATACAAAACCTCACTCCAAAAGATGGCGGAGACAATCACTTAGTAATTGAATAGTTTAGCGCTATTTGAGGGTTTTAGTGAATAAGAACGCATTTCGAAACAATTCCATGCAATTTATTTCGAAAATCACGCTACTGGACAGTCCTGACGCCCGAACGATTGAAAAAGGCCGCCAGATGCGTATACAACGCACACCGCATAGGCTTGGCACTAGCTATCGAACCATAGAGCAGACCTAAGCCCCGATGATTGCCCTTAAGAGCCACAACCATCTGACGGGTACGCTGCGCTTCGAGCATATCATGCAAACGGGCCGAACGCTCTATTGAAGACACCCCATGGGGGCTCAGACACAAATTTTCGATGCAGGCAACCAGGCCGGCGTAGTAATACCGCTGGCAGACCTGCTTCAACTGATCGCCACCGCCCGCGACGGCAAGCGAGTCGGCAAGCCTGTCGAGCGCCCCGATATCATCAGAAAGCCTGGCAAACATCGTGGGGTCAAACGTCTCCGTAATCGACGGCGCCACTGCATGAAAACGGGCACGGCCACATCCCGAAACGCGCTTTGCCTGCGAAAGCGCGAACGTCAAAAAGGACACCGTGCGAAACGCATCGCCATGCGCAAGGCACGCCTCAAAAAGGGCGCGATCATACAGCACGCCAGAGGTCTGTCGGATTAAACCACAGGAAACCAATTGGGTCAGGCAAGCCGCCCGGTCCTCATCTTCAGAAACGGATGTCGCGTCCAAAACTCGGGAATGACGTTCGCGGTGAACATCGTAGCGATCGAGCGAAACAGAGGGAAACACGATGTCAGCAGAAGCGTCGCAGGAGCTTTCGACCATCTGCGAAAGGGACTGCGGCGCAAACCACTCATTGGCATTCATCGCAATGATCTGGGAGCCGCGCGAAGCCGCAAAGCCGGCACGCAGGCAGGCACCAGGCGCTGGGTCCTCAACATCAATCAAATCAATATGAATATCTCTGTCGGCAGCAACTTCGAGCGAATGACGCACACCAGCTACCACGCCGCGGCAAACGACGACAATTTGCAAATCGTAGAGGTCTTGGTTCTGGATGCTCTCGAGAGCGCGCATCGTATAACTGGGCGAACCCTCAACAATCAGGATCACCGAAAGTCGCGGATGCGAACCACGTCGAACCAAGTTTTCCGTCCTCTCGACAGCTAGTAACAAACTGTCGTTCATGGTACACCCCGTCAATTAATGCGGATGGTCGCCCGTCGCGATGCACGTCAAGAACAGATGTTGAACACGCCCCGCCCACAGGCGCCGCACACAAAGATCGCCGTCAGGCAGCCACTTCCCTAATCGAGCACCACAAGCTCGGCGGGGTCGTAGTCCACGCCCATAAAGGTAAGACCGCATGCGGGCGCCGTAGGACCGGCAGCGGAGCGATCGCAGGCATCAATTACCTCGCGCATCCACTCGGGATCGCGGCGATGCATGCCGATCTCGACAAGGGTGCCCACAATGGTTCGCACCATCGAATGCAAAAACGCATTGCCCTCGATGGTAAACGTGAGGATGTCCTCGCCAAAGGCGACCTCATGGTCAAACTCGGCACGCATTACGCAGCGGTGCGTAGGTTTGCCCACGGCAGAGGCGACCTTGCAAAAGCTCTTAAAGTCCTGCTCGCCCAAAAGCGCAGGGCAGGCGGCCGCCATCGCATCGACGTCGAGGGGATAGCGATGCCACCACACGGCACCGCGTGACAACACGGGCCGCGCGTCACGGTCGGCAATGCGATAGGTGTAAGTACGAGAGCGCGCGTCAAAACGTGCAGAAAAGCCCTTACGAGCCTTGTAGACCTCGTTTATGGCGATATCTTTGCCCAGGAGGGCATCCATGGCCCTCAGCCACCTACGGCGCGTCAAAGCGAGCTCAGCGTCCGTTACAGGCACGCTGATGTATTGGGCCACCGCATGAACTCCGGCATCGGTACGCCCCGCGCACGTCAGATCGATTGGGCGGCGCAGCAACGTCTCGATTGCACGGCGCAGCTCGCCTGCAACCGTCGTCTGGCCCGGCTGCTCGGCAAATCCGCTATAGGAGGAGCCATCGTAGGCCACGCGAAATACAAGGGTGGCGTCGAGCTCGGGGGTCGAATTGAAATCAGACGGCGCGGTCATGGGCGCTCCCAACAAACAAGTAACGGTATCGCGACAAAAAAAGAGGGGCACGCGAACGTACCCCTCGAATATAGCCTATGCAGACAGAATGTCTACTCAGCGGTCTCCTCAGCAGGAGCCTCCTCGACAGCCTCGACCTTCTTGGGAGCAGCGGCCTTCTTGGGGGCCGGAGCAGCCTTCTTGGCCTTAGGCGTGCAAGGCTCGGTGACGAGCTCCATGATAACGATAGGAGCGTTATCGCCCTTACGGTTACCGAGCTTCATAATGCGGGTGTAACCGCCGTTGCGGTCCTGCCACATGCCCTGAGCAGCCTTGTCGAAGATCTCGGCAACGAGCTGCTTATCGCCGAGCTTGGCGATAGCCAGACGACGAGAGTGCAGGTCGCCCTTCTTGGCCCAGGTGATGATCGGGTCGACGACCGAACGCAGCGCCTTAGCGCGGGTCTCGGTGGTCTTGATGCGGTCGTTCTCGAAGAGGGCCTTAGCAAGGCTCTTCTTCATGGCCTTGGTGTGGCTCGCATCGGTGCCGAGCTTCAGGCCCTTCTTAACGTTGTGACGCATGGTCTAGTTTCTCCTCAAATATGCGAAGCATTAAGCCTTCAGGCTCAGGCCCATGGACTCAAGCTTGTCCTTCACTTCCTCGATCGACTTAACACCGAAGTTACGGATGTTGAGCAGATCGTTCTCCGAGAACTCAACGAGCTGACGGACCGAGTGAATGCTGGCGCGCTTAAGGCAGTTGTAGGAACGGACGGAAAGGTCCAGGTCCTCGATCTGCTTGTCCAGCTCGGCGTTGTCGTTGGTGACCTCGGGAGCGAAGATCGAAGCCTCCTCCTCGACCTCGGGGGTCTCGGCAAGGTTCATAAAGGCGGCCATATGCTGGTTGATGATATTGGCAGCCTGGACCACGGCGTCGCGCGGGGCGATGGAACCGTTGGTCTCGATCTCGAGGACAAGGCGGTCGTAGTCGGTATGCTGGCCGACACGGCAAGCCTCAACGAGCTTGGCGCAACGGGACACCGGCGAGTACAGCGAGTCGACGTGGATCACACCGATGGGATCGTTGTCACGCTTGTTAGCCTCGCCAGAAACATAGCCGCGGCCATAGCCGATGCGCATGCTCATGGTGAGATGGCCACCCTCGGTGAGCGTAGCAATGTGCTGCTCGGGGTTGACCAGCTCAAACTCGGACGGAATAAAGAAGTCCGCACCGGTGACCTCGCAGGGGCCGTCAACCGAGATGGTTG
>UQYA01000071.1 GCA_900545165.1 uncultured Collinsella sp.
ACGGATCTGGCCGCAATCGTGCGCCTGCGCCGCATGAGTCAGGGGCTTATCGACCGTCTGACGAGTTCGTATTCCAAGGTGATGCTCACCAACTCGGCGCTGTTGGCATTGGGTATTACCGGCATGATCACTCCGCAGACGTCGTCACTGCTGCACAACGGCTCAACGATCGCCTACAGCCTGAGCAACGCGAAGGCGTACCTGCGTTAGCGTTTTCGATTGAGTATATGGCCTGCATTCGGGTGGCACCGCAGCCGCCAGGGTGCAGGCCTTCTTTTGTTTGACGAGAGGCTAGCTCAGATATATGCTCGTGCTAGCACTGCTAGCAAACGCTGAAGGTGAGGTTGAGATGGCTACCGTTGGCAGCATGGCACAGGTGAATGTTCGCGTAGATCGCTCGGTTAAAGAGCGTGCCGAGGAGGCGCTGCGGCTTTCGGGCGGGTCGCTGCCCGAGCTCATCAAAAAGGTGGTGGCCAAGGTCGCGCAGGGTGGCGGGCAGTGTGAGGAAGTACTGTCTGCCGTTGATGGCCGGCAGCAGGCCGTCGCGTCCGATACTCCGTTCACCACATCGTGGGCGGCGGCGGATCAGCTTTACGCGGACTTGGGTATCGATGCGTCGCCTGCATCCGATGATCGCGATTGGGACGTAATCTATTCCGACGCCATGGATGAGCATTATCGCCAAAAGGGGATGATCCAGTGAGTGGGGCGCCTCTCAAGATCATGGTAGACGCCAACGTATGGGTCGATTCGTTTTGCGTCGACCATGCCGAGTCGCTTGCCGCGCGTGCGTTTATTGGGCAGGCGACGGAGACGGGGGCGTTGCTGTTCTTCCCAGTGCATATCGCTAAGGACGTACTGTACGTTGTCCAACACGAGCTGAAGCGCAGCGTTCTTGCCAGCGGGGGAGCACTCGACGAGGCTTCTGCCCGCGCGATTGGCGATGCGGCGTTGGCGTTTGTTCGGAACATGACCGAAAACGCCACGGCCGTGGGTGCAGATGCGGCGGACCTTTGGCTGGCCGACAAATACTTAGCGCTCCATCGCGATTACGAGGACAACTTGGTGCTCGCCGCATGCAAACGCGCACAGGTCGATTACTTGGTGACTAACGATCTCAAGCTGCTCGAACATGCCGATCTTGCAGCGAAGACCCCGCGCCAAATGATGCCGATTCTTGCTTTGGCCGAACGCGGCGGCGCGGCTATCGGTTGACGCGAACTGTTTGCGGGCCTCTTGGAGGACGATGCGCCAAGGGACCCGCTTCTGCTATTTACAAAAGCTCGGCCTTAATGGCGGGACTTTCTGCGAGCTGCTCGGCTGCCTTTTCGTCGGAATCGTTTAGTGCTGCCAGGCTGCGGTAGACCCACTCGTTGACCTGGGTGTTCTTGACGCCTGCGGTCTGCATAAGGGCGCCAACCTCGCGGATTGCTGCGAGCAGATCGGCTTTGGGACCCGCGAGCTCGACCTCGATGCCGTGGTAGGCGGCCACGCCGCGGTTCTCACTCACGTGGTCGATAAAGCCCTCGACGGTCTCAAGCTGCTGGGCGAGAGCCGCATCATCGTCAGCGTCCAGCGCGGCCAGCGCGTTCGATACCGTGAGGGCGGGATGTCCGCAGGGGACAAAGCCTTCGATGACATCCATAGCTTCGGTAATGGTTGAGCCCAGGCCTGCGAGGGCATTGACGAGTTGCTGCTTGGTATCCATAACGGTCCTTTCGACGGGTCAGTTTTGCTTGGCGAAAATATACGTTACGCGATCGGTAGCAAAAGTGCGAAGTGCGGCGCACATTGGGGTCTTCACAGCTCGTGCATAGAACAGCTGTCTGCCTTTAGAACGTGGTAAGATAGCTATCCACGAGCGGGGTTCACCCCGCGTGTTCCTTGAAAAGTCGACGGGTGTTGGGCGCTCGTGCCCAATGCCATCTAGACTTTCCCAATATTCGGGGGCGACTGGTTTCGACACGATAGCTCTGAGAGAGGAAGCAAGCCGAGGTCTCCTCGCCTCGTTAAACAGGGGTACCGTCAAATTGAATTGACAACAACTCTTCTTTTGAGCCTATGGCTCTCGCTGCTTAGTTTATAGCGGCGCGTCAACCCGGTGATTTCCCCGACACCGGCGCGACGTCATGTTAGGGGAATGCTCCTGCGCACGTAATCGGTATGGCGCAGGCTAAGACCGAACCGGTTAGGACGCCGCGAGCGTGTCGCTGCGCGCAAAGCGTCCGAGACTAAACCAGCGACTGAGCTTGGAGATGCCAATCAGGGGGCTTTCGTGGACCGGAGTTCGATTCTCCGCGCCTCCACCATAAGTAACAGGCAGGTAGATATTCGTATCTACCTGCCTTTTTATTTCTAGTCCGCACCGCGGAGAATCGAACTCTATGCAGGGCGCGGGCGTAAAGAAAACGCGTAAGCGTTTTTAGCCCGCGGGCGAGGGCGCCGGCAGGCGGCCGAAGCCGGTGCGGATTTGCGAAGCAAATACGCGGATTCTCCGCGCAAGGCCTCGACCCTATATAGATGCGATGGCGATCAGATGACAGCCGGCAATGCCCCGCGCCGACGTCATCCTCGTACCGCGGAGAATCGAACTCTATGCAGGGCGCGGGCGTAAAGAAAACGCCTCAGTGACGCAGGGTGGGACGTGCTTTCCCAATGGCGGCCCAGGCGGAAAGTCCATCCCGGAATCCGCACTCAGACTGGGACGTAGTTTCCGGATGGCACATCAAGCGGAAACTGCGACCCGGAATCGAGCCGTAGAGTGGGACATGCTTTCCCAATGGCAGCTCAAGCGGAAAGTACATCCCGGAATCCTCGTTCGGAATGGGATGCAGTTTCCAAATGAATGGCTAGCGGAAAGTTCATCCCGGAATCTGCGCTCAGAACGGGACGCGCTTTCCCAATGGCGGTCCAAGCGGAAAGCGCATCCCGGAATCTCGCCTCAAACTGGGACATACTTTCCGCTTCACCTGCCGCCTCAAAAAACCTGCGCGCTCTCCATCCCAAAACTGGGTAGAAGAAGGCCAAAACGCAATCGCAGGAGGTCAATATGACTGCAGAAGATAAGGCAAAGAACGCCGGCAAGGTCGCGCTCGTTTTGGAGGGCGGCAGTTTTCGTGGGCAGTTTACCGCGGGCGTGCTCGACGTTCTCATGGAGGCCGGCGTCGAAATCCCGGCTGTCTACGGTGTATCGGCCGGCGCCCTCAACGGCGTGAACTACAAATCGCACCAGATCGGCCGTGCCAACCGCATCAACCTGGCTTTCTGCAACGACAGCCGCTTCATGGGCGCCGCATCGTTTGCGTCCACGGGCTCTATTGTGGGTTACGACTTTATCTTCAATGATGTCCAGGACCGCCTGGATCCCTTTGACAACGAGACGTTCGACGCGAGCCCCATCGAGATGTACGCCGTCGCGACGGACATGCTTTTTGGAACCGCCACGTACCTGCCGGTCAAAAGCGCCGTACTTGACCTCGACGCTGTTCGCGCATCGACGTCGCTGCCACTGGTGACGCCGCCGGTCGAGATTGACGGGCACAAATATGTCGACGGCGGCGTGGCCGATTCGGTCCCCATCGAGCATGTGCTCGAGGAGGTGGGCTTCGACCGTGCGGTCGTCATCGTCACGCAGGACCGCTCGTACGAGAAAAAACCCTACGAGTTTTTGCCGGCCGCGCGTGCGCGTTATGCCGACTACCCCTACCTGCTCGAGGCTATCGAGACGCGCCACGACCGTTACAACATCCAGCGCATGCACCTGTGGAAGTATGAGCGCGAGGGCCGTGCGTTGGTCGTCGCTCCGCAAAAGCCGGTCGAGGTCGGCCATGTCGAGCACGATCCGGCAAAGCTTTTGGACCTGTATATCCAGGGCCGTCAGGAGGCAAAGCGCCTGCTCGCGGAAATCCAAGAGTTCGTTGAGCGCTAACGACGGCGAACCCTCAAAAAATGACAACAGCTAAAGAGCTGGAAAAATTATGGCTCGTGGATGACATGTGCAGAAACTCTGGTCGGAGCCAAAATACCTGTTGACTCGTACGGCGAGCGGGGTAATATGGACGGGTTACTTGCAGAGCCCCGTGAATCTCTGTAACAACACGTACTGTACATGGAGGAGTCTAAGTGATTTCGAAATCGACTCACTACGCCAAGCAGGGCGAGGTCCAGCGCAACTGGGTTCTCGTCGACGCCGATGGTGCTGTCCTGGGCCGTCTTGCCACCCAGATCGCAATGATCCTGCGCGGTAAGAACAAGCCCCAGTTCACGCCCAACAGCGACTGCGGCGACTTCGTTGTCGTCATCAACGCCGATAAGGTCCAGCTTACCGGTAACAAGGCCGACACGAAGACCTATTATCGCCACAGCGGCTACAACGGCGGCCTCAAGGCTGAGAGCTTCCGCCAGGCTATGGAGAAGCACCCGGAGAAGGTCATCGAGCGCGCCGTTCGCGGCATGCTGCCCAAGACCACCCTCGGCCGTGCCCAGATGACCAAGCTTAAGGTCTACGCTGGTGCCGAGCATCCGCATGCTGCCCAGAACCCCACGAAGATTGAGCTGGAGGCTTAAAGATGGCTGAGAACACCGTTGTCTACCAGGGTACCGGCCGTCGTAAGAACGCCGTCGCCCGCGTCCGTCTCGTCCCCGGCACCGGCAAGGTGACCATCAACAAGCGTGACGCCGAGCAGTATTTCGGCCGTCATCAGCTCGTTGAGAACGCCCTTGCTCCCTTCAAGGTGACCGACACCGCCGGTCAGTTCGACGTTATCGCTCTGTGCGATGGCGGCGGCATCTCCGGTCAGTCCGGCGCTCTGCGCCTGGGCATCGCTCGCGCTCTTCTGAACGCTGGCGACTACCGTGCTGACCTCAAGAAGGCCGGTTTCCTTACGCGCGATGCTCGCGTGGTCGAGCGCAAGAAGTACGGCCTCAAGAAGGCCCGCCGCGCTCCCCAGTTCTCCAAGCGCTAAGGTTTTATCTCCTTTCGAGATACAATGTACAAGCGGGGCCTGCCGATTCCTCGGCGGGTCCCGCTTTTCTTTTTCGACTAGGGTGGGCGGTTGCATATCGCCTGCTAGGGAAGGAGCGATCCTATGCCCCAGAACATCTTCGGTACCGACGGCGTCCGTGGCGTCGCCAATGCCGACCTCTCGTGCGACCTCGCGTTTCGCCTGGGCCGCGCGGCGACCAAGTTCCTTGGTCCGGATATTTGCATCGGCCGCGACACGCGCCTTTCGGGCACCATGCTCGAGAGCGCTCTGACCGCCGGCATTATGGCCGAGGGCGGCCGTCCGCATTGCTGCGGCGTCATTCCCACGCCCGCCGTGGCGCTGCTCACTGTTCAAAACGAGCTCGACGGCGGCATCGTCATCTCTGCTTCGCATAATCCGCCGGAGTTCAACGGCATCAAGTTCTTTAGCCGCAAGGGTATGAAGCTTCCCGATGCTGTCGAGGAAGAGATCAGCGCCTGGGTCATGTCCGAGGAAGCCATGGCTGCCGACACGCTGCCGACTGGCGCCGGCGTGGGCCACATCATCAAGATGAAGGACGCCCGCAAGGCATACGTCGACCACGCCATCGATACGCTTGATGGCCTGAGGCTCGACGGCCTGGTCGTTGCCGTCGACTGCGGTCACGGTGCTTCCTGCCAGACTACGCCCGCCGCGCTGCAGCGCCTGGGTGCCACGGTCCATGCCATCAACACCGATTATTGTGGCACCGACATTAACGTTGAGTGCGGCTCCACTCACCTTGAGCCCTTGCGCGAGCTCGTGCTGCGCACCCACGCCGATATCGGCCTGGCCCACGACGGCGACGCCGATCGCGTGCTGTTCGTGGACAGCGAGGGCAATGAGATCGACGGTGACTACATCCTGGCTATCTGCGGTTCTGACCTCGCCGCTCGCGGCAAGCTCGCCAACTCCGAGATCGTCTCGACCGTCATGTGCAACCTGGGCTTCTCCATCGCTATGAAGGAGCAGGGCTTCGAGATGGTTCAGACCGCCGTGGGCGACCGTTATGTTCTTGAGCGCATGCTCGCGGACGGCGCCGTCATCGGCGGCGAACAGTCCGGCCACATCATCTTCCTGGAGCACAACACCACCGGCGACGGCCTGGTGACGGCTCTGCAGCTGCTGGCCGTGCTCAAGCGCACCGGTCGCACCCTCACCGATCTTGCCGGTATCATGAAGAAGTACCCGCAGGTACTCGTCAACGTGCATTCGGACAACAAGGCCGGTCTGGACGATTGCCAGCCCATCTGGGATGCCGTCGCTGCTGCCGAGAAGGAGCTTGACGGTCGCGGCCGCATTCTGGTGCGCCCGAGCGGTACCGAGCCGCTGGTCCGCGTGATGGCCGAGGCCGAGACGCACGAGCTGACCCAGCGCGTTGTTGACGACATCGTCGAGGTTGTCAAGCGCGAACTTCCCTAATGGTCAAAAACCGTTGCCAAGTGGTAAACTGTTAAGGTTATTTTGATTGATTGGTATGTCCGAGGGGGAGCATGTTCACTAAAGTCCTAAGGTCTTTTGGTATGCGTGGTCGAGTCCTTACGCTGGATGCTCCCATCTCGGGCGACGTCATTCCGCTTTCCGAGGTAAACGATCAGACGTTTGCCACTGGCCTTTTGGGCCAGGGCGTGGCGATTCAGCCCACCGGAACGCGTGTGATTGCACCGGCTGACGCCAAGGTCGAGGCCATTTTTCCCACGGGACACGCCGTTGCGCTTAACACGGTCGATGGCTTGGACGTGCTCATCCACGTTGGTTTGGACACTGTTCAGCTCGAGGGCAAGCACTTTACCGTACATGCGCAAGTGGGTGACATCGTCCATAAGGGCGATGTACTCATTGAGTTCGATCGCGAGGCAATTGCTGCCGAGGGCTACGATGTGACGGTTCCCATCTTGGTGTGCAACTCCGTTGAGTTCTCGAGCATCAAGGGCTCCGTTGGCGTGCATGTCGAAGAGATGGACCAACTCATCGTTGCTCGCGAGCGCTAGCAAGTGCACGTGGCCATTAGCCTACAATTCAAACACGTTTACGGAGGGCGCCCTTGAAAGAGGACGCCCTCCGTGGCAAGATGGGATTTGTCCGAGGCTAAACAGCTTTGGGTCACCGTGGACGGGCAGGGGCCTCGACGCGGTTAGACACGAGACACATACATTACGCGACCTCGCCCTGGTGGCCGCACACGTTGGTTGCGGCCGACGCGGGCCGCGGGCAAGTGCTTGTAAGGGAGCCTTGCCTCTCTTGTACGAGAAAGGACGCGTAATGAAGATCATTAAAGCTAAAGACTACGAGGATATGAGCCGCAAGGCCGCTAATATCATCTCGGCCCAGGTTATCCTCAAGCCCGACTGTGTGCTGGGTCTTGCCACCGGCTCCACCCCGATCGGTGCCTACAAGCAGCTCGCTGCTTGGTACAAGAAGGGCGACGTCGACTTTGCCGAGGTCAGCACCTACAACCTGGACGAGTATCGCGGCCTTTCGCACGACGATCCCCAGAGCTATCACTACTTCATGCGTGAGAACTTCTTCGATCACATCAACATCGACCTGAACAACACGCATGTGCCCGACGGTTCCAACCCCGACGCCGCCGCTGCCTGCTCTGAGTACGACAAGATTGTCGCCGACGCCGGTTACCCGGATCTGCAGCTGCTCGGCATTGGCAACAACGGCCACATCGGCTTCAACGAGCCCGATGACCACTTTTCCAAGGGTACGCACTGCGTCGACCTCACCGAGAGCACCATTCAGGCCAACAGCCGCCTGTTCGACAGCATCGACGATGTTCCCCGTCAGGCCTACACCATGGGCACTCAGACCATCATGTATGCCCGCATGATCCTGGTCGTCGCCAACGGCGAGGCCAAGGCTCAGGCCGTGCATGACATGTGCTATGGTCCGGTTACGCCCGAGTGCCCGGCTTCGATCCTGCAGCTGCACACCAACTGCGTTGTCGTTGCCGACGAGGCCGCCCTTTCGCTCTGCGAGTAGCGCGAATCCTGCACCTCGACATAGCCTTGATTAAGGCCTCCGCTTTGCGGGGGCCTTTTTGCTACCCCTTTCCGCCCACTTGACCAAAATCTTGCCGTAAGCCTGACGAACGCCAGATGTCCAACAGCTTGATTCATTCCATACCAGATTCTATGCAAAAATGCCACTAGAAGGTCGTAGACGGTAGCGGGTGCTAGGCGAGTTGAATGACATGGCTGAACCTTGTTCATCTGCGTTACACTGCCGCTTAGATGGGACAAGCTGACAAGCTCATTTACATGCTTAAAGACCGATTAGTCGGGGGATTAATAACAATCGGCCCTCGCTGTACAAAAACTTGCCGCTTGCGTACCAAAAGACAACCTAAAACACAAGGTCGCTCTATTCATAGCGCGGCTTGTATGGTCTTGCGGCTACAGTGTCCATACGGTCGAGTTGAGGAGCGGGCATGGTAAATGATTTGAGCGGTATAGACGACCTCGAGCTGATGCCGCTGGGCGGAGGCTATATGGTGCGACGCGAACGCTTGATGAATGAGCTTATCGCCAAGGGCCGAAAGGCCGGCATCGTGGTTCTTTATGCGCCCGACGGGTTTGGGAAGACCTCGGTGCTGCTGCAGTACACCCATGAGGTTAAATGCGACCCGACGCGAGGCCCCGTGCGGATTATCGAGGCCGATCGTGCCATTGGGCGCGAGGTGTTTATGCAGCTCGAGGTGGTTACCGAAGAACTCAAAGACAAACCGCACTCCCTTATCGCGATTGATAATGTGCCAAACCTCGATCAGCACGATACCGAAGACCTCATCGACAGGATTCGCGGCCTGCGCGCTATGGGGGTAGGGGTCTTTATCTCCTGCCGTCCTTCAAATCGTCAGCTGATTCATGGGCTGGGCGATTCGGTTAAGATCAATGCGCAGATGCTCAAGGTGCATGCCTATGAGTATTCGGCGTGGGCATCGGCGTTTTCGATCAGCACATCGCTCGACTTTTATCAGCTCACGCAGGGCGTGCCCGAGCTTGTTTCGGCATTGCAGACAGGTCTGTATGGCCAAGGCGACGTAGCCGGCCTGCTCGAAAACGAGATTGTCAACGTGTATGGCGCGGCACTTGCCGATCTGGCTTCACTCGACAATAATGCGCTGTTTTGCGTGGCATGTCTCATGGTTTTGATGGGCGAGGGCAATATCGCAGAACTCGAGGCCTGTGGGGTGAGGCTGTCGATGGTCGACCAGTCCTACTTTGTACGCGACTACCCGATCTTTGGCTTGGACCCCGCCGAGCGGAGTTTTACCTGTCTGGGCACGGAGGATAACGGACGCTTGCGTTTGCGTAAGTTGGTGGCCGAGGTTCGCCCCGAACTTGTTCCGAGGGCGGCCCGGATTTTGCTTAAGGCGGGCCGATGCGATGCGGCGATGGGCCTGGCGGACGCCTTTTTGGACCGTGAAGCGGTCCTTGAACTTGCTGGACAGTATGGGCTGTCTCTTATACACATCTGACGCTGCCGACGATAAGGCTCGTGTAGA
>UQYA01000072.1 GCA_900545165.1 uncultured Collinsella sp.
GACGCCCATCAGGAACACGGCGTCGTAGCCCTCGTCGGCGACCTTGTCGGCGAGCGCGGTCATCTTCTTGCCGGTCTCGTAGAGCGCCTTGCCGTCCTCGAGATAGCCCTCCTGGTCGAAATGCATGATCTCGATCTTCTCGGTTTCCTTCATTTGTCTCTCCTTTCTGGGGTTGTTTCCACATCCCCCATGCCAACGGGCATCAAAACCCGCTTACATTCCGTAACACTCGGCCGCTTTGGCCTTAAGCGCATTGACCGATTCTTCGTAGCCCTCTGCCTTGACCTCCATTTGCTTGGAGACGGCATCAAGATACGGGTGCACGTCCCATGACTTCAGACGCTCGGCGATTATGGCCGCAATCGTCTGGAAGAACACAAGATTGGGAATTGCGCTGAGCAGCGGAGCCACCTGAGGCACCGCAACCTCGTGAGCCCTACCCTTGGGATGGGCCGTGAGCAGCACCGTTTTTGTCGTAACGTTCGATAGCGCATCAGCGATATTCGCAAGACGCTCCGACCCCTGCGGATCGTCGACGATAAACACCAGATAGCCCGGAACGATCTGCATCTCGGGACCGTGGACGAACTCCTCGCCTTCGTGATGCATGGCAGGAATCTTGATGGTCTCGCTCAGCTTGAGGGCCGCCTCTTCGGCAACGCCATAGTTGGGGCCGTTGCCGACGACCATGGCGGGCGTGTGCTCAGAAAGCTCGAGCATGTGGTCTTGGACATATGCCTCGGCGGTCTTGCACATCACGGCATTGGCCTGGATAGCCTCACGCAGGTCGTCAAGACGCTGGGCAACGCCCTTGGCGTCAATCGTTCCGCGCGCCTGACCGCCGTAAATACCAAAGAGCACCAGGTACTCAACGAGCACCTCGACGCCCAGAGTCACAAAGTCCACCGACTCGACGCCCACACCGTAGTCAAGAACGATGTCAGCGTGTTCCTTGATGGGTGCCTCGACGTTTGCCGTAAGCGCAACTGCAGCCATATCGTGTGCGCGCATGTAATCGAGCGCCGCAATCGTATTGGTCGAATAGCCACTCTGCGAAACGGCAATGTTGAGCACATGCTGCGGATAGGTGTGTTCAAAATCGACGAAGGCCTCGGGCGTCACAACGGACACCTGCATTTGCAGGGCATCTTGCAGGTAATCGCGGGCGCAATCGGCGGCATGGCGCGACGAACCCGAAGCAACGATGCGCAGCGCGTCAAAAGAACCGGACTGGAAAATATCAACGAGCTGCGCTACCAGCTCAGACGAACGCTCGAGGTTCTCCCCCATACGCACATGGGCAAGCTGAACGTAATCGAGCATCTTCATCGTCTCACCTCGTAACAAATCATTAGTATTTGATACCAATCACAGTTACAGGTTACGGCTTTTTGATACCTCTTTGTCGATTAATTTATCCCCATCGGCGAACGGTCGATTTTGAGCCCTGTAAGGTTGTATATACAGCTGACCCAACGATCAAAACTGGTTAGTTTCCCAGCCGTTATTCACAAAATACCAGCTAGTACGTATAGGTGTAGCCGCCCGTATCGCCACGATTGAAGGACTTTACATACTCGATAGCCTGACCGCTCGCGTCATAGCTCACGCATTCCAAAAGCAAAACAAGATCGCCCTGTCCCAGTCCAAGGAGGCCGGCATCTCGTGCGCCCAGCGCTTCGATATCGAGCTTTTCCTGTGCCATGACTGGCTTTCGGCCCAGCATCTCATAGGTCTCGTACAAACTGAAGACCGACACGTCAATATCTTCGATGGTTGGGAACAGCAGGCAGGGAATCAGCGCCGTCTCAATCGATACGGGGCTACCGTTTATGCAGTTCAGGCGTCGAACGGAATAGAGCAGGTCGTCCTCGGCGATGCCAAACAGGTCGGCGTAATATGGCCCCGCATAACGCTTGGAACGCGCGAGAATACGGACGGACGGCTCGCCGCCCGAAGCACGGACCGATTCACGGAAACCGACCGTGCGTTCAAAAAAAGCAGGTACTTTCTGCGCCACAAAGGCACCTTTTCCCCGAACACGGCGAATCTGCCCGCGCCGAACCAGCTCATCGACAGCGCTTCGGATGGTCAAGCGTGTCGTACCAAATTCCTCGGCAAGGTCTTTTTCGGACGGAATCATGGAACCCGTGGGATATATACCGCGCTCGATACGTTCCTCGATGCGGCGTCGAATGCGCATATAAACCGGGGTGGCATCTACTGTTTCAGCCATTGTTCACCTGCCACGCTCCTCATGCCGTTCTCTTCGCCGTTATCGGCAAAGCGGAACTTTGTGGGCAAAATCACCGATTTGCAATGCTCCACAAAGCGCATGTCCTTATCAAATTCGATCGAGCTCTCATAGAACACCGGCATTCCCTCTTCTTGCTGGAGCAGCTCGGCCTCTTCGGCGTTCAAACGCGAGATGGAGATATGCTCACGTCCATGCTCAACACGCACGCCACCTTCTTTGAGCAAGACATCGTAAAGACTCTCACACTCAAAATCGTGCTCGGTAAGCGATGGGCACAGGGACAGGTTAACGTGAGCCGTCTCGATTGACGCCGGCTCGCCCTCAATTAGTCGAACGCGCTGCATGCGTAGCAAAGGAGCGCCCACAGACACCCCAAGCCTGTCGGCAAGCGCCTCATCCGCCTCGATGGTCCCGGTGGAAACCAGACGAGAAGAGGGGTGCAGACCGGCAGTCCGCACAGCATCGGAAAAGTTATACGTTTCCTGGAAGATGTTCAGCGGCTTGGGAGGACACACATACGTACCCGATCCGCGACGGCTCTCGAGCGTTCCACAAGAGATGAGCCGCGTGATACCGGCGCGCAACGCCGTACGCGAAACGCCAATCTCTTCGCACAGCACGCGCTCGGCCGGTAGGCGATCACCGCCGGCAAGCTGATGGTGCTGGATATACCAAAGAATTCCCTCAACAGCACGATCTTTGGGGGGAATTGCATAAGATTCGCCTGCCATTGCACAGACTCCTCATTCAGAAACGTATGCCGCCAAAATTAGGCCAGCCCTCCCATGGCATCAAATTCGGCCTTGATCTTCACGGCGACATTCCGATACGACTTATATAGACTTGAATCGCGTTTAACTTCGTCGGTCATAACGGGAATCTCTAATTTGGAAACCTCGTCTTTTCCCGTCTGAACCGCCACAACAACGCCCATACCAAGACACATATTACGCTTGGCGGCATTCATTTTCGCCGCCTTGGCAGGATTTGCCAGGATACGCTGGGCAAATTCCTGTTTTGAGACCACTTCCTCGGCCTCCGGATCGCCCGCCTCGGCCACTTCGCACTGCAACACGTCCGCATAGTCAAAAATCTTCGGCTCGCCGCCGCGCTGATGCACGGCCCACTTGCGACGCGTGGCATCCTGGTAGATAGCCGGCAAAAACGTAAACCGTGGCGGGTCCAAAATCGTATCCGTGATGGTAAACACATCGGGATCAAAGGCATCCTGCGGGTTTTTCTTCTTGAACAGACCCATATCAGCCTCCCGTACTAGCATTAAACAACTCAAGCCGAATATAGCACCAATTTCAAGCTCATGCTTTAGTAGATCGGTGCGCGGCGTCTATGGCTCGCCCAGCGGAAGAGCTTACGGACGAGGGCCGGGGTGCCTGCTTTGTTTTGAGAAGTTCGCGAAGCCCACCTCTCAAAACAAAGCAGGCACCCCGGCCCCGCCGGCAAATAGCGGACACTCCGCATGCAATCTATGCAAACAAACAAGTGCGCTTAGCTATATTCGGTAAGGTCAAGCACACTGCCCTTCACGATAAGCGCCGGTTCCAGAACGACCTCTTCGGCACGCTTACCGCCCCTACCGGCAAGACGCTTGGACATGCAAGCAAAAGCATGCTCCGCAAGGACACCGGGATCCTGCTCAATCGCAGTCAGCGCCGGCTCAAAGAGAACGTCGGCCGCCGAGTTGTCATAGCTTACGACCGAGATATCGCCTGGGATGCTCTTCCCCATCTCGTGCAAGCGCTTGAGCAGACCGAGGGCAATGTTATCCGAGCTTGCAAACACGGCGGTGGCATCGGTTGCAAGCACGGCCTCCGAGGCCTCGTAGGCGCTCGGGATGTAATATTCGCTCTCAAACTCCAGGCGCGCGTCGATGGGCAGTCCCACCTCGCGCAGCGCGCGCTCGTAACCGGCGAGTCGCTTGCGGCCCGTATTGGAGCGACGCGCGTTAACCAGACAGGCGATGCGGCGATGACCCTGCTCAATCAGATACCGCGTAGCCATGTAGCCGCCCATCTCGTGGTCGAACATCACCTTGTCGCACTCGAGTCCCTCAATGGCACGGTCGACCATCACGGCAGGGATAGGCAGATGGCTCACTTCCTCGCGCAGAGCGCGATCGTCGGAGAACTCGTCACCCACCACCAGAAAGACGCCGTCGACGCCGCGCGTCACCAGCTGGCGTAGCAGTTCCAGATCGTCATCGGCGCTTCCACCCGAGCTGGTAATAAAGAGTGCATAGCCGTCTTCACGGCAGCGCTTTTCCAAGCTGCCGGCGAGCGAGGCAAAAAAGCGACTCTCGATATTGGGAACGATCAGGCCTAAGGTGCGCGACTCGCGCATAACCAGGCTACGCGCGATCTGGTTAGGAACATAGTGGTTGCGCGCCGCAACCTCCTTGATGAGCCTGCGGTTTTCTTCCGAGATGCGACAGGGCCGATTATTGAGAACAAGCGAGACCGACGAAGGGGAAAGCCCCACCTCCTGGGCGATCTGCTTGAGGGTGACTTTGTTGGCCATCTCGCTCCTTCCGGGTTTACGCGCAATCTCTTGAAAGTATAGCGACTGCCCATCTACCTCGGTGATAAACACTTTACCAATCCGGTGGACGGCTGTTTTATCGCCGCCAGCGCACCAAATCCGTCCGGGTGGGGTATATTGCAATCGATTGATGACGACGACCACCAAAAGGCGGATATTCATATGCACGAGAACGACTTTTTTAACGAAGACCTGCTGTGCGCGCTCGCTGGCGTTGCCGGCGAGGACAACGTGCTGATGAGCGAGCCCATGCGCGAGCACACCACGTTTAAGATCGGCGGCCCGGCCGACGTCTTTGTCACGCCCGATACCGAGCAGGCCCTCGTCGCCACGCTCGATACCTGCTATCGCTGCGATCTGCCCCTCACCATCGTGGGCAACGGCTCCGACTTGCTCGTCGGTGACAAGGGCATCCGCGGCATCGTCGTGGCACTGGGCGAGGGCCTCTCCGACATTACGGTCAACGGCACGCACGTTACGGCAGCAGCCGGCGCCTTGCTTTCCGATGTCGCCGCGGCGGCAGCCGAGGCCGGTCTCACCGGCATGGAGCCCATCTCGGGTATCCCCGGATCGGTCGGCGGCGCCTGCTACATGAACGCCGGCGCCTATGGCGCCTGCATGGCCGATGTGCTGGAGTCTGTGCGCGTCTACAAGCCCGCCCGCATGCTCGACGACGGCACCCGCGGCAGCGGCAACATCATCGAGTTCGATGTCGACGAGCTTAACCTGGGCTATCGCAAGAGCCGCATCGCTGACGACGGCTTTACCGTGCTTTCGGCCACCTTCAATCTCGCCCCGGGCAACGCCGCGATGATCAAGGCCGACATGGACGACTACCGCCAGCGCCGCGAGGACAAGCAGCCACTCGACATGCCGAGCGCCGGCTCCACCTTCAAGCGCCCCGAGGGCTACTTTGCCGGCAAACTCATCATGGATGCCGGCTTGCGCGGCCACGCCGTCGGCGGCGCCCAGGTGAGCGAAAAACACTGCGGCTTCATCGTCAACGCCGACCACGCCACCGCCGCCGACGTCGACGAACTCATCCGCGACATCCAAACAACCGTCAAAGACCAATTCGGAGTAGACCTAGAACCCGAAGTCCACCGAGTAGGCGAATTTTTATAAAAAAGAAGGCCCCGAAAGGGGCCTTCACCATATTTATTCAGATAACCCAGTCCGGTGTGTCGCGCCCCGAACCCGAGAGGGCCGCGTGCCCGCCCGCAATATATTTGATTGATCGCGAGTTCCGCACGCAAAGAAGGCCACTTAATGTGGCCTTCGTCTTGCGCAGGACTGCCCGAGCAGGCAATCAAATATATTGCGGGCGGGCACGCGGCCCAGTCGGCTTTACGACAGCGCAATACCGCCGAGCCAGCCCCAGCGCACGCCAGAACCAGTGCCGTAGAACCCAATGAACGAGTCAAGCGACCTCGACGTGATGGCGCCCTCGTTACTCATAACGATGCCGCCGCCAACGTAGATGCCCACGTGGCCATAGATCAGGCCCGGTATGCCGGTACCGCTATGCGATGAGTCGGCAACAATCATGCCCACCTGCAGCGCCGAGCGGTCGGAGCTATAGCACCAGGCGTTAAACATATCGCACGCGTTGCCGCCAAAGTAGCCAACGCCGGCGTTACGGAAGACATTGGTAACCCACGCCGCGCACCAGTTCTGACCCGGCGAAGGCGTGGAGTAGCACGCGTTGACGACGGCCTGCTGCTTGCCCGAGCCGGCATTCTGCTGCGGAGTTCCGGGCGCATACGATCCACCGCCCGAGCTCGAACCACCCGAGTAGGAATTGTTCTTGTTCGCGGCGGCCGCGCCAGCGGCGGCCTTCCTGGCAGCCTCCTCGGCCTGGGCGGCAGCGAGAATCTCGGAATCACGCTGAGCCATGAGCTCCTTGACGTCGTCAGAGAGGCCGTTCAGAACCGTCTGGACCTCCTGCTGCTTGGCCTGCATGTCCTGCATCTGGGCAGTCTGCTGGTCCTTGAGCTTCTCCAAGTCGGCCTTCTGCGACTCAAGCTCGGTCTTTTGCGCATCGAGCTCTTCCTGGATGGTCTGAATGTCCTCGATGGCGTCGCGGTCGCTCTTGTTGATCTTCTCAACATAGTGCGCATTGGCGACGAGCTCCTCAAACGAACCCGAGGCGAGCAGCAGCGACAGGATGTTGGTGCCGCCCGACTTATAGCTGGCGGAAACGCGATCGGAAAGATCGTCGCGCTTCTTTTTGAGCTCGGCCTTCTTTTCGTCAATCTGTGCCTGCGTGCTGTCAATCTGGCCCTGTACGCCCTCGATATCGTTGAGGGTCTGGGCGTTCTTGTTGGCCAGCGCCGCGTATTCGTTTGCGATGCTGTCGAGCTGGGCCTGGACCTCGTCAAGCTGAGCCTGGGCCGCATTGAGCTTGTCGGTGGTTTCCTTGGTGGCCTCCGCAGCATGGGCGCGAGCAGGCAGACCAAAAAGAACGGCTGCAGAAGCTGCGCCGAACAGGGCCTTGAGGGCGGTGCGACGCGAAAGCTCCTGGGAAAGGATGGAATCGCTGTTTGGTGACATATCTACTCCGTTACATGTTTATTTATATGTCGCTCAACTCATACATATTAGCGTACATCTGGCGCATCCCAACGATTTCCACGAACGGCAGCAAACCGTATGGTCGGCGGCTCGTATGCAAACGTCAAGGTCGAGGGTATGCCCACGCCAAACATTTCCATGAGTACGTTAGCATGTTCATCTGCTTTTCCTGCCCTGCACGTTTTGGGTGCCCCTGCCTGCGCTATACTCCCCTGAAGAAGTGTTCCTGATTCGATAGGAGACTACATGTCCAAAGCACTCGACCCCAAAGACACCTGCGTCCTCGTAACCGGTGGCGCCGGCTTTATCGGCTCGCACACCGTCGTTCAGCTGCTCGAGGGCGGCTACCAGGTCGTCATCGTCGACGACCTCTCCAACTCCAGCGCCGTCGCCGTCGACCGCGTCAAGACCATCGTGGGCGAAGAGGCTGCCAAGAACCTCACCTTCTACGAGGCCAACGTGCTCGACCGCGAGGCCATGAACAAGATCTTCGACACCCATCAGATCGACCGCGTCATCCACTTCGCCGGCTTTAAGGCCGTCGGCGAGTCGGTGAGCAAGCCCGTCGAGTACTACCACAACAACATCGAAAACACCCTGGTGCTCATCGACGTCATGCGCAACCATGGCTGCAAGTCCATCATCTTCTCGAGCTCCTCGACCGTCTACGGCGACCCGGACAACCCGCCCGTCACCGAGGAAGACCCCAAGAAGCCCGCAACCAACCCCTATGGCTGGACCAAGTGGATGATCGAGCAGATCCTTATGGACGTTCACACCGCCGACCCCGAGTGGGACGTTGTGCTGCTCCGCTACTTCAACCCCATCGGCGCCCATCCGTCGGGCCTGATCGGCGAGGACCCCAAGGGCATCCCCAACAACCTGGTGCCCTATGTCGCGCAGGTTGCCGTGGGCAAGCTCGAGGCCGTTCAGGTCTTTGGCAATGACTACCCCACTCCCGACGGCACCGGCGTGCGCGACTATATCCACGTTTGCGACCTGGCCTCGGGCCACGTTGCCGCCCTCAACTGGATGAACGGCAAGACCGGCGTCGAGATCTTTAACCTGGGCACCGGCACCGGTACCTCGGTACTCGAGGTCGTCGCCGCCTTCTCCAAGGCCTGCGGCAAGGAGCTGCCCTATGTGATTCGCGAGCGCCGCGCCGGCGATATCGCCGCCAACTGGTGCGATGCCTCAAAGGCCGAGCGCATGATGGGCTGGAAGGCTCAGTACAACATCGCGGATATGTGCCGCGATAGCTGGAACTGGCAGAGCCACAACCCCAACGGCTTCGCCGACGCCGAGTAGCAAAAACCTACATACCGCTCTTGCCCCGATCTCACGTTGTGAGGTCGGGGCTTTTTCATGGCATGTAACCATTCGCCGAAAATCGACCAACTTTTTTATCTTGCCTATACATGTTTAAACAACATGTTTTACAATAGGCATATCGAATCAGAACATCGGAGGCGGACTGCACACCTATCGGCAGGCCGACCCCACAACAAGAAGGTTGGTGAGCGCATTCATGGAGCGTGCAAGCGGCGTCCTCATGCCCGTCTCATCTCTGCCCGGACCATACGGAATCGGCGGCTTTGGCTGGAATGCCTACGACTTCGTCGATTTTCTCGCCTCGTGCAAACAACATTACTGGCAGATTCTGCCCCTTACGACGACCAGCTATGGCGATTCGCCCTATCAGTCGTTCTCGGCCCGCGCGGGCAACCCCAACTTTATCGACTTTGCCGAGCTTATCGAAGCCGGCTATCTGGAGCAGTGCGATATCGATGGTGTGTATCTGGGATCCGACCCCAGCAATGTCGACTATGGCGCTATCTTTGGCGGCCGCCGTCAGATTCTCGACCGCGCCGCTGAGCGCTTTGCTGCCGACAAGCCGGCCGATTTCGATGACTTTATCCAGGCCAACGAGGACTGGCTCATCCCCTACTGTGAGTTCATGACCGTCAAAGAGGAGTGCGGGCTCAAGGCCTTTTGGGAGTGGCCCGAGAAACTCCGCCGCCGCGGCGATGCATCCAGCAGGGTCTGCGCCGCCCATCCCGAGCGCATGCTTTACCACCAGATGACGCAGTACTTCTTCGATCGCCAGTGGAGCCGTCTCAAG
>UQYA01000073.1 GCA_900545165.1 uncultured Collinsella sp.
GTTCGTGGTCATCGGTTCGTTTTTTGCCTACATGCTCTATATGCAGGGCGTTAAGGACATTGGCTCGGTCCGCGCAAGCCTCATCGGAACCGTGGAGCCGGTCTCGGCGACCATCACGAGTGCCGTTATGCTGGGCACGGTGTTTTTGCCGACCGACCTTATCGGCTTTGTCATGATCATCGTGATGATGTTCCTTACGGTGTAGCTAGCGCCGCCGCCAAGACAGAAAAGGTGTTGTGCCGCATTTTCGCCAATTGATGTCCGTGTCTGGAGTTTAGCTGTCGATGCTCAAAATGCCATAAACTAGCAACGTTATGGACTTTTTCATTGCGACTCAATTGCGAGGATTTCTTTATGGCTGGTAATCACTTTAAGGGCAGCGATAGCGGCCGCCCTGCAGTTCCGCCGCGTCCGAACGGGGCTGGTAAGGCCGGCACGCCGGGCGGCGCTGGACAGGGCGGTTCCGGTAAGCGCGTGTCCCCGGGCGAGACGGCGATGTTTACCGCTCTGTACGAGCAGTCTCAAAAGGCAAAAAAGACCGGCCGTGCAAGAGGGAATGTCTTTGCGGGCGGTGCAACCTCCGCGTCGCAGCCGAGCGGGGCTCCTTCGGTGCCTGCGAACAACGCAGGTGCTGCCAACGCCGCGAATGCTGCCGGCAACGTTAATGCCGGCAAGGCCGCCAACAATACTCCCTCTGCTGGTGGCGCGGGGCTTACGGGTAACCTTGGCACGATTTACACCGGCGCCTCCGAGACTGGCACGTTCGCCCGCCTGGATGATAACGGTACCGAGTTTGCGGGCTCGGGTTCCAAGGAAGATTATTACGATTTTGGCTTGAACTACGGTAGCGACGCTTCGTCGAGTTCGACCTCTGACGGTCTGGTCCGTCATCGCCATCGCAAGGGCGAGCGCAAAAAGCGTCACACTGGCGCCATTATTGCCGCTGTAGTCGCGGTGCTTCTCGTTGTGCTTGGCGCAAGCGGCTTTATGCTGCTTAACTCGGCAAAGACCGTAAAGAGCGAAGCGAAGGAGGCTGTCGAGATCGTCGGTGGCCTTAAGGATAAGGTCACGTCGGGCGATTTTTCGACGCTGCCTGACGACGCGAAAAAGATCGATGAGCTCTGCGACAGCATGAAGGCGGAGACCTCGAGCCCGCTGTGGACGGCGGCTTCGTTTATCCCGGTGTATGGCAGTGACATCAACGCAGCCCGCACCATGATTGATGCCCTGTCCGATGTCTCGAGCAACGCGCTGGTTCCCATGGCCGATAACCTTTCGCAGGCCACGCCCGGCAAGCTGTTCCAGGACGGTATGATTAACGTATCCGCGCTGCAGGCGGTCGCCGATTCGCTTTCCAGCAGCTCGAAGGTGTTCAAGAGCGCCAACGAGAAGATCCAGGGCATTGGCGATACTCATATTTCCCAGGTGACTGAGCTGGTCGATAAGGCCAAGGACGGCTTTGCCACCCTCAACGGCGCGGTTGACGCGGCGGAGAAGGTCGCCCCCGTCCTTCCCCAGATGCTCGGCGCCAACGGCCAGACGCGCAACTACCTTGTGTACGCCATGAACAACGTCGAGATTCGTGCTTGTGGCGGCTTTGGCGGTTCGCAAGGTTTGATTTCAGTTGCAGATGGCCAGATGTCGATCGGTGACTTTGTTCCATGTATTGCGCGCAGCAAAGACGAGGCGGTTGAGAGCGTCGACGAAGAGGACGAGGCGCTGTTTGGCGACCACAGTAACCTGTACAGCTCTGGTAACACGTATTCGCCCGATTGGCCCCGCAACTCGCAGCGTGTTGCCGCACTGTGGAAGTCCCAGTATGGGCAGGACGTTGATGGCGTCGTCGGCATCGATCCGGTGTTCTTGCAGTACCTGCTGGGCCTTGTCGGTAGTGTCTCGCTGCCCGATGGTACGGTCGTCGACGGTACCAACGCGGCGAAGGTTCTCATGCACGATGTGTATTGGAACTATCCGGTCGAGGAATCGGACGGCATCTTTGCATCTGTTGCCAGCGCCGCCTTCGACAAGATTCTCGGTAGCATCGGTGACGTCGACGTTACGAAGCTTGTCGGTGCATTCGAGCGCGGTGCCGAAGAGGGCCGTCTGATTGCTTGGATGAGAAACGGTGATGAGCAGAATGCCATCAAGGAGACGGGCATTGACGCTTCGCTGCCCGATCCGGATGACCCGAGTGCCGATCCCGTTGCTGGCGTTTACTTTAACAACCTGAGTTTCTCCAAACTCGACTGGTATTTGAACGCCGACACGCAGATTGGCCAGGGCGTGAAGAACGGCGATGGCACGTGCTCCTATCGCATCACCGTTACCCTGACGAACATCATGACGCAGGAGGAGGCTGGCAAGCTGCCCGACTACGTTGCGGCGAACGCAACCGATGCCGCACGTGATGACGAACGTCTGAATGTCTCACTGTTTGCCCCGACGGGCGGCAACATCAGCGACCTTACGGTTGAAGGGACCCAGTTTGGGCTTGGCGCCGCTACGTGGCATGGAATCCCCTTCTATTCGGGCACCGTTGACCTGCATGCTGGCGAGACGACGACGATCACGTATACGCTGACCACGTCGGCCGAGGCGGGGGACAAGCCGCTTACGCTGCGTCAGACTCCTACATGCCAGGCGGCTCGCGACAGCGCGTCGGCGTAGGGTTTTTCTGGTAGCGCAGATAATCGAGTACCATTTTGGGGCGGACAGGCAATCTGTTCGCCCCTGTTTTGTAAGGAGAGCGCATGAAGTACTTTGGCACCGACGGCTTTCGCGGTGAGGCCAACGTTGGGCTGACGGTAGAGCATGCTTATAAGATTGGCCGTTTTGTGGGCTGGTATTACGGTGTCAACCGCGAGCGCAAGGCGCGCGTCATCGTGGGCAAGGACACGCGTCGCTCGAGCTATATGTTCGAGGCGGCGCTGGTGAGCGGCCTGGTCGCGAGCGGTGCGGACGCCTATATACTGCACGTGATCCCGACGCCGGGCGTGGCACATCAGACCGTGGAGGGCTGCTTCGATTGCGGCATCATGATCAGTGCGAGCCACAACCCGTTTTGCGATAACGGCATTAAGCTCGTCAACAGCGACGGCTTTAAGATGGACGAGGACGTGCTGGAGCTCATCGAGGACTACATCGATGGCAAGAGCGAGGTACCGCTGGCAACGGGCAACCATATCGGCGCCACGGTCGATTACATGCAGGGCCGCAACCGCTATATTGCCTCGCTCATCGCCAGCGCGAACTTTTCGCTGCAGGGCGTCAAGATCGGTATCGACTGCGCCAACGGCTCGGCATCCTCGGTGGCCAAGCCGGTGTTCGACGCACTGGGCGCCGACGTGCGCGTGATCAACGCCGCGCCCGATGGCTTTAACATCAACGTCGACTGCGGCTCCACGCATATGGAGCGCCTGCAGCGCCATGTGGTGGAGCAGGGCCTGGACGTGGGCTTTGCCTATGACGGCGATGCCGATCGCTGCCTGGCCGTGGACGAGCGCGGTCGCGTGGTAGACGGCGATCAGATCCTGTACGTGTGCGGCGTGTATCTGAACAAGCACGGGCGACTCTCGGGCGGTACCGTGGTGCCGACGATTGCCAGCAACTTTGGCCTGGTCAAGTCGCTGGAGCTTGCCGGTCTGAGCGCCGTGACCAGCGGTGTGGGCGACCGTCACGTGTATGCCAAGATGCGCGAGGGCGGCTACAGCCTGGGTGGCGAGCAGACGGGCCATACGATCTTTGGCGATATCGAGCGCACGGGCGACGGCATTATGACCTCGCTGCGCGTGATGGAAGTGATTCGTGCCGAGCGTGAGACGCTCTCGCAGCTCACGGCTCCGTGCAAGCTGCTGCCGCAGGCGCAGGTGGCCGTGCACGTGGCGGACAAGGACGCCGCGCTCGAGAACATGGGCGTGCAGAACGCCATCGCCGAGGCCGAGGCGTCGCTGGCGGGCGAGGGCCGCGTGCTCGTACGCAAGAGCGGAACCGAGTCGGTTATCCGCGTGCTGGCCGAGGCGCCCGACCAAGCATCCGCCGATGCCGCCATGAAGCGCATCGCCAACGCGCTGGAAGCTCTGTAAGGTAGTCATTGGGGACGTTCTTAAACGACTAGGTGGAAAGGGGACGCCGCGGATTGGTTCCGCGGCGCCCCCTTTGCGTTGGCGTGTCGCCTAAGCTTTACAGCTCGTAGAGCGTGGTGAACTTGTCTTGGAGGTAGCTGCAGTAGTAGCGGGCATCGAACGCCATGCCGCAGGCGCCCTTGATGAGCTCCGGCGCGTCCTTGGCGCGGCCCCACTGCCAAATGTGCTCGCCCAGCCAGGCGCGGACGGGTGTCAGGTCGCCGCTCGCGCAGGCGCCGGTAAGGTCGACGCCGTCGCGGCACATGGCCGGCACAAACATGGCGTCGTAGGCGCTGCCCAGCGCATAGGTGGGGAAGTAGCCAAACGAGCCGCCGCTCCAGTGCGTATCCTGCAGGCAACCACGCGTGTCGTCGGGAACCGGAATGCCCAGGTACTCATCCATGAAGCGGTTCCAAAGCGCGGGGATGTCCTTGGCCGTGGCCTCGCCGGCAAACAGCATGCGCTCGATCTCATAGCGCACCATAACGTGCAGCGGATAGGTGAGCTCGTCGGCCTCGGTGCGGATCAGCGAAGGCTGCGCGATGTTCACGGCGTGGTAGAGCGTGTCCTCGTCGACGTCGCCGTAGACCTCGGGTGCGTGGCGGCGCAGTACCTCGAGCAGCGGTCCCATAAAGGCGCGGCTGCGACCCACGGTGTTCTCAAAGAAGCGGCTCTGGCTCTCGTGGATGCCCATGGAGGTGCCACCCTCCAGGCACGTGCGCGCATAGGCGGGGTTCACGCCCAGCTCATACATGGCGTGACCTGCCTCGTGGATGATGCTGAAGACGTTGGAGATACAGTCGTTCTCGTAGATGTGCGTCGCGATGCGTGCATCGCCCACGGCAAAGCCCTCGCTAAACGGATGCTCGGTAAAGGCAAGCGTGGTGTCGTCCAGGTCTAGGCCGACGAGCTTCATAAGGTCAAAGCTCATGGCGCGCTGGGCGGCCTCGGGCACGCGGGCATGCAAAAAGTCGGCAGCGGGCTGCTGGCCGCGCTCGCCGATGGCGTGCACGAGCGGCACGACCGTGGCCTTAACCTCCTCGCAAAACGCGTCGAAGCTCTTGGCAGAAAGGCCGCGCTCGTACTGGTCGAGCCAAACGTCGTATGGGTCGCGCTTGGGGTCCATGAGCTCGGCCTGATGCTTAAGCTGGGCGACGATTCTATCCACATAGGGCTCAAAGCTCGCCCAGTCATTGGCCGCCTTGGCCTTGTGCCACACGGCGTCGGCCTCGCAGGTGAGCCTGGTCCAGGCTTCGGCCTCCTCGGTAGGAATAACGCTTGCCTCGCGTTGATCGCGGCCGAGCACGCGGATCTCGTCAAGCAGCTGCGGGTCGTCGATCTTGCCGCCGGCGACGGTCTCGCGTGCCAGCGAGTACACGAGTTCGACAGACTTTTCGCTGGTCAGGAGCTTATGGTGCTCGCCGGCAAGGGTGCCCATGGCGTCGGCACGGGCGGCGGCACCGTTGGCGGGAGCAATAGTCGCGCCGTCAAACTCGGCAATCTTGAGCAGGTACTCGCGAGTCCACAGCTTGCCCTCGAGCTTGCGGAATTTTTTGACGGCCTTATCGACTTTAGCGGCCTTGACGCCCTTGGCAGCCTTTGCCACGGCGGCCTGGGCCTTCTTATCGAGTTTCTTTCCCATACCGTATCCTTAATCTCGCAGGTCGAGCGCCGCAGGTGGGCGCGCGGCCAGTTTGCACAGCTACCTGCCTTGTACCCAGCGCGAACAAAACGGAACGCGGCGATATGCTCGCAGAATGTGTTATCCTATAGCCCAATGCGTTGACGGAGAGGGTTTTGCCCGTCGCGTCGCCGGCAAGAGAGGGAAGGTCATGGGCTGCAAGCCTTCCTGCGGTGGCAAGGGCCAAGCGTTCACTCCCGAGCAGCAACCTCAACGGGCACGCGGCCAGCGGCGGCGAAGCCCCAGTAGGGAAGCCGTGAGCCTCGCGACAAGGGGCAAAGAGTGGGCGCGGCGGGCCAGACATCCGCCGGGTCAAACAAGGTGGTACCGCGGAATTCAACCGTCCTTGGGCAATGCACATGCCCGAGGGCGGTTTTTTGTTACCGAACCGGGCCGCGTTTTCGCAACGTCAGACGGCGGCAGCCGCCTCGGCAAGCGGGGAGCGCGAGAGACGAAAGGGAAGACATGAGTCTGATTGATGATCTGGTCAAACTCGAGGAAGAGGCCAAGGAGCTCGTCGCAGGCGCCGACGACGCCGCAAAGCTCGAGGCCGCGCGCGTTGAGCTGCTCGGCCGCAAGGGCCGCATCACCGGCCTGATGCGCATGATGGGCAAGCTCGCCCCCGAGGATCGTCCCGTGATGGGCAAGCGCGCCAACGAGATGCGCCAGCTGATCGAGGGAATGCTCGACGAGCGCACCACCGAGATGAAGGCCGCCGCACTTAAGCACGCGCTCGAGCACGAGGCCGTCGATATCACGCTGCCGGGCATTCGCCCGCAGATCGGTCACCAGCACCTGATTAAGCAGATCATCGAGGAGGCCGAGGACATCTTCTGCGGCATCGGCTACACCGTCGAGTCCGGCCCCATGGTCGACACCTCCTACTACAACTTCACCGCGCTCAACGCGCCCATGGATCACCCGAGCCGCTCGGCCCGCGACACCTTCTACGTGGTCGACAACAACCCCGGCAGCGTCGCTCATCCCGAGGCACACGCCCACGGCGAGTCCGACGTGCTGCTGCGCACCCAGACCTCGGGCGTGCAGATCCACACTATGGAGTCGCAGAAGCCGCCCATCTACATGATCTGCCCGGGTACCGTCTACCGTCCCGACACGGCCGACGCCTGCCACCTGCCGCAGTTCAACCAGATCGAGGGCCTGGTCGTCGACGAGGGTATCACCTTTGGCGATCTTAAGGGCACGCTCGACTACTTTGTTAAGTGCATGTTTGGCGAGGACCGCAAGACGCGCTACCGTCCGCACTTCTTCCCCTTCACCGAGCCTAGCTGCGAGGTGGACGTGAGCTGCCACGTCTGCGGCGGCAAGGGCTGCAACTTCTGCAAGCACAGCGGCTGGATCGAGATCCTGGGCTGCGGCATGGTCGACCCCAACGTCCTGATCAACTGCGGCATCGACCCCGAGAAGTACACCGGCTTCGCCTTTGGTATTGGCGCCGAGCGCGTCGCGGCACTGCGCTACGACCTGCCCGACCTGCGCACGTTGATGACTGGTGACATGAGGTTCTTGAACCAGTTCTAGAACGCTTTCTTCTTAGTTGCAGTTTCCGGCTCAAAGCCGCATTTATGAAAGGAGACCAGTTAGATGCGTGTTTCTTACGACTGGCTCAAGACCATGATTGATATTCCGGAGGATCCCAAGACCCTTTCGGACGAATATATCCGTACCGGCACCGAGGTCGAGGCAATCGACACCGTGGGCGAGTCCTTCGACCACGTGGTGACTGCCAAGGTGCTCACCAAGACCCCGCACCCCGATAGCGACCACATGTATGTGTGCTCGGTCGACGTGGGCGACAAGAATCTCGACGCCGAAGGCAACCCCGCCCCGCTGCAGATCGTCTGCGGCGCGCAGAATTTCGAGGCCGGCGACCACATCGTCACGGCCATGATTGGCGCTGTCCTGCCCGGCGACGTCAAGATCAAGAAGAGCAAGCTTCGCGGCGTCGTGTCCATGGGCATGAACTGCTCTGCGCGCGAGCTCGGCCTGGGCGGCGACCACTCCGGCATCATGATCCTGCCCGAGGATACGCCCTGCGGCATGCCGTTTGCCGAGTACGTGGGCTCGAGCGACACCGTGCTCGACTGCGAGATCACGCCCAACCGCCCCGATTGCCTGTCCATGATCGGCATGGCCCGCGAGACCGGCGCAATTTTCGACCGCGATTTCCACGTTGAGCTGCCCGCCATCAAGGCCGAGACCGGCCGAGCGACCGACGACGAGCTTTCGGTCGAGATTGCCGACGAGGGCCTGTGCGACCGCTACGTTGCCCGCATCGTGCGCAACGTCGAGGTCGGCCCGTCGCCAGACTGGATGGTCAAGCGCCTCAACGCCCTGGGCGTGCGCCCGCACAACAACATCGTCGACATCACCAACTACGTGATGATGCTCACCGGTCAGCCGCTGCACGCCTTTGACCTGGACACCTTTGCCGAGCGCGATGGCCACCGTCGTGTGGTGGTTCGTGCCGCCCAGCAGGACGAGAAGTTCACGACGCTCGACGGCGAGGAGCGCGTGCTCGACGCCGGCATGGGCCTCATCACCGACGGCGAGCGCCCCGTGGCGTTGGCCGGCGTTATGGGTGGCATGGATTCCGAGATCGAGGACGATACCGTTGACGTGATGGTCGAGAGCGCCTGCTTCAACGCCGGCCGCACCTCGCACACCAGCCGCGACCTTTCGCTGATCTCCGACGCCTCCATTCGCTTTGAGCGCCAGGTTGACGAGACCGGCTGCGTGGATGTTGCCAACGTTACCTGCGCGCTGATTGAGGAGATCGCCGGCGGCGAGGTCGCTCCCGGCTATGTGGACGTGTTCCCCGCGCCCAAGACCATCGACAGCATCAAGCTGCGCCTGGCCCGCGTGCACGCCATCTGCGGTGCCGACATCGAGTCCGACTTTATCGAGCGCTCGCTCACCCGCCTGGGCTGCACCGTCGAGCGCGACGGCGAGGACTTTATGGTCACGCCGCCGAGCTTCCGTCCCGACTTGCCGCGCGAGATCGATCTGATCGAGGAGGTCCTGCGCCTGTGGGGCATGGGCCGCGTGACGGCGACCATCCCGGCTGCCAAGAACCACATCGGCGGTCTGACCCGCGAGCAGAAGCTCACCCGCAAGGTCGGCGAGATCCTGCGCGCCTGCGGCCTCAACGAGACCACGACCTTTGGCTTTGCCGCCCCGGGCGACCTGGAGAAGATCGGCATGTCCACCGAGGGCCGCGGTTGCCCCGTGGTGCTCATGAACCCGCTGGTGGCCGAGCAGACCGAGATGCGTCGCTCGCTGCTGCCGGGCCTGCTGCAGTCCGTGGCCTACAACGAGGCCCACGGCACGCCCAACGTGCACCTGTACG
>UQYA01000074.1 GCA_900545165.1 uncultured Collinsella sp.
ATTCGATTCTTCGCCGAAGGCGCGCCGGCCCACGGGCGAAATAACATGCACGTGCTATGCGTGCATCAGATACGACAGGAAGAAAGCGGCTGCTCAGAGCGCACTTGGGGAACAACAGGAGAGGCCCCGTATACCAGGGGCCGCCGAATTGCGATGTATGCTTTGGTCAAATCCTTCATAGCGGGGAGGTATTCTAGCAGCCGTCTTCGCCCCTTTCAAGGGATGTAACCCAGACGTTGATTTTCTTCACCGAGGCGCCATCGTTGACGGGTGGCGTGCTTCTCTATCGCCACACCGCGGGGCGAGGGAACGCCGCGGCGAGCTTGTACATCGGCTATGTGTGCAGCTGCGAGCGTGTCGCCGGCGCGCGCTGGGCGCCAGTCCGATCCGGCCGACTCTTGCCGACGGTCGGTCGCCGTCCTCCTCCATCTCCGCCTGCTCTGTTTTTGCTCGGCTCCCTTGTCGTATCATGGACGGACGAGAATTGAGCGAAGGCGAGCTCGAAAGCGTGGCGCGCGCCGTCGGCGGGATCGACGCTGTGATCGATCCAAAGGCGAAAGATGCCGACACGGTTGCGCTCGTACAGTATCTTGCTGCCGACCAGAAGTTCGAAAAGGTGCTCGATAACCAGCAGATTCTTCGTGAGCCCATCGTTCGCAACGGCCGCCAGGCAACCGTTGGCTACGAGCCTGACGTGTGGAAGGGCCGTGAATAAAGCGGCTGGGAATAAAGTGAAGCGCCCACGCCCGTGGTTTTATCCACGGACGCGGGCGCTTGCGTAAGACGTCTCTTGTCGTTTGAGTGGAGCGCCCCGGCGGCGCTGAACAACGCGCCCCGGTGACGTGGCATATGAACTCGGGGCTCTTTGTGCCGCACATCTATGAGAGGAGAAATTCGATGCGTACGTGCGCTACTCCATGTAGCCACCCTGAATGGCGGAAACTGCACGCTCGGTAAAGAACTTGAGCGTGCCGGAGGTGTAACGATTAGCCTTGGGCTTCCAAGCGGCTCGGCGCTCGGCCAGGACGGCGTCGACCTCGGCCGGCTCCATCTCCTTGCCGGCGATGCCCACGATGGACAGCGAGCGCTCGGGGATGTTGATTCGGATAAGGTCGCCCTCCTCAATCAGGGCAATCGGACCGCCCACAGCGGCCTCGGGCGAAACATGACCGATAGCCGGGCCCTTGGAGGCGCCGGAGAAGCGGCCATCGGTGATCAGGGCAATGCTCGCACCCAGCTCGGGATCGCTGGCGATAGCCTCGGTGGTGTAGAACATCTCGGGCATACCGGAACCCTTGGGGCCCTCGTAGCGAATGATAACGGCATCGCCGGGCTTGACCTCGTGCGTCAGGACGGCGTGAATGGCGTCCTCCTCGCAGTCGAACGGACGGGCCTTGAGCGTAGCCTGGAACATCTCGCGCGGAACAACCGTGTGCTTGACGACGGCGCCCTCGGGAGCAAGGTTGCCGTGGAGGATGGCGATGGAGCCGTCGGTACCAAAGGCCTGGTCAAACGGGCGAATGATGTCCTCGCGCTTGAGGTTCCACTTCTCCAAGTAGCGGCCGCACTTCTCGTAGTAACCGTTGTTCTTGAGGCCCTCGAGGTTCTCGCCGAGAGTCTTGCCGGTGACGGTCATAACGTCGAGGTGGAGCATCGACTTGATCTCCTCCATGATGCGCGGCACGCCGCCCGCATAGTAGAAGAACTGCGCCGGCCACTCGCCTGCGGGGCGAACGTTGAGCAGGTAGTGGGCGCCACGGTGCAGGCGATCGAAATCGTCGGCGGACATCTCGATGCCAAACTCGCGGGCGATCGCGGGGATGTGCAGCAGCGAATTGGTGGAACCGGAGATGGCGCCGTGAACCATGATGAGGTTCTCGAAGGACTCCTTGGTCACGATGTCGCGGGGGCACAGGTTGTGCTCGGAGAGCCACACGGACTGACGGCCGGCCTCGCGGGCGAACTCGCGCAGGTCGGAGCTGGTGGCGGGCAGCAGAGCCGTGCCGGGGAGCATAAGGCCCAGGGCCTCGGCCGTGACCTGCATGGTCGAGGCGGTACCCATAAAGGAGCAGGCGCCGCAGCTGGGACATGCGTTGTGCTTGGCAAACTCAAGCTCCTCGCGGGAAATCTCGCCGCGCTCGTAGCGGGCAGAAATCGCGCCGAGCTGTTCCAGGGTCAACAAATCGGGACCGGCATCCATGACACCGCCGGTAACGACGATGGAGGGGATGTTGATGCGGCCCATGGCCATGAGGTTCGCAGGCAGGCCCTTATCGCAGCTGGCGACAAAGACGCCGGCGTCGAACGGGGTGGCCTTGGCATGGATCTCGATCATGTTGGCGATCATGTCGCGGCTGGGCAGCGAGTAGTTAATGCCGTCGTGGCCCTGGGCCTCGCCGTCGCAGATATCGGTGCAGAAGTAACGGGCACCGTGACCGCCAGCCTCGGCAACGCCAGCACGGACCTCCTCGACCAGATCAAACAGGCCGGCAGAACCCGGGTGCGAGTCGCCGAACGTCGACTCGATAATGACCTGCGGCTTGTCCAGATCCTCGATGGTCCAGCCAGACCCCAGACGCAGCGGGTCCATCTCGGGGCTGATGGTGCGAAACTTGCCGGAACGCGGCTGCAGCTTGGCAACCAGGTCGGCTGCCTCCTGCTGAATCTGTGTCTTGGTCTTCTCGTCCATGATGTTCTCCTCTTTTGGTTTGAACGGTTGTACCAATCGTTGGTTAATGAATCAGGGGTAAATGGGTACCGAGCGATGCACTCGGCGGAAGATGCTTAGCTACGCGAACTAGGCGAAGAACGAGATCACCAGAGCGCAGGCAAGACCCGAAAGGCCGATGAGCGTCTCCATAACGGTCCAGGACTTGAGGGTGGTCTTCTCGTCAATCTCCAGGAACGAGGAGCACATCCAAAAACCGGCATCGTTGACGTGCGAGAGGGCCGTGGCACCGCCGCAGATGGCAAGACAGATAGCGGCACGCATGAGCACCGAGGCTCCGGCAACCGCGGGCATGGCGGCCATAATGCCCGATGCCATGGTCATAGCGACGATGGAGCTGCCGACAGAGGCACGCACCATGACGGCAATCAAAAAGGCAACGACCACCAAAGGCAGCGGTGAGGCCTCGAGCATAGGGCCGATAACCTGGCCCAAGCCGCAGTCCTGCAGCATCCAGCGAATGACGCCGCCGCAGGCGATAACCAGCAAAATCATGCCGACGGGCTTAAGAGAGCGGTCGAGCAGGGCCTTGAGCTCGGCGCCGGAGTAGCCGCGCCGCGCGCCCAGCAGATACATCGCGACGAGCGTGGCGAGCGTCAAAGCGACAAACGGCTTGCCCAGGAAGGCGAGAATCGAGGCGAGCTCGGCGGGCATGGGGATATAAGAGGACAACGTGCCCAGCAAAATCAGACAAAGCGGCGTGAGCACGATGGCAAGCACCATGCCAAAGGAGGGAAGCTCCTTTTCGTCGCTCGCACCCTCGGCAGAGGTAAAGTGCTCCGGAACATCGGTAAAAATGCGACTGCCCACGTTGCGACCCCAGATGACGCCGGCGATCGCCATAGCGATGAAGGCGGTAGGGATACCGACGAGAATCATGGTGCCCAGGTCGACACCGAGCGTGCCGGCGACCAGAACCGAACCGGCCGATGGCGGCACAAACGCATAGCCAGCGGCAAGTCCTGCGAGCAGCGCGATGCCGTAGTAGAGCGTCGACTTTTTGGTCTGCGATGCCACGCTAAACGCAAGTGGGATCAAAACGACCACGCCGGCCTCAAAGAACACCGTAGTGCCGATAACCAGACCGGTAATTCCCAGCGCCCAGCTGGAATGACCCTGCCCAAAGGTATCGATGAAGGTCTGGGCGATCTTCTTGGCGCCGCCGCTCTCTTCAAGAATCTGACCAAACATCGAGCCCAGGCCAATGAGCAGGGCGATGTTTTGCAGCGTGGTGCCCACGCCCTTGGTGACAGTGTCCGCCACCAGGTCGAGCGGCATACCGGCGCCGATGCCGATCGCGAGCGCCGAGACCATCATCGAAAGCACGGGATGCAGCTTGAACTTAATGATGAGCGCAAGCAGCAGCGCAATGCCCACGATGGCGGCGATGACCAGCCTGGTGGGGTCGGCCATAAACGTTGGGTCTGACATCTTTCCTCCAATTCATCAGACCTTTTGAATTCGTCTGATGACTATAGCGTGTTTTCAATAGGTCTGATGTTTCATTTTGAAATTTGTTCGAAATACATCTGATGTATTTGGTAAACGGTCGTATTTGCGCTGCGATCGGTATATCTAAGCCGCCCGACTCAAATCCAGCGGCCAATATCGTATCCGTGGTGCGCTAAAATAGCTCAGATGAATTTTGTAATGAAAGGTATAGCTATGGCCCGCGCCGAATCGGGACTCCCCGAACAAATAGCAGATAAAATCATTCAACTGATCCTGGATGAGCATCTTGAGCAAGGCGACCGCCTGCCCAAGGAGGCTGTGCTCGTCGAGCGCCTGGGTGCTGGCAGGAGCACCGTACGCGAAGCCATGAAGCTGCTGCAGTCGCGCAACATCGTGCGCATTAAACAGGGCTCGGGCACCTATGTGGCATCAAACCCCGGCGTTGCCGACGACCCGCTGGGCTTTACCTTTATCGACGACAAGCAGCGTCTGGCGCGCGACCTACTCGAGGTGCGCTTTATGATCGAGCCGCAGATTGCACGCATGGCAGCCGAGCACGCAACCAACAACCAGGTCGTCTGTATCAAAGAGCTCTGCGACGAATCCGAGCGCCTGGCCGAGGCCGGTGAGGATTACTCCGCCGCCGACACCGCGTTCCACAATGCCATTGCCGAGAGCTCCGGAAACCTCGTCGTTCCCCGCCTAATGGGCGTGCTCAAGGCGTCTGTCCCCCTGTTTATTGACGTGACCGGCAAAAAGCTGGTTGAGGAGACCATCCGCACCCACCGTGGCGTGGCCGACGCCATCGCCGCGCGCAATCCCACCGCAGCGCACGATGCGATGTATTTGCATCTGGTGTACAACCGCAACATGATCGCAGAGAGCACGCAGGAACAGAGCGAATAAACGTCCGCGCGGCAAGGGCGAGATCACCGTTTACCTTTTAAAAGTGAACGTTCACCTGATTTTAGGGAATAAGGGGTGGCTATTACGCCGCTTCACCTATACTGACCTTGTATGAAAAGCAAGACTTATATAGATGAACGTTTCTTTTGAAAGGATCGCTATGTCTGATCTTATGGACAGCTTCCGTCTGGACGGCAAGGTCGCACTGGTGACCGGCGCCACCTACGGCATTGGCATGGCCATTGCCGAGGCGCTCGGAGAGGCCGGCGCCAAGATCGCCTTTAACGCCCGTCACGCCGACAAAGTCGCCGAAGCCGAGAAGCACTACCGTGAGCTGGGCTTTGACGCTCACGGCTATGTTGCCGACGTCACCGACGAGACTGTCGTCGCCGAGCTCATCGCCAAGATCGAGGCCGACTTTGGCACCACGCCCGACATCCTGGTCAACAACGCCGGCGTCATCCAGCGTACCCCGATGCTCGACATGAGCGCCGAGGACTTCCGCCGCGTCGTCGATATCGACCTCAACGCACCGTTTATCGTGTCAAAGGCCTGCCTGCCTGGCATGATCGCCAAGGGCCACGGCAAGATCATCAACATCTGCTCGATGATGAGCGAGCTGGGTCGCGAGACCATCGCCGGCTATGCCGCCGCCAAGGGCGGACTCAAGATGCTCACCAAGAACATCTGCTCGGAGTTTGGCGAGGCCAATATCCAGTGCAACGGCATTGGGCCCGGCTACATCGCCACGCCGCAAACCGCACCGCTGCGCGAGACGCAGCCCGACGGCAGCCGCCACCCGTTTGACCAGTTCATCATTGCCAAGACGCCGGCCGCCCGTTGGGGCACGCCCGAGGACCTGAAGGGCCCCGCCGTGTTCCTGGCTTCCGACGCGTCGAACTTCGTCAACGGCCACATCCTCTACGTCGACGGCGGCATCCTCGCATACATTGGAAAGCAGCCTCAATAAGCGTCACCGCAACTGCCCACATCAGGTTTCATCCACTCGTTTTTCATTTGAGTTGCGGTGAGATAAGGATTGGTTTTGGCTTCTATCAGGCAAAACAGTCCGTATTCCACCGCAAGTTAGAAATAGGAAGGTAATTCGCAATGAAAATCGCTCTGATCAACGAAAACTCTCAGAACTCCAAGAACCCTATGATTGAGGCTGCCCTTAAGAAGGTTGTCGAGCCCATGGGCCACACTGTCTTTAACTATGGCATGTATGCCGATGCCGACTCCAAGCCCCTCACCTACGTGCAGAACGGCATCCTTGCCGCCGTGCTGCTGAACTCCGGCGCTGCCGACTACGTCGTGACCGGCTGCGGCACCGGCGAGGGCGCCATGCTCGCCTGTAACTCCTTCCCCGGCGTGCTGTGCGGCCACGTTGCCGACCCGCTCGACGCCTACACCTTTGCCCAGGTCAACGATGGCAACGCCGTTGCCATGCCCTTCGCCCTCAAGAACGGCTGGGGCCAGGAGCTCAACCTTGAGTACACCTTCGAGAAGCTCTTTGGCTTTGGTTCGGGCAACGGCTATCCTGCCGAGCGTGTTGAGCCCGAGCAGCGCAACAAGAAGATCCTCGACGGCGTCCGCGCTGTGACTATGCGTCCGCTTGTCGACGTTCTGGGCGAGATCGATCAGGACCTGGTGAAGGGCGCACTTGCCGGCGAACACTTCCAGGAGTACTTCTTTGCCAACGCAACCGACGAGGCCATCATCGCCAAGGTCAAGGAGATCCTGGGCCTCTAATCGCACGACTCATTGCAGCTAACGCAAGCGGCGGTCGTCCCATGTACGGGACGACCGCCGCTTTTTGCTATCTACCGACTGACGCCGCGGGGATAGGCCTCACATGCACCAAGGGGTTGACTAGAGCTCGCAGGCAATCTTGTAGCCGTCGCCGATGGCGTCGCGGATGTTGCCGCACTTGTTGGCATCGCCCAACACGTGGGTGGTAACGCCGGCTGCAGCAAGGTCGTCGGCCAACTTGGTATTGGGACGATAGCCCATGGCAAGTACCAGCGTATCGGCATCGGCGATGGTGTGGACCTCGCCGTCCTTCTCGTAGCTGATAGTGTCCTCGGTAATCTCGGTCACCTTGGCCTCGGTCAGCACGTGGACGCCCTTGGAGAGCATGCGCGTGATGAGCACCGCGCGACCGGCACCGCCCTCGTTGGCGGCGAGCGTCTTGGTCATCTCGATGACGGTGACATCGCGGTTGGCCGGCGACAGGTCGTTGACCAACGGGGCCAGGTAATCGGCCGTCTCGCAGCCAACGGTGCCGCCGCCCACGATGACGATCTTCTTACCCGGGAAAGCCTTGCCACCCAGCAGGTCGTCGGCCGTCATGACCTGCTTAAATCCCCGCATGAAGGCCGGGGCGATGGGCTCGGCGCCATAGGCCAGGACGACCTCGTAGCCGGCGTAGTCACGCTGAATGTCATCGGCAGTAAGCTCGGTGCCAAATACGCACTTCACGCCGACCTCGGCCAGGCGACGGTACTGATACTTGATCACGCGGGTGAGTTCCTGCTTTGCCGTCGGAACGGCCGCGATACGCATCTCGCCGCCCGGCTCGTCCTGCTTATCCACGAGCACTACGTTGTGGCCGCGCTTGGCGGCAATGTAGGCCGCCTCCATGCCCGCAGGACCAGCGCCCACAACGAGCACGTTCTTGGCCTCGGCGGCAGGCTCGTAGCCAGCCTCGTCGCGCTCCACGTCCGGGTTGACGGTGCAGGAGATGCGCTTGCCGAACATAATGCCGTTCAGGCAGCGCAGACAGCCAATACAGGGGCGGATGTCGTCGGCGTTGCCGGCAGCGGCCTTGTTGCAGAACTCGGCATCGCACAGATTGGCGCGGCCCATCATACAGATGTCGGCAGCGCCGTCCTCGATCAGCTCCTCGGCGATCCAGGCCTCGTTGATACGTCCGACGGTGGCGACAGGAATGTTGACGTGCTTTTTGATCTCGCGCGAGCAGGCAGCGTGCGAGGCCTGCTGGGTACCGGCGGCAGGAATCGCGGAACCGCGCTTGATGGTGGTGCCGCCCGACACATGAATCATGTCGACGCCGGCCTTCTCCAGGCGACGCGAGACGTAGATCATGTCGTTGAGGGTCAGACCGCCATCGGTGTACTCATCGCCCGAGATGCGGACGTCGATGATAAAGTCCTTGCCGCAGCGCTCGCGAATCTCGGCGATGACCTCGAGCAAAAAGCGCATGCGGGCGTCGAGCGAGCCGCCGTACTCATCGGTACGCTTGTTATAGAGCGGGGTCAAGAAACCGCCGAGCATGCCGTGGGCGTGCGCCGCATGGACCTCGACGCCATCGACACCGGCCTTCTGCATACGCACGGCAGCGTCGCCAAACTGATGCGTGAGCTCGTGAATCTCGTCGACCGTGATAGGACGCGGTGCCTCACGGGCATAGGACGGTCCCACGAAGGACGGAGCGATCAGGCGCGGCGTGCCCGGAATGTTAAAGGCCATGTAGGCGGGGTGGAAGAGCTGCGGCATGATCTTACAGCCATACTCATGCACGGCGGCGGCGAGCTTTTCCCAGCCAGGGATAAACGTGTCGTCGTAGCAGCACATGTCACCCGGCAGATAGGTATAGGTGGGCTCGACCGTCACGACCTCGGTAATGATGAGGCCCACGCCGCCCTTGGCGCGGGCACGGTAATGATCGACCAAGTCGTCGGTCACATAGCCATGATCGGCCAGGTTGGTGGACACCGGCGGCATAAAGACGCGGTTCTTGACCT
>UQYA01000075.1 GCA_900545165.1 uncultured Collinsella sp.
GTCTGCCGTCGAGATGTTTGCCGCGAGCGCGCCGCACGAGTACGACGTGGTGTTGATGGATATCATGATGCCCGGTATCGATGGCCTTGAGGCCACGCGTCGGATTCGAGCGCTCGATCGCGAGGATGCCGCGACCACGCCGATTATCGCCGTGAGCGCCAACGCCTTTGCCGACGATCGCAGGCTTTCGCGTGAGGCGGGCATGAACGCGCACCTGAGCAAGCCTGTGAGCTCGCAAGAGCTCGTTGAGGCGCTTGCGCACATAGCCGCCGACGCTTCATAAGCATATGGCCCGGTTCCGAGGTGGGTTGGAACCGGGCCATATTGCTATTGATGAGGCCTGTTGAGGGGCTTACTTCTCCTGAATCTGCTTGCCGCAAAGATGCTCAATCGAAATCTCGTAGAGTTGGACGCCCTTGATGTCTTTGGCGATTTCCTCCTCGACTTCTTCGGCAGAAGGGTAGTACTTAAGCGCGAGCTGGCGGACTTTGTCCTCGATAAACGCAGGCGCCTCATCTACCAGGCGACAACGGCCAAAGACCACGGTACTCATAACGTAGGGAGCCCAGTCATCGTCCTTGTACCACTCGTTACCGTAAACGGTAAAGCAGATCTTGTCATCGCGCTTGAGTGCGTCGACCTTGTGGCCGGCTTTGGCGCCATGGAAATAGATCTTGTCGTGCTCGGCGTCGAAGAAGTAGTTGACGGGAATGGCGTACGGGTAGCCATCATCGCCGTTGACGGCAAAGACGCCGCGCTTGCAGGTGGCGAGCAACTTGCGCGCTTCCTCGTCAGTGATGGCGCGTTTCTTTCGACGTAAGGGCCTAAACATCATTGGCTTCCTTTCTGCTGCGTATGGTGGTTGAGCACAAACTATAGCGAAACAGCTCCGTATTTCTTGATGCGGGCGAGCATGTTTTTGAGCTTGTTAAAGTCGACCGGTTTGGACAGATGGGCGTTCATGCCGGCGTCGTGTGCCGCCTTGGCGTCCTCGGCGAAGGCGTTGGCGGTGAGCGCGATGATGGGGATGTCGGCTGCATCGACCTTCTCGCTCAGGCGAATCGCGCGGGTTGCCTCGTAGCCGTCCATGCCCGGCATCATGATGTCCATCAGAATCGCATCGAAGCTGCCGGCGGGACGGCCGACGTATAGGTCGACCGCTTCGTTGCCATCGGCGGCGCGAGTTACGACAATGCCTTCGCCTTCGAGCAGCGCCTGGGCAATCTCGGCATTCAATTCGTTGTCTTCGGCGAGCAGCACGTTCATGTCGGCGAGCGAGCAGTCGAGCGCCCTCTCGACCGTATCTGCCCGCGTCTGAGGGTTCTTGTCGATATCGAGCGGAATCTGGACGTTGAACGTACTTCCCACGCCAACCTCACTCGAAATCTCAATCGTACCGCCCATCAGTTCGATAAGCGACTTGACGATTGGCATGCCCATGCCGGTTCCTTGGAACTTGCTGCGCGCATTGTCACCTTCTTGTGCAAACGGCTCATAGATATGCTTTAAAAACTCGGGAGCCATGCCAATGCCGGTATCCGAAACGCTAAAGCAAAAGAGCGCGCGCCCGTTATCGAGTGGCTTGGTCTTTGAGCTAAAGGTGACGGAGCCGCCGTGCTTGTTGTACTTAATGCTGTTGTTTAACAGGTTGATCATAATCTGTCGGATATGGGTGGGACTGCCGATCATGTATGGTCCCGTGGCGTACGGCAGACTATTGTCCTGCATTGTGATGCCGTTATCGGATGCGCGGAGCTTGCACAGCACCAGCGTATCGTCACAGAGCTTTTTGAGGTTAAAAGGCGCATGTTCCAGTGTTAGCTTGCGGTCTTCGATTTTGCCCATCTCGAGGATGTCGTTGATCAGCGAGAGCAGGTGATTGGCGGCAACGCGCGCCTTGGCACGGCTCTCGCGGGCGACTTGCATATCGCCTTCCTTCAATTCCTCGATCTCGATAAGGCCCAGGATGCCGTTGAGCGGCGTGCGGATGTCGTGGCTCATGCGCGTGAGGAATGCCGTCTTAGCGGCGTTGGCGGCATCGGCTTTTTTGCGCTCGGTTCGAGCGCGCACGAGCGCCCAGATGAGCAGGACGATGCCGACCGACAACATACCGATGAGGGTAGCTGCAATGGCGGTGCGGTTGCGATAAAGGAATTGAAGCGTGTTGGATTCCTGGGCCGTGTACGACGTGGAGGAGAAATTGCTTGCGGAGAGCGATTCTCCGGCATTGATGATGCCCTTGTTGATGATTCCCAGCAGCTCGGGCTTTCCGCGCGAAATCCAGCACGAGAGCTCACAGGTGTCAGGGAGTTCGACCGTCTCGCAGTCCTCGAGATCGTAACGGTCACCGATGGTTTTTACGCGTGAACTGGGAGCGACGATGCAGTGCGCCGTTCCCTTCCTGAGGGCGTCGAACGCTTCATCGTCGGATTGGTATTCGGTTACGGTCGCTGTGGGGAACAGACTTTCAAGTGCATTTTTGTTGACAAACGATGATTTGGTACAGGCGATGTTCTGAAGGTCTTTGTTCAGGTTGCTGCCGGTGTAGATGGCGGTGAGGGATATGGTCCCCAACGATATCGACTGCACAACGCCTGTTTGCTCGGCAAACCAGTAATCTCGGTATACCGGCAGCGCAACGTCTATGCTTCCCTTTGACAGGGCCTTTGACATCATCTTGTAGCTATCAAAGGCGACGGTTTTGACCGTAATGCCAAATTTATCGTGTAGCGTCGTCGCAAGCGATGCGAGCGAGCCTTCCATTTCGCCGTCTTCGTCCTCGTTGCAGTAGGGGAGTTTGCCCGTAATGTAGCCGAGCGTGATGGTATTGTCATTTGCTTTGAGCCAGGAACGTTCGGGGCCGTTGAGCGATGATGAACCGCTGTTTTGGGTCGAGTAGTTAGATTTGACTTCGTCGTTATAGCGTGGGTTGACGCGGGCGATTGCCGTCATGGCGGCATTGATGTCGTTCATCAGGTCGGGGCGGCTTTTGGGAACGGCAAAATAGTAATCATTCGAGCCAAGGTAGAACATGGGTGACGCATCGGGCGACGAGATGGTGTCGTTCATGATAACGGCATCGACCTCGTTGTTTGCGAGCGCGTCGAAGAGAACGGAGCCTCCGTCATACTCCCTGTATGTGCAGGTGATTCCTTCGTTGGCGAGCTACTGCTGGCCAACGAAGGTTTGCATAACGCCGGGGTTGCAGCCGATAGTGAGACCCTGGAGTGCTTGAGGGTCACCCTTTGCGAGGTCGTCACGGTCGGGCCTGGCGTAGATGTAGTAGCGCTCGGTGCCCTCGGGGTTCGAGGAAAAGAGCAGCTTTTGGGCGCGCTCCTCGGAGTAGGAGATGTTGGGCATGAGGTCGATCTCGCCCGCCTCGAGCATGTCCATAAGCTCGGTGAAGGTGCCGGAGACGTATTCGTACCGCCAGCCGGGCGTGTAGTATGACAGGGTCTGGAGGTACTCGTAACCCCATCCCGAGAGACGCTCGCCGGGGGTGCCGTCTTGGAAGCCCTCGTTGCTGACGAGCCAACCAACGCGGACCGTCTTGACTTGCTGACTAGAGTCATCGGCAAAAGCCTGGACAGGCGCGATAGAACTCAGCACGGCAAGCGCGGCAAGCACAATGGCCAGGGCGCGATATATAACTGAACGAAGGACAGTGGCAGCTCTCACGTGCAATCCTAACGAATCGAGACATTACCGCATAAGGATACCAGCTCAGCCTGCCCAGTCGGCAGCTGCACCGCTAAACGCTCCCGCCCGGCAGTCATCGGGGACGTTCTTAAACGACTAGTCATTGGGGACGTTCTTGTTTGACTAGTCATTTAAGAACGTCCCCAATGACTAGTTCCGTTTGCGGGGGAGGCGTGGGACAATACCGAGCGAATGCGATTGGTTGTTTGGGAAAAGGGGTCGCGATGAACAAGTTGAGGACGCTTGCCGATGTGTTGCGACAGGCTGGCTTTGCGCGCATCACGGGCCTGTTTCTTATCTTCTATCTGCTGTGCTCGACGGCCGTCTGGCTGTCCGAGCCCACGACCCTTACGTTTGGCGATGGACTTTGGTTTAGCTTTGAGACGGTCTCGACGATCGGCTTTGGCGATATCCCCGCCGAAACGTCGGTCGCCCGCGCCATTACCGTCATCCTGAGCGTCATCAGTATCTTCTACATCGCCATGCTCACGGGTGTGGCGGTGAACTACTGCAACACGCTCATCAAGCTGCGCCAAAAGGACACCATGGCGCGCTTTATGGATGATCTGGAACATTTGGAAGAGCTCGATTGTGACGAGCTCGCCGACCTGTCGCGCCGCGTGCGCGAATATCGCCGCCGCCAACGCTAGAACGGGCGCCGCGCGTCACGACGAGGGGGACTGAAATGAATATCACCGTGTATCTGGGTGCCAGCGTCGGTAATGACCCGGCGTTTCTACCTGCGGTACAGGAGCTGGGCAACTGGATTGGCACCAACGGCCACGCGCTGGTATACGGCGGGTCCAAATCGGGCCTGATGGGCGCGCTCGCCGATAGCGTGCTCGATGCTGGCGGACATGTGACGGGCGTGGAGCCGAGTTTTTTTATCGAGGCCGAGTTTCAACATGACGGTATCGACGACCTCATCGTGACGAGTGGTATGGCGGAGCGCAAGGCCAAGATGATTGAGCTCGGCGATGCGTTCATCGCCTTTCCCGGTGGGACGGGCACGCTCGAGGAGATTGCCGAGGTTATGTCCGCGGTGTCGTTGGGGCACCTGAGTGCTCCGTGCATCCTGTATAACCTGGACGGTTACTACAACGACCTCAAGGCACTGCTCGGGCACATGATTGATAAAGGGCTATCGAGCCCACGGCGCCAGCAGGGCATCTACTTTGCCGACGATTTGCGCGAGATTGCTTCGATTATCAACGGATAAGTCTTGAGCCTGCCCCACTATGGCTCCCAATGGTGCCGTTCGCGGCGTGGATGGTTGGCTCGTTCGGGCAACGCTCGCTCTACAATAAAACGTATCTATGTCGACTTTGACCGCGGGAGGACCCGATGGATAACCTTGCCAAACCCACAAACCGCGCGCTGTTTTTAGTTAGCGTTGCCGTGACCGGTGCGTTCGCAGGTGCCGCGGTCTGGCTGTTCTTTTTTGCGATGGAGCACGGTATCGACTATCTATGGACCGAGATTCCGCACGCGCTGGGCGTCGCTTCGCCCGAGCTCGCGAACGGCCCGTTTGGCTTTTTGCCGTACCCGTTTTTCGTCTGCATGCTGGGCGGTCTGCTGATTGGCCTGTACGAAAAGATGACGGGCACCAAGACCGATGACCTTAACCAGGTCATGACCAAGGTCAAACAGGATGGGTGCTACCCCTACGAAAATCTGGGCAAGCTGTCGCTTGCCGCGCTGTTGCCGCTGCTGTTTGGCGGCAGCATTGGACCGGAAGCTGGACTGACCGGCGTCATTGCGGGACTGTGCAGCTGGGTCGGCGATCGCATGCGTCGCTTTGGAGCCGAGTTTAGGGAACTCACGCTGCTGGGCACCCAGGCTGCCCTGACGGCGCTCTTTACCGCACCCGTCTTTGGCTTTGTGGCTCCGCTCGCCGGTAGCGCCGACGGCCAGGGTGCCAATGATACTGAGGACCCCGCGTCCGACGAGATCACGATCAAGCTGCCCAAGGCACAGAAGACCGTGGTCTACGGCATTGCGATTGCCGGCGGTCTGGGCACCTACCTGCTGCTTGGCCAGCTTGTGAGCGGCGGCATGGGCATGCCGAGGTTTGAGGCCGCCGAGGTGGGCAACCTGGAGCTTGCTTGGCTCATTCCTCTTGCGCTGATCGGCACGGTCTGCGGCTGGCTGTACTTTGTCTCTGAGCACGCGAGCGAAGCATTTGCCCATGCAATAGGGGAACGTCCTGTCGTCAAGGCCATGCTAGCCGGTCTGGCGCTCGCCATCTGTGGCACGGTCCTGCCCTACACCATGTTTGCCGGCGAGACCCAGGCCGGTGTGCTCATGGAAACCTACCTCAGCATTCCCGCCGGCGTGCTTATCGCGACCGGTCTGGTCAAGGCCATGCTGACGCCCGCCCTCATCAATATGGGCTGGCGTGGCGGTCACTTCTTCCCGGTTATCTTCTCGGGTGTGAGCCTGGGCTACGGCTTAGCCATTCTTACCGGTGCCGATCCGGTCTTTTGCGTCGCCGTCTGCACGGCTTCGACGATGGGTGCGGTCATGCGCCAGCCGGTCATGGTCGTAGGCCTGCTGCTCATGTGCTTCCCGCTCAAAGGCATCGTCTGTATGATTATCGCCGCCGTCATCGCCGCCGGTATTCCGCTGCCCAAGCCGCTGCGCAAGTAGCATGGTAGCGCGCGCCGGGGGATATGCCATTTGTCGCGGATTTGCGGGGGGCGATCGCGCCCTTCGTGGATTGGGACTCGCGTGGCTACAGCTCGCGTACTCGATAAACCTTGGTGCTGACGGTGCAGCTGATTGCACATAGCGCGAGGGCAAGTACGGCGATGCCTGCACACAGACAGCCCAGAACGGCAGGATCGGGATTCGCCCCGGCAATCGACATGAGCCAGTTGCTGATGGGGTTGGAGGAACTCAGCATTGCCATGGTGCCGCAGCCAAACAGGGCAAACAGGCCAAGGGATAGGCGCAGCGCCTCCATGTGTCCAAATCGGAAGAACAGCGGCTGTGTCAAGAATACCATCATGAGGGAGATGAGCATCGATGCCGCCGAGGCGGTTGCGATTTCAAAGATCGTCTGGCATGTCGAAGGGATGCCCATGGGGTCGAAGAGCGGAAGGGCGAGGATGTTCAGAAGCGTAGCCGCGCATGCCATGACGACCGAGAAGACAACGATGCACAGGTAGCGTGCGCAAATAATGTCTTTGCGCGAGAAGGGCAACGTTGCTCGATAACGCTCCCAGCCGTTTTGGTTATCGTAGCCAGCTAGCGAGTTCATGATTATGATGGGCGACATTGCGCTGACCGCACAGGCGCCGGCGCTCATGCCGGAATCGCCATCCGACGCGTTGGCAAGGGTCAGCACGACAAAGATGAATAGGCCGACGCCCGTGATGCTCGGGATGAGCGTACGAACGATGGCGAGCTCGGACATAAAGGCGCGTTTCATTTCGAAGCCCCTTTCAGCATGAGGCGAAGATAGTCATCAATGGTTGCCCGATCGCAGGGAATCTCGGGAAAGGCCTCGAGCGTATCGCGACGGTTGGGCACGAGCACGTCCACGCTGTAGGCGTGGTGGACGGCACGGGCGCCTTCGACGCAAGCCATAAACTCGGCGGCCTGCGCTTGGGTGCAGTGGGCGATCCCGGCTCGGTCGGTAATGTCTTCGCGCGGCAGGTCAAACACAATCGAACCGTTATCGATGCAGATGACGCGGTCGGCGGCGCGATCGAGGTCGGATGTAATGTGGCTCGAGAGCAGCACGCTGTGCTGGCCGTCGGCGACAAAAGCAAGCAGCTCATCGAGCAGTTCCTCGCGTGCCATGGGATCGAGGCCCGCGGTGGCTTCGTCCAAAACGAGCAGTTCGGCCTTGTGACTGAGTGCGCAGACAAGTTGCAGCTTCATGCCCATACCGCGGGAGAGGTCCTTGACCTTTGCCTTGGGATCGAGGCCAAATCGGTTGATGAGGCTAGCGAAGGTGTCGTGGCTCCAGGTGGGGTACGCCGGGCTTACGAGTGCCTCAACTTCGGTCACCTTGAGCGTGGAAGGGAAGGGGCACGTGTCCAGCACGAGGCCGACACGGGCACGTAGACAACGCTGTGTCTCATCGGGCGCATCGGCGCCACAGCGCTGCCCAAACAGGCGCACCTCGCCGGCATCGAGCTTTATAAGCCCGAGAGCAGCTCGAATCGTCGTTGTTTTGCCAGCACCGTTGGCACCAACAAAGCCGACGATCTGGCCAGGCTCCACGGCAAGCGTGACGTCGCGCAGTGAAAAGCGGTCGCTTACAGTGCGTGAGATGCCTTTGAGTTCAAGCAAGTTTTGCATGGTATAGCCTTTCTTGCAGATGGCTACTGCATGGTATCGGGGGCTACCAGGTCGAGCATTTCGTGCAGCTTGTCGCGCGTGACGCCCAAGGCTTCGGCTTGGCTTGCCGCTTTCGCAAGCAGCTCTTCGATATGGCAGAGCTGGTTTTCACGCAAGAGCTCCTGGTTGCCCTCGGCGACAAAACAGCCCTTGCCCTGCACGGTGCAGATAAACCCGAGCTGCTCCAGGTCGGCGTAGGCGCGCTTGGTGGTGATGACGCTCACGCCAAGATCGCTCGCGAGTGCACGGATGCTGGGGAGTTTTGCTCCCGCGGCGAGCGTGCCCGATAAGATCTGAGCTTTGACTTGCGAGGTTATCTGCTCGTAGATGGGCTTGTCGCTCGAATTGGATAGGATGATGTCCACAGCGGCTCCTTAGCTGTTGGGCTACACGTGTATATAACCGGTAAGCACAGTATATATACACTATGCACAGTTATGCAAGAGGCAAATACCGATTGGCCCGGCTACCCAGGCCCCAACTGATGAATTTGTCCTGATAGGTGCCCTATGGCGGGATTTCGCGGCTACAATAGTGCGGTTACAACGACGTAATGCACTCAATGCAAGAAAGGATCCGCATGGCAAGCCTGTCGGATGAAATCTCGTCGCGCCGCACATTCGCGATCATCAGCCACCCGGACGCCGGTAAGACCACGCTTACCGAGAAGCTGCTGCTCTATACCGGCAGCATCCAGACTGCCGGCTCGGTCAAGGGCAAGAGCTCGGCCAAGCATGCCGTCTCGGACTGGATGGACATCGAGAAGGAGCGCGGCATCTCCGTCACCTCCTCGGTGCTGCAGTT
>UQYA01000076.1 GCA_900545165.1 uncultured Collinsella sp.
AGCGCGAAACGCTCAATCGGTATATCCAGATTCTTGTTGACGCGAAGATCCTTTATCGCTGCTCGAGGTTCGATCTCAAGTCTCGGCGATCGCTTATCCGCGAAGAGAAGTACTACCTGGCTGATCCCGGCTTCTATTTCGCCATGAACACTGATGCGAGGATTAACTACGGGCCGGCGTTGGAGAACGTGCTCTACCTCTATCTTGCATCGCGCGGGTACGAGCTTTCTGTGGGCCGTATTGGGAAGCTCGAGTGTGACTTCATCGCTCGTAGGCGCAATGCTTACGCCTACATCCAGGTCTCTATGTCGATTGCCGACAGAGGCGTCGAGGAGCGCGAGTACAGGCCGTTCGGCCACATCAGGGATGGGTATCCGCGCTACTTGTTCACGCTTGATCCTCTATTGCAGGAGAGGGATGGCGTCAGGCACCTTAACATGGCGTCGTTTATGCAAGATGGCGGTGATCTTATTTGAGCGGCGGCCAGATTCTTTTGCTCCCTAGTGCGCAAACAGTGCGGGCATCAAATGGGGACCATTGCCTCACGTAGAATCGATAGATTGAGGACTTGTTTTGATGTTGACAGGCTTTTGACCAGTGGCTCCTATTACTAAGTGGGAGTAGCTGAAACGAGGCGATTGAATAACTCCATACGTTTTGGTTAAAACAAAAAATATGCCGCGCGCCTGCGGCATGAAGGAGGGAGATTTCTATGAATATCGTTGTATTGAGCGGCAGCCCGCGTAAGGGCGCCAATACCGACACCATGGTCGAGACGTTTGCCGAGACCGCGCGTGAGGGTGGCCATGCGGTTGAGGTCGTCCGCGTTGCCAGCAAAAAGATCGCTGGTTGTCTGGGATGCCAGTACTGCTTTACCCATGAGGGCACTTGCGTGCAGAAGGATGACATGGCCAACGTGATCGAGTCGCTGAAAGGCGCCGATATGGTTGTCTTCGCCTCGCCCATCTACTGGTTTGATATCACTGCGCAGGAGAAAGCCGCTATTGACCGCCTGTACGCCTTCGGTGCCACGGGCTTCCCGTTCACCAAGACGGCCCTTTTGCTCGATAGCCACAGCGAGGGCGTCTATGATGCGGCGATCGCTATGTACAAGTCAACCTGCGCGTACTGCAAGTGGGAGGACCAGGGCATTGTCACCATCAGCGGTATGATCGAGCGCGACAGCATGGCCTCCTCGCCCAAGTTGGAAGAGGTGCGAGAGCTCGCTCGCAAGCTCGCCTAAGGGCAAGAAGAACGCATGGCAATCGGTGTTATTTGAAGTGCTTGCCGTCCTTGCCAGGTGAATCGTTGATTGCCATGCGTTGATGTCCTTATGGACAATCTCCGCGTGCTAGGAGGCCTTCTCGCTCAAGAATTCCCTGAACGCGGGGATGTCAAAGCCAACGAGGCCACGTCCCCGCTCTCCGATGACGCCGTCCTCGAGGAGGCGGCGTTTGTATTGGCTTGCGTAGTTGCTGGCGACGCCCATGCGTTTGGCTACCTCCGAGACCCTGCTGGGGCCAGAATCGGGCAGCATCGCGAGTAAAAACTCAATGTCTTTATCGGAAAGCTCCCGATAGGTCGTTTCGAGAATTCGATCGCGCAGCTCCATGCGGGCAAGCAGAGAACCCTGCTGGACATCAGGTGCACTGATTTTGGGCGAGTTCTCCGAAACATCCCATGTGCGATATCCGACGAGCTGCATCATATAGGGAAATCCGCCGACGGCCTTCACGGCATCCTCGAGCGCTTCTGGCGTGATTGAGCGGCCTCCGGCCTCAACGGTTTTGCGGAATGCGTTTGCAATTTCAACGTCAGTGATTCGTCCCAACTGATGATATTGGGAACGCCTGAGGAACGAGACGGAATCGTTACGCAGCAACGCCGATACTTTGTAGGGCAGTCCTGCCATGAGTAGGGCTACTTTTTTACCTTCGCGTACAAAGTGCTGGTAAACAGAGGCAAATTGAAGCATTTCTTCGAGATCGACTGTGACTTCATCGATGGTGATGAGAAGTCCGATGTCATGTTTTTCGAGTTGCTTAAAGATGCCATTCATGCGCGTGCGCCAGTTGCCCTGAGCCTCTTGAGCATATGTCCAATCGATGCCCACTGGACCAATTTGAACGCCATTTATGCGCGCGTGAGGCTGTGAGAGGTAGCTATCTGCGGCTTCTTTGGTTCGCTCGATAATATCTTCGAGCATGCCTGGCATGGCGGAGACATTTGCTGCGATCCAGCCGTGTTCAAGCGCCGTTTCTGAAAGGAGCGAGAGAAGCGCCGTCTTGCCCGTTCCCCTTGCGCCAGTAAAAATGGTTGACAGGTTGGGATCTCCCGGGCCGTTGATGAAGCCACGGTTGATGTCACGCAGGATATGCTCGCGACCCGCTAGAAAGGGAGGGACGCTTCCGAACGTCGGGGTAAAGGGGTTCTTGCTGTACTCCATGGTGGCTCCTTTGCAAGTTTTGCTAATTTTTGCAAGTTTTGCTAACTTTTGCAAGTTTTGCTAACGACCGACCAAAGGGCATCGAAGCAGTGGCGCTGACATTTTTTACGCAGAAAAATAAGCAGAAATCAATTTATCTGCGTTAAAAAATAGTTGAGAAGAAAAACGACGAGTCCCGGGCGCAATACCGTTGCGTTCCGGGCCTCGTCGCTTTGCGAAGTATCTAACGATCTCGTTGCCGTCGTCCTAGTCAAACAAGCTCGGCATGTCGTTTTCCTTCATAAGTGCACCGGCGGAGGGGAGACTCTGCGCGGTGAACTTCTCGGCCGAAACGCCGGCGCCAAGAATCTCCTCGGTCGTGCCGACGGTGGTGACCGAGCGGCCCTTCTTGGCGGTAAAGGCCTGGACGCCCTGCGTGTTGGTGGTCGTCTTGGTCTTGAGCAGCGACGTGTTGAAGTTCATCAGGCGGTAGTCGCTCGAGACCAGCGCGATGTCGCGGTCCTCCTTGAGCACCTGGGCATACAGCAGCTTGCTGCCACCGTAGATGGCGTTCTTAAGGCGTTTGCGGTTGGTCTTGGTGACGTATCCAGAAAGCGCGACGCGCACCACGCGGCCGTTCTCAAAGACAAACAGCACGTCGGCCTTGTAGTCCTCGGGGTCGATGACCCAGATGACACTCTCGTCGGGTTCCATCTCGAGGTCGGTGGGCAGGTACGAGCCCAGCTGAGCCGACTTGGTGTCCTCAAACGCCGCAACCTTGCACTTGTACACCTGACTCTTGTTGGTAAAGACCAGCAGTTCGTGGGTGTTGGAGGACGGGAATTCGATAAAGGGTTTGTCACCGTCCTTGTACTTGAGCGTGGTCGCCTTCTTGAGCACGCGGTCCGTCATCTTCTTAAGGTAGCCATCGCGCGAGAGCATGATGGTCACCGGGTACTCCTCGACCTCGGGCTCCAAGCTTACCTCGATAACCTCATGGGGCTCGATTCTGCCCGTACGGCGCGGCATCACGTACTTCTTGTTGACCGCGGCCAGCTCGTCGCTGATGACCTTCTTGATGTTCTCCTCGCTGGAGAGGATCTCCTCAAGCTCGGCAATCTCGCCCTCAAGCTTGGCGATGTCCTTGGTGCGGTTGAGGATGTACTCCTCGTTGATGTTGCGGAGCTTGAGCTCGGCAACAAACTCGGCCTGGGTCTCATCGATGTCGAAACCCTTCATAAGGTTGGGCACGACCTCAGCCTCGAGCTTGGTGCCGTGGATGATGGCGATGGCCTTGTCGATGTCGACCAGAATCGCCTCGAGGCCGTGCAGCAGGTGCAGGCGCTCGGACTTTTTGCCTAGGTCAAAGTTAATGCGGCGACGCGTGGACTCAATACGCCACTTGACCCACTCGTGCAGAATCTGGCGCACGCCCATAACACGGGGATAGCCGTCGACGAGCACGTTGAAGTTGCACGAGAACGAATCCTGCAGCGTGGTCGAGCGATAGAGCTTGGCCATGAGCTTGTCGGGGTCGACACCGCGCTTAAGGTCGATGGCGATGCGCAGACCCGAGAGATCGGTCTCGTCACGGATGTCGGCGATCTCCTTGACCTTGCCCTCCTTGGAGAGCTTGACGATGCGCTCGATAATGACATCGGTCTTGGTGGTGTAGGGGATCTCGTAGACCTCGATAATGCGCTCTTCGGGAATCCAGCGCCAACGGGAGCGGATCTGGAAGCTGCCAAGGCCGGTCTCGATAATCTTTTCCATCTCCTCGCGGCGGTAGATGATCTCGCCGCCGGTCGAGAAGTCGGGCATGGGCATGTACTCGAGCAGGTCGCAGTCGGGGTCCTGCAGGTAGTGGATTGTGGCAGTGCATACTTCGTTGAGGTTGAAGCCGCAGATGTCGGACGCCATGGCGACGCCGATGCCTTTGTTGGCCGAGACGAGGATGTTGGGGAATGTGGTGGGCAGCAGGCGCGGCTCCTTCATGGCGCCGTCGTAGCTGTCGACGAAGTCGACCGGGTCCTTGTCGATGTCCTTGAAGATCTCGGCGCTGATGGGGGAGAGCTTGGCCTCGGTATAACGCGAGGCGGCGTAGCTCAGATCGCCCGAATAGTACTTGCCAAAGTTGCCCTTCGACTCCACGAAGGGCGCAAGCAGCGCTTCGTTGCCCGTCGCCAGGCGCACCATCGTCTCGTAGATCGCGGCGTCGCCGTGCGGGTTGAGCTTCATGGTCTGGCCCACGATGTTGGCGCTCTTCTGGCGCTCGCCCTTGAGCAGGCCCATCTTGTACATGGTGTAGAGCAGCTTGCGGTGCGAGGGCTTAAAGCCGTCAATCTCGGGGAACGCACGCGAGACGTTGACGCTCATGGCGTAGGGCATGTAGTTGACCTCGAGCGTCTGCGTGATCGGCTGGTCGGTGACCTCGGAGTGCAGGCCGATGACGTTCTCGGCGTTGACCTGCTTTTTCTTTGGCTGGTTCTTCGTCTTCTTCTTTGCCACGATTTCCTCTTGAACTTCTTATGGGCCGTCGTTGTCGATTTGCTGCTACTGCAGGTCCAGCTGGTCCAGGTATTCCTTGCCGTGCTCGGAGATATGGCGCTTACGGCCCGCCTCGTCGTTGCCCAGCAACAGGTTGAACATGGTTTCCATCTTGGTGACGTCCTCGGGCTCCACCTTAATCAGGCGACGCGTCTCGGGGTTCATGGTGGTGAGCCACATCATGTCCGGATCGTTCTCACCAAGACCCTTGGAGCGGTTGATGGAGCACTTCTGGTCGCCGATCTCCTTAAGAATGCCGTTCTTCTCGAGCTCGGTGTAGGCAAAGTAGGTCTTTTCTTTGCAGTTGATCTCGTAGAGCGGCGACTCGGCGATATACACGTAGCCCTCGTCGATAAGTGTGGGCACCAGTCGATAGAGCATGGTGAGTACGAGCGTGCGGATGTGATAACCGTCGACATCAGCGTCCGTACAGATGATGACCTTGTTCCAGTTGAGGTTGTCCAGGTCAAAGGCACCGAGGTTCTTAATGCGCTTGTCCTTGATCTCCACGCCGCAGCCCAGCACGCGCATGAGGTCCATGATGATGTCGGACTTAAAGATGCGCGGGTAGTCCTCCTTTAGGCAGTTGAGGATCTTGCCGCGGACGGGCATAACGCCCTGGAACTCGGCATCGCGCGAGGTGCGAATGGCGCCTGCTGCCGAGTCGCCCTCTACGATGTAGATCTCGCGGCGGCTCTTGTCCTTGGAGCGGCAGTCGATGAACTTCTGCACGCGGTTGGCCATGTCGGTCTTCTGCTGCAAGTTGGTCTTGATGCTCTGGCGCGTCTTCTCGGCATTCTCGCGCGAGCGCTTGTTGATGAGCACCTGCTCCATGATCTTGTTGGCGGCGTCTTTGTTCTCGATCAGGTAGGTCGAGAGACGTTCCTTAAAGAATGCCGTCATGGCCTGCTGGATAAAGCGGTTATTGATGGCCTTCTTGGTCTGGTTTTCGTAAGACGTCTGGGTGGAGAAGCAGTTGGTCACCAGCACCAGACAGTCCTGGACGTCCTGCCATTTAATGCCGCTCTCGTTTTTGTTGTACTTGCCCTGTTGCTTGATGTAGGCATCGATGGCGCTGGTCAGAGCGCTACGGGCGGCCTTCTCGGGCGAACCGCCGTTCTCGAGCCACGATGAGTTGTGGTAGTACTCCTGCATCATGAAGGTGCGCGAGAAGCACATGCACGCTGTGATTTTTACGTTGTAGTCGGGCAGGTCCTCGCGATCGCGACCGCGACGGTCGGCCTCGATAAAGAAGGGCTCGGTAAGGTAGTCGGTACCGACCTTCTCGAGCACGTAGTCCTCGATGCCCTTGGGATAGCAGAAGTCCTCTTCGGAGAACTCGCCATCGTCGCCCTCGATACGCAGGCGGAAGGTCACGTTGGCGTTGACCACGGCCTGGCGGCGCATGGTTTCGCGATACCAATCGTGGGGAATGCTGATGGAGGTAAAGACCTCAAGATCGGGGCGCCACTTGATGGTGGTGCCGGTACGGTCCTCGTCGCTGGGCTCAATCTCGAGTGCCTTCTTTTTGGCGCCGACGACCTTGCCCTTTTTAAAGTGCAGGGAGTACTTGTTGCCGTCGCGCCAGACGGTGACGTCCATGTACTCGGAAGCGTACTGAGTCGCGCAGGAGCCCAGGCCGTTGGTGCCGAGCGAGAAGTCGTAGTCGCCGCCCTGGTTGTTGTTGTACTTGCCGCCGGCATAGAGCTCGCAAAAGACGAGTTCCCAGTTAAAGCGCTTCTCGGAGGGGTTCCAGTCGAGCGGGCAGCCACGGCCGTTGTCCTCTACCTGAATGGAGCCATCGCGAAAGGCGGTAAGGGTGATGAGCTTGCCGTAGCCCTGGCGCGCCTCGTCAACGGCGTTGGACAGGATCTCGAAGGCGGCATGCGCACAACCGTCGAGTCCGTCCGAGCCAAAGATAACGGCGGGGCGCAGGCGTACGCGCTCCTCGTCCTTGAGCTGGCGGATACTGTCGTTACCATAATTTGCGGTGTTTTTTGCCATACTCGCTCTCTCGGTGCTCCTTTGCTGCGTTTAAGTCATATAGATAGTCAAGGTAGCATAGCCCAGCCCACAGGCGATTCCACCCAACACGAAATCCATCGAACAATCGTTCGATTAGATAATGAATGCTTGGAATGCGGGAGGGACCTGTCCTGTCCTATCCAAACATCTGCGGCAGGTCGATGAAGACGGTTCGATCGCTTTCGACAGCTTCGAAGCCCGAACGGGAGAAGAACCCGTAGCGATGGCACTTGAGCCCCGTTGCCTCAACTTGAGCGATTTCCTCGTCGACCATTTTTTGCGTGACGGGGGATTTGCGGAACTTTGCTTCGTAGAATGCGTAGCCCTCGGGGTCTTGCGTTACCACATCGAATTCGCCGCTCGCTTTGTTTGCGGGATCGTCGTACCAGTACTTGCCAATGGCGTCGAAAGCCGGTTCGATCTTGCCGGTCCTGTTTTGCCGCACGAGGTATTGACGGCAGATCTCCTCGAACATATGTGGAACGTAGTTTTCCTCGAAGTCTTGGGAGACGTGACGATCATAGAAGGCTTCCGGGTCGAGCAGCTGACGCGCAGAGGCATTGCGGAAAACGTAGCGATAGTAAAAGAGCGAAAGTGGGTCCACTACAAAGTAGCCAGACTTGCGCTTGTTCGTAGGGTCGTTGATGGGTGCGCGCTTTTGGACGATTTCGAGTGACATGAGCTTGTCGAGTACGTCTGCCATGGCCGGACCACTCGAGACGTGCGACTGTGCCAGCACGTCCCCCCAACGGGAGTAACCTTGTGCGAGAGCCCCGAAAACTTCGTTGGCGTTGGTCATCTTCGAGATCTCGGCGTTGAGATAGGACGGCACTTCGCTTTCTAAGCGGGCGCCAGGTTCCGTGACGAGCTCGATGATGTTGTCGCGTACGCTTTGGGACTGATCGATGAGGCGATTGTAAAAGGGGATGCCGCCAAAAACGCTATAGAGCCGCACCTTGTCCTCGGGTGAGAACGCGGGATAGAATTTCGCAGCGTCAAAGTAGTCCATGGGCTTAAGCTCAAGTGCGAGATCAATTCGCCCGTAGAGGGGGCTCTCATGCTCGATGAGGGATTTCATAATATCAACGTAGGAACCGCACAGGACGATGTTTAAACGTGAGTCTTCCCTGTGAGCGTCGATTGAGGTCTGGAGAATGCTGTCTAAGCCTTTAACCGCATCTCTCAAGTAGGGGTATTCGTCGAGAACAAGGGTAACGTTCTTGTCTTTGGCTTGGGCAAACAGAAATTCGATGAGCTCGCGGATGCCTGTGAAGGCGAGCGGAGGAAAGCTCAGCGCTTCAGCAACAAGGGCGGACAGACTCTCTAGGTTGTCTGCCTCGGAGGTTTGGCGGCACTCGTAATAGACCGTTGCGACGTCCGATAAATCGGTTAGCGCCTGCTTGATGAGCTCACTTTTGCCGACACGACGCCTGCCGTAAATGAGAACATTGCGCTGCTCGGGCGCCTTGAGCGTTTTCTTAATACGGGCGAGTTCACGCTCCCTGCCAATGAATTCCACTTACTCGGTTCCTTCCGACTCGGTTTTGTCCGAGTTAATTGTATCGCATGAATCAGTTTATGC
>UQYA01000077.1 GCA_900545165.1 uncultured Collinsella sp.
GCCCCAACGTCCAGTAGGTCGAGCGCCTCCTGTCCGTCGTGACAGCAGTCGACACTGTACGCCAAGTTCCGCAAGCTGCGCGCGATTGCGTCGCACAGCGCCCGCTCGTCCTCGACGATCAAAATACGCATAACAGTCTCCTTGCACATTTCAAATCGCGCTTAACACGGATTTTATAGCCGATATGGTCCAATGGTCGCGTAACGAAAGGAGTGGTCAGGTTGTTCAAAGCGGTAAAACCCGTGGTACAGGTCGCTTTGTTGATCGTCGGAATTGCCATGGTGTGCTTTGGCGTTATGCGTGGCGAGGCAGATGCCGTGCTGGCCAAAGCGATTAGGCTGTGCTTGGAGTGTATCGGAATTGGATAAAAGAGAAAACACTGCGTCGCATGTTTTGGCTCGATTTCGCGGATTCATTCAGGCGGCGGCGACGCTCGTCACCAACATTCACCTGCCAAACTTTGCCAAAGGCGGCATCTATCAGGGCGCGGGAAAAACAGTCTGCGTACCTGGGCTTAATTGTTATTCGTGCCCCGCGGCATCGGGTGCGTGCCCCATCGGGTCGTTCCAGTCGGTGGTAGGTTCATCTAAGTTCAACTTCTCCTACTACGTTACCGGTACGCTCATTTTGCTCGGCGTGCTGCTGGGACGCTTTGTATGCGGCTTTCTGTGCCCGTTTGGCTGGCTGCAGGAGCTGCTTCATAAGATTCCCGGCAAAAAGCTTTCGACAAAAAAGCTCAAGGCGCTTACGTATATCAAATACTTCGTGCTGCTGTTTGCTGTGGTATTGCTGCCTGTGCTGGTGGTCAACGACCTGGGGATGGGAGATCCGTTCTTTTGCAAGTACATCTGTCCGCAGGGTGTGCTCGAGGGCGCCATTCCTCTGGCCATTGCCAATGCCGGCATTCGATCTGCGTTGGGACATCTCTTTACTTGGAAACTTGCCGTTCTCATTGCCGTGGTAGTGCTGAGCGTTTTGTTCTATCGCCCCTTCTGCAAATGGATTTGTCCACTCGGCGCATTCTATGCGCTCATGAATAGGGTGTCCCTACTGGGGATTCGGGTTGACGCATGCAAATGTGTCTCGTGCGGCAAGTGCTCAAAGGTTTGTCAGATGGACGTTGATGTGGTCCGCGCGCCCAATCATGCCGAATGCATCCGGTGCGGAAAGTGCATCGGGGCCTGTCCCGTCGATGCCATCAGCTATCGCTATGGCCTGGATGTGTCGGCGGGAAAGCCCCCCTTGACCGCCGATAAAAAGTAAACAAGCTTCGACAAAACGGAGGAATGACCATGAAGCTTTCTAAGATTGCGGCCCTGTTTATGGTGCCGGTATTGGCCTTGTGTCTTGTGGCATGTTCGACGCCCGGTGGCAATGCGAGCGAATCTGCGAGCTCTGATCCTAAGATCGCAGAACTCACTGCGCAGAAGCCGACCAATGCCGATGAGGCCGCCGAGCTGTATGCGAAGCTCATGAAAAAGGAGAACGATATCCTTTCGAGTGATAACGCGCTATGGGAAAAGGTATTCAATGCGGCAAATAAAGACTCGGTAATGATTGAGGACGGCAGCAATTACGGCGATTTCCTGCTCAAGACCATCGACGGCGCCAAGGATGAGTTTACGGCGGATGAGCTCAAGACGCTCAAGGCCGGTGCGCAGCAGATCAAGGAGATCGAGGACAAGCTCGAGAGCTTGGAGAAGGAGTTCCCCGGCTGTGGAAGCACGCCGAGCGCAGGCGAGAGCGTTGACGCTTCGACCGCTGGCATGACGGCTGGTGCCAATGCTTCGAGCGAGGCGACGAAGTTCCCCAGCTTTACGGGCAAGGACCTGGATGGCAACGACGTGAGCAGCGACGAGCTGTTCTCTAAGAACAAGGTCACCGTCATGAACTTCTGGTTCACCACGTGCAAGCCGTGCGTGGGCGAGCTGGGCGATCTTGAGAAACTGAATCAGGAGCTTGCCAAGAAGGGCGGCCAGGTCGTGGGCGTCAATTCCTTTACGCTCGATGGTAACAAGGGCGAGATTGCAGATGCCAAGGACGTGCTGAGCAAGAAGGGCGTGACGTATAAGAACATCTGGTTCAAGTCGGATAGCGAGGCCGGTAAGTTTACGTCAAATTTGTTCTCGTTCCCGACAACGTATGTCATCGATCAGAATGGCAACATCGTAGGGGAGCCCATCGTGGGCGCCATCAGCTCCGCTGAGCAGCGCGCAGCGCTCGACAAGCTTATCGACCAGGCGATTGCGAATAGCGAGCAGTAGAAAACGCGTAAAGCATAGAGAGGATCGTGCGCCGCTGTGAGGAGTAGTCCGCTGCCTTTCAAGACAATCTCCACCATATAGAGGCCCCACTTGGGGCCTCTTTTTTTGGGCGCCGTCCCGTTCGTTTTTTGATGCGGTTCCCTACATTCCTCACTGGCTCCGGCAAAAAATGGGGATAGAGTAGGACAAACGCGTCGAATACGAACGGCGGGGAAGAGCGGGCAAGTGCGCCCGCGTGGGAGAGGTTGCCATCCATGCTGGAGCTCAAAGGTATTTGCAAAAGGTACGTTACGCAGTCGTTTACGCAGGTGGCGCTCGACAGCGTAAGCCTGTCTTTTCGCGATAACGAGTTCGTGGCCATTCTGGGCCCCTCGGGCTCGGGCAAAACTACGATGCTCAACGTTATCGGTGGACTGGATCACTTTGACTCGGGCGACCTGCTGATTGATGGTATTTCGACCAAGGATTTTCACGATCGCGATTGGGATGCCTATCGCAACAACCGCATCGGCTTTGTGTTCCAGAGCTATAACCTCATTCCGCATCAGACTATTTTGGAAAACGTGGAGCTGGCGCTCACGCTCACGGGCGTGGGACATGCCGAGCGCCGCCAGCGTGCGCGCGAGGCGTTGGAGAAAGTTGGCCTGGGCGAGCATGTTAACAAGCGCCCGAGCCAGCTATCGGGCGGACAGATGCAGCGCGTGGCCATCGCCCGCGCCCTGATCAACGATCCCGAGATTGTGCTGGCAGACGAGCCGACCGGCGCCCTGGACTCAACGACATCCGTACAGGTCATGGATCTGCTCAAGGATGTGGCGCGCGACCGTCTGGTCATTATGGTCACGCACAATCCCGAGCTGGCATACCAATATGCCACGCGCATTGTCAACCTGGCGGACGGCAAGATCACCGACGATTCCGGCCCCTTTGATGTAGTAAAGGCCGCGCGTCGCGAGGCCAAGCCCACGCGCAAAACCTCGATGAGCTTTGTGACGGCGCTGGGGCTTTCTGCTCGAAACCTCATGACCAAGAAAGGCCGTACGGCCATGACTGCCTTTGCGGGCTCGATTGGCATTATCGGTATCGCGGCGATCCTGGCGCTCTCCAATGGCGTAAACGGCTACATCAAAAAGGTCGAGGAGGACACGCTCTCGAGCTACCCGCTCACCATCTCCAAGCAGGACTACGACCTGTCGTCCATGATGGGCGGGCAGGGGGCTACGGATGATGGCTCGTCTGAAAACGTGGATTCGTCCGACGACAGTGCCGGCGGCAAGGCTCAGGGAACCGATAAGATTCCTGTGGTCACGGCCGTAAAGGATATGTTTGCGAGCGTTAAGTCTAACGACATGACAAGCTTTAAGGCATGGCTCGATGCCGGTGGCGACGGCATCGATAAAGAGGTCAACGCCATTCAGTACGGCTACGGTGTATCGCCGGTTGTCTATCGTGCCGGCAAGGGCGATGAGAAGCCCGTCCGGCTTGTTCCCAACGCTATGACCGAGGCAATGAGCGGAGGCGCGAGCTCGGCGGCAACGGTGAGCATGGAATCCATGGGAACCTCGGTCTTTAACGAGATGATTGACGACCAGAGCCTGCTCGACAGCCAGTACGATGTCGTCGCCGGTCATTGGCCCACGTCAGCCAACGAAGCCGTGATGGTGCTTTCGAGCCGCGGTACGGTGGGCGACTACACGCTCTATAGCATCGGTGCGCTGGACATCGATGAGCTCAACGATCTGGTAAACAGCGCTATGACGGCTGACGGTGGGGTCGAAACGCCCGAGACCGGCACCGACTTTACCTACGACGATGCGCTGTCTACCACGTTTAAGGTGCTGTCGCCGGCTGATGCGTATCGCAAAAACGAAGAGACTGGCATGTGGACTGACATGTCTGACGATGCCGACTTTATGACGGCCAAGGTTGCCGACGGTATTGACGTGCGCATTGTGGGCGTGGTGCGACCTAACGAGACGGCCAATGCGAGCGCATTGACCCCGGGCATTGCCTATACGCATGCGCTGACTCGCCAGCTTATGGAGCGCGCCGCCGATTCGCAGATTGTGCAGGAGCAGCTTGCCCACCCCGAGACGGATGTCTTTACGGGCAAAACCTTCGACGAACTGCAAGGCGAGGCCAAGCAAGGCGTTGATCTGGGCAGCATGTTCAGCGTGGACGAGGCGGCGCTCAAGAGCGCGTTCTCGTTCGATGCGTCTGCGCTCTCGGGTGCGGCCGGCGGTATGGACCTTTCTGGCATCGATCTGTCGGGGCTGGACATTGACCTTTCGGGCGTTGGCAAGGACATCGACTTCAGCGACATCATGGCAAAAGCGCCAACCCCAGATTTCTCGGGTATCTTTGACGGTCTGGAACTCACGCCCGAGCAAATGCAGCAGGTGGGAACACTAGCCAACCAGCTGTTTGAGGGCTTTTTGCAGTCTGATCAGTTTAAGGCGCTGTCGCCCGAAGATCTTAAGGACGCGTCAAAGCTCTCTGCCGCATTCTCGACGTATCTTGAGAATGATGCCGCAGCCCAGCAATGCCTAGCTCAGCTCAAGGCCCTCGGCGGCGATGCCCTAGCAGAGCGTCTCCAGCAGGCGATGACCGACTATGTGCAAAAGCAGCTGGCTCCGTATCTGCAGCAGGCTATGGATCAGGTGATGAAGTCGATCAGCGATCAGATTGCGGCGACGGTGTCAGCTCAGCTCAGGGCAGGCGCAGCAGGGCTCATGGGCCAGATGGCGACGCAGATGTCATCGAGTTTTGCCAACCTGGCGAGCGCCATGCGTGTGGATGCGAGCGCCTTTGCCCGCGCCATCCATTTCAACATGGACGCCGAGGACCTGAGTTCGCTCATGATGAGCTATGCCAAGGCTTCGAAGCTCACCTACGACAACAACCTGACCACACTGGGTTATGCGGACGAGGCGGACCCCATCTCGGTCAAGATTTTCCCGCGTGACTTTGAGGCCAAGGAGCGCGTACTCGATCACGTCGATGCGTACAACAAGCAGGTCAAAGCCGCTGGCCATGATGATCGGGCAATTTCGTACACCGACTACATGGGCATCATCATGGGTTCGGTGACCGACATCGTGAACACCATCAGCTTGGTGCTCATCGCATTCGTGAGTATCAGCCTGGTCGTGAGCTCCATCATGATCGGCATCATCACATACATCAGCGTGCTGGAGCGCAAAAAGGAGATTGGCATTCTGCGCGCGATCGGCGCGTCGAAGCGCAACGTGGCCAACGTATTCAATGCCGAGACCTTTATCGAGGGCCTCATCGCCGGCGTCTTTGCCATTGTCGTCGTGGTGCTCGTGAGTTTCCCGGTCAATGCCTGGGCGCTTGCGGCCAAACAGGTCCCCAACCTGATGAGCCTGCCCGTGCAGGATGCGCTGGTACTCATCGCGATTTCGGTGCTGCTGACGGTTGTTGCCGGCCTGCTGCCGGCCCGCAGCGCATCCAAGAAGGACCCTGTCGAAGCCCTGCGCTCCGAATAATGTGACAAAGGGACAGTTCCTTTGTCACATTGAGCGGCTTGTGAATTCGAGGTCTAATACTTTTCCGACAAGTGAACGAGTCAAAATGGACCCCCGAAGTATCGACACTTTTGAGATACAATTTCCTGCGGTTTCGATTGTTGAATCCTGCGGTTTTGGCGTCAGAAAATGTCGATGCTTCGGGGGTTCAAAAACGGTCGTTCACTTCTTGGAAAAGTATTAGACCTCGTTATATTGGCGGCGTTCGCGAGCGGCAACCAGAGTGCAGCCTCCTAGTTCTTCTTTGCAGAGAGCACAAGGCTAATCCGCGACGCTTTCGCACACGGGCTCCAAGGCGTCTTGCGCGATGGCAAGCTGCTCGGCGCCGCCCAGGCTGCGCGCGAGATTGTTATCGCCGTTCTTGAGCAAGCGGCCGGCAGCTTGCGTGGCGAGCACGCTGGCTGGAGTTCCCTTTGGCGAAACACAATGTCGTTGATCATTTGGAGTGGCAGGATCAGCAGACATGCTACGAATGCCATGATGAGCACAATCGCTGCGATCTTGCCGTTCGTGAGCATCAGTAAATCGAAGGTGAATGGTTTTACGAGAAGTGAGCGACCTATTCTGGACCCCTGAAGCATTCGCACTTTTGGATGCAAAAACCGCAGGATTTGAGCGACAAAACCGCAGGAAATGGCTCTCCAAAAGTGTCGATGCTTCGGGGGTCCGATTTCACTCGTTCACTTCGCGGGAAAGTATTCACCTTCGTTGCGCAGGGACGGCTGGAGGGGTAGTTGGTGCCGGGTGACCGCTTCTGTCTTGGGCGGATTGTCGACTTGGGCCTCCGACGCGCCGTGCTAGAGGTGTCTTGCCGCGAGCTTCTCGAGTTCGGTGTCGCTTACGTTGTTGAGGACGCCGCCGTCAACGATCTTTGCGCCTGGAGCGCTTGCCCTAAGGGTCGACGCCGTCTTGCCCATTCCGCTCCCGCCCGAGGTGGCAAACAGGACGATTGTTTTGCCTGTCAGGTCGTAAGACTCGAGGAACGTATTGACAATCGCCGGCGCCACGTACCACCAGATGGGAAATCCCAAAAAGATGATGTCGTAGTCTTCGATGTGCTCGACTCTGGAGGTTATGGCAGGACGGCAGGAGGGGTCGGCTGCCTCGAGTGTGCTGCGGCTTTGTTTGTCACGCCAGTCAAGGTCGGCGCTTGTGTATGGATTGGCGGGCACAATGGCGAACAGGTCGCTGTCCGCTACACGAGCCAGGCGACATGCAACGTCCTTCGTGGTTCCCGTTGCGCTGAAATATGCCACAAGTGTCTTAGCCAATGGAGTTCCTTTCGTTGCTGCGGTTTGGGCCTTATGCTGAGGTGCATTTGGCGCTGTCTCATGACCGCGATGCTGTGCGGCTTGTCCTGCATTCGGTTGAGACATTGCGTAGCCGGTAGATGAGATAGTCAAGGCGCTCGAGTTTCTGCTGTCCCGAGTGAATATCGTCGAGCAATTCGCGACGATACCGTTTTAGTAGACAAATACGCGCGCAGTCGCTGGCGGCCGAGCTGTACAGCTCGATGAGATCTTCGCTGCAGCCGACGTCGTGTAGGCCGTCGATGATGCTGTCGTCCATGTCATTACTTTCTTGCTTTGACTTTGGTGGTGCCGGCAAGTGGTTTTTCGCCGGGACGGGCCTTGGGACCAACGAGCTCGTGCGGTTGATAGGGCTCTTCGAGGAAGTCGATCTCGGCGGGGGAGAGCGTTATGCCGAGCGCGGCTACGGCGTCGTCGACTCGCTCGGGCTTGGAACAACCCACGATGGGCGCCTCGACCCCACGCGCCCAGTGCCACGCCAGCGCAATCTGCGCCATCGACACGTCATGATCGGCGGCGACCTTGGCCACGCGCTCAACGATGGGCATGTCGATGGCGCGGTCGTGGTCATACTTATTGGCCATGGTCGTGTCGGTGGTGCCACGTGTGCTCGAGCTTTCCCACGTGGGGCGGCAGAGGTGTCCCGACGCCAGGGGACTGTATGGCGTAAGGGCCATGTCAAACTGGCGACATACCGGAATCATCTCCCGCTCGTCCTCTCGGTACAGCAGGTTGTAGTGGCACTGCATGCTCGTAAAGGGCGTCCATCCGTGGTCGCGTGCGACGATCTGCAGGTTGTGCAGCTGGTAGGCATACATGGCGCTGGCGCCGAGCGCGCGAACCTTGCCCTCGCGCACCAAGTCGTTGAACGCCTCCATGGCCTCTTCCATGGGAACGTCGTAATCGAAGCGGTGGATGATGTAGAGGTCTAGGTAATCGGTGCCCAAGCGCTTGAGCGAGCCTTCGATCTCGCGTTTGATGGCGTCGGCGGAAAGGCCGCCCTCGTTGAAGTGAACCTTGCTGGCCAGCACGACGCTCTCGCGAGCGATGCCCAGGTTGCGCAGGGCGGCGCCTATGTATTCTTCGCTCGTGCCAAAGCTGTAGCAGTTCGCGGTATCGATAAAGTTGATTCCGCTGTCGAGTGCGCGTTTGATGACGGCACGCGTGTCGTCGGGTCCGATGGTCCACTGATGAAAGTCAGGGCTGGGTTCGCCAAAGCTCATGCCTCCCAGGCAGAGTTTAGAGACTTTGATGCCGGAATGGCCAAGGGTTGTGTAC
>UQYA01000078.1 GCA_900545165.1 uncultured Collinsella sp.
CAATCTGCCGACGAGCACGCGCGTGATCATGCTCTCCAAGGGCGCGGTCGATGAGTGCGATTCGATGCTCGCGCAGGGCGGCATCTGCGTGCTGCCCGAGGGCTCGGACTATGATGCCTTCTTTGAGGACACCATGCACGCCGGTCACTACGAGAACCGCCGCGAGAGCGTCGACATCATGATCCGCTCGAGCCGTTCGGTCATCAACGACCTGCTAGCGATGGGCGTGGATTTTGAGCGCAAGGCCGACGGCAGCCTCGACTTTACCCGCGAGGGCGCGCACAGCCGTCCGCGCATTGCCTTCCATGCCGACATTACGGGCAAGGAGATCACGACCAAACTGCTCCAGGCCGTTCGCAAGCTGGACAACGTGCAGATTTTGGAGCACGTGGCCATGACCGACATCCTGACGGGCGAGCGTGACGGCGCCACGGTGTGCACCGGTATCGTCGCCGTTCCCGTGGACGAGAACAACTCGGTTCGTCCCGCCGACGAGCTGGTAAATGCCGCCGAGGGCGCGCATGCCGGCGAGCCGTTTAAGATCCATGCCCGCCACACGCTGTGGGCAACGGGCGGCATCGGCGGCGTATACGACCATTCGACCAACTACCCGCAGCTCACGGGCGATGCCTGCTACATTGCTCAGGAGCATGGCATTAAGATGGAGCACCTGGACTACGTGCAGATTCACCCCACGGGGCTGTTCTCGCCGCAGCCGGGCCGCACCTTCCTGATCAGCGAGAGCTGCCGCGGCGAGGGCGCGATTTTGCTTAACGCCGCCGGCGAGCGCTTTACCGATGAGCTCCAGCCGCGCGATGTGGTCGCCGCCGCTATTCGCGAGCAGATGAAGCAGGACGGCACCGAGCACGAGTGGCTGAGCTTTGCCCCCGTCGAGCGCGACGTGGTGACCGGGCACTTTGCCAACATTCGCGCGCGCTGCCTGGAGGACGGCCGCGACATCTTGGACGAGCCCATTCCCGTTACGCCGACGCAGCACTACTTTATGGGCGGCGTGTGGGTCGACAAGGACGGCCGCACCTCGATGCCCGAGCTCTACGCCGCGGGCGAGACGGCCTGCAACGGCGTTCACGGCAAGAATCGCCTGGCTTCCAACAGCCTGCTCGAGGCGCTGGTCTGGGGTCGTCGCGCCGCGTGGTACATGCGCACCGGCGAGTCGCTCGCAGTGGAGCAGGCGGGCGATCCCGCGCTCGATGGCCGTCATCGCGCCCTGGGCGCCGACCCTCTGGCAATCGATGATTTGGCCCGTGCCGCCGGCACGCAGGCCGTGGAGGAGTAGACCATGAATCCCATTACCATGAAGCTCGTCGTCGATGATCTGATTCTGCAGGCCCTGCGCGAGGACATCACGTTTGAGGACGTGAGCACGGCGAGCGTGTGCCCCACGGCGCGTCCCGCCACGGTGGAGCTTATCGCCAAGGCCGACGGCATCATCGCCGGCTTGGATGTGTTTGCCCGCACCTTTGAGCTGCTGGATTCGCAGAGCTCGGTGCTGTTTGATGTCTCGGATGGCGACGAGGTGCATGCCGGCGATCACGTGGGCCAGGTGCGCGGCGACGCGCGCGTGTTGCTTTCGGGCGAGCGCGTGGCGCTCAACTACCTGCAGCGCATGAGCGGCATCGCTACCTATACACACAGCATGGCCGCGGCGCTCGAGGGAACCAAGACCGTGCTCGTCGACACGCGCAAGACCACGCCGGGCATGCGCGTGTTTGAGAAGGCGGCGGTTGAGATTGGCGGCGGCAGCAACCACCGCTACAACCTGTCGACGGCCGTCATGCTCAAGGACAACCACATTGATGCCGCCGGTGGCGTGACGCGTGCGATTGAGATGGCGCGCGCCCATGCATCGTTTACCACGACGGTCGAGATCGAGTGCGAGAACCTGGACATGGTGCGCGAGGCCATGGAGGCCGGCGCCGACATCATCATGTTCGACAACATGACCCACGACGATATGGCTGCCGCGATTGAACTTATCGCCGGCCGTGCCAAGACCGAGTGTTCGGGCAACGTGGATGCCAGCAATATCCGCGCGCTTGCCGACCTGGGCGTTGACTTTATTAGCTCGGGCGCCCTGACGCACTCCGCGCCGATCCTCGACCTCTCGCTTAAGCACCTGCGTCTGCTGGACGGTAAATAATGGACGCCCGCGAGCGTCGCCGTGCCATCATGGGCGTGCTCGAGCGAGCCAAAGACCCCGTCTCCGGTAGTGCACTTGCTCGCGAGGTGGGTGTGAGCCGCCAGATTGTCGTGCAAGACATCGCCCTGCTGCGTGCCGATGGACACGATATCGTGGCGACCAATCGCGGCTACGTGCTGCAGGAGGCCCCCAGCAGCCCCGCCGTGCCCACGCGTCTTGTTAAGGTGCGCCACAGCGTGGAGCAGGCGGGCGACGAGCTTACGAGTATCGTCGACGCGGGTGGCGCCGTGCTCAACGTGATCGTCAACCATCGTGTGTACGGCAAGATCACGGCCGACCTGGACATTCGCAACCGCCGCGATGTCGAGCGCTATCTGCGCGATATCGAGAGCGGCAAGAGCTTTCCGCTGCTAACGGTGACGAGCGGCTACCACTTCCATCGCATCGCCGCGGAGGATGAGCAAACCCTCGACGAGATCGAGGCCATGCTCAAGGAGAAAGGCTACCTTGCCGATTTAATGCCCTACGAGGATGATCTCTCGTAGCCGACGCTGCATCTATAAGTTGCGGTGAAATAGTTCCTAAAATCGGCATCTAAGCCATAAAACAGGAACTATTCCACCGCAACTGCCAAGGGTCCCGCTCCAAATTAGCTGCCCACACATGCAAAAGGAGGCCTCCGCGGCGATGCGGAGGCCTCCTTTTTTGTGCACGGTGTACTTTTGAGTGTGCAGGTGGGGGAGTTGTTACTCCTCGACGATCTCGGTGATCGCGCCAGCGGGGCAAGCGTCCTGGCAAGCGCCACAGGCGACGCAGGAGTCCTCGTCGGCGACGGTAGCGACGTCCTGGAGCTCCAGAACGCCAGCGGGGCAGGAGTCGACGCAAACGCCACAAGCGATGCACTCGTCGGCATCAATTACGGGATGAGCCATGGTAGTTTCCTCTCTGTTGACCGACGCTACAGACGATGCGCGCCGGTTTGATTCGGGCAAAAACATACCACGGGAGCGACCGTTTGCAATACCCTCTGGCCGGCATCTTCATACCGTTCGCCGAGTATGCCACGGCTTACTAAAAAACATGCAGGTGAGGCAGATGAGCTGCGCAAATGTTAGCTAAAGGTGACTTGAAATATAGGGCGATTGAGCGTGCTTGCGGAAACCGCATCCCATTATTTTGTCGAAAAACGGGTTGCAGTTTCCGGTTAGGCCCGCTAGCGGAAAATGCGAGCCGGTATCAGCTCTCAAAACGGGATACGGTTTCCGGTTGAGCCTTCAGACGGAAACTGCGACCCGGAATCCACGCTCAAACCGGGATGAGCTTTCCGCAAGACGGCCCCCAGGCACCCCCGGACGCAAACCTCAGCCATCTCTACATAGATCTCGATAGATTTGCCGAGAACTCAAACAGTGCGTCTACCTGCGCATTTAAGAACCTAAACTCTCAGCAATAAGAAATCTTATATGAATTGACTTAGATTTTGTATATTCCGGCCCATAAGGGGATACACTACATCCTGAAAGACAAGCCGAAGCGCCGCGCGACAGATCGTCGAGGCGGCGCGAACGCAAAAGAGAGAGGGAATTTCTAATGAGTAAGATTCTTGGTATCGACCTTGGTACTACTAACTCCGCTATGGCCGTCCTCGAGGGCGGTTCTCCGACCATTATCGTGAACGCCGAGGGCGACCGCACCACCCCGTCCGTCGTGGGCTTCCGTGCCGACGGCGACCGCGTCGTGGGTAAGGCCGCTAAGAACCAGGCTGTCACCAACCCCAAGAACACCGTGTTCTCCATCAAGCGCTTCATGGGCCGCAAGTACTCCGAGTGCACCTCCGAGATCAAGACCGTGCCGTATGAGGTCAAGGAGGGCCAGGGTGGCCGTGCCGTCGTCGACATCGAGGGCAAGGACTACACCGCCGAGCAGGTGAGCGCCATGGTGCTCGCCAAGATGAAGGCCGACGCCGAGAAGTATCTGGGCGAGACCGTCACCGACGCCGTCATCACCGTCCCGGCCTACTTCAACGACGCCCAGCGTCAGGCCACCAAGGATGCCGGTAAGATCGCCGGCCTCAACGTCAAGCGTATCGTCAACGAGCCGACCGCTGCTGCCCTGGCCTATGGTCTGGACAAGCAGGGCACCGACCAGCGCATCTTGGTCTTCGACCTGGGCGGCGGCACCTTCGACGTCTCCATCCTCGACCTCGCAGACGGCGTGTTTGAGGTTCTGTCCACCTCGGGCGACAACCACCTGGGCGGCGACGACTGGGATCAGCGCGTCATCGACTGGATGGCCGACAAGTTCCAGCAGGAGAACGGCGTCGATCTGCGTCAGGACCCCATGGCCCTGCAGCGTCTGAAGGAGGCCGCCGAGAACGCCAAGAAGGAGCTCTCCGCTGCCCAGCAGACCACCATCAACCTGCCGTTCATTACCATGAACCAGTCCGGCCCGCTGCACCTCAACTACACGCTGACCCGCGCCGAGTTCGAGAAGATTACCCGCGACCTGCTCGAGCGCTGCAAGCAGCCTGTCACCAATGCCCTGCGCGACGCCAAGCTTAAGCTCTCCGATCTGACCGAGGTCATCCTCGTCGGCGGCTCCACCCGTATGCCCGCCGTTCAGGAGCTCGTCAAGACCATGACCGGCAAGCAGCCCAACATGTCCGTGAACCCCGACGAGGTCGTTGCTGACGGCGCTGCCGTCCAGGGCGGCGTGCTCACCGGCGACGTCGAGGGCATCCTGCTGCTCGACGTTACCCCGCTGTCGCTGGGCGTCGAGACCATGGGCGGCATCATGACCAAGATGATCGACCGCAACACCACGATCCCGACCTCCAAGACCGAGGTCTACTCCACCGCTGCCGACAACCAGACCAGCGTCGAGATCAACGTGCTCCAGGGCGAGCGCGAGCTTGCCCGCGACAACAAGTCGCTCGGTAAGTTCCAGCTGACCGGTATCCCGGCTGCCCGTCGCGGCGTGCCGCAGATCGAGGTTACCTTCGACATCGACGCCAACGGCATCGTCAAGGTCTCCGCTAAGGACAAGGGCACCGGCAAGGAGCAGCAGATCACCATCTCCGGCTCCACTGCTCTGTCCGACGACGAAGTCGATCGTATGGTCAAAGACGCCGAGGCTCATGCCGAGGAGGACAAGAAGCAGAAGGAAGAGGTCGAGGTCCGCAACCAGACCGACAGCCTGTGCTACTCCACCGAGCAGACCCTCAACGAGCTGGGCGACAAGGTTTCCGCCGACGTGAAGTCCAAGGCCGAGGCCGCTATCGCCGACGCCAAGAAGGCGCTCGAGGGCTCTGACGTCGAGGCCATCAAGGCTGCCGGCGAGTCCCTGCAGTCTGTGGCCTACGAGCTGGCCCAGGTTGTCTACGCCGACGCTCAGCAGCAGACTGACGGTGCCGCCGGTGCCCAGCCTGCCGACGATGACGTCGTCGACGCCGACTACGAGGTTGTGGACGACGAGGACAAGTAATCATGTCCACCCGTAAAGCTCGCACGGAGGCGGCTGCCGCTGGCGCCGCCCTCGTTGACTCTGAGGAGAAGGACGTGAAGATTCCCGTAGAGGCCGTCGACGATACCGAGGCCAACGAGGCCGAGGCCGCCGAGGCTGCCGAGAACCAGGTAGAGGATTCCAACAAGGAGGCGACGATGACCGAGGACGAGATGGTGGAAGCTGCTATCCGCGCCGGTGAGGAAGCCGCCGACAACGACTTTAAGCTCAAGTTCGAGCAGGCCCAAAAGGAGCTTGCCGACGTGCGTAACGAGCTCGATGCTGCGGCAGAGGCTCAGAAGGCCGCCGAGGATAAGGCAAAGGACGCCACCGAGCGCACCGCCCGTCTACAGGCCGACTGGGAGAACTTCCGTCGCCGCACCGCCAACGAGCGCATCGCCGAGCGCGAGCGCGCGACCGAGAAGCTCGTCACCGCGCTGTTGCCGGTGATCGACGATATCGAGCGCGCGATCGACCATGCCCGCAGCCAAGAGCTTTCCGACGACTTTAAGCAGTTCGTCGACGGCGTCGATGCGGTTCATGCCAAGCTGCTTGATGTGTTTGCGCACGAGGGCGTTGAGCCCATCGATCCCAAGGGCGAGGCGTTCGATCCGCTCGAGCATCAGGCCGTGGGTCGCGTCGAGGACGCATCGCAGTATGACGAGACCGTCAACGATGTGTACCAGAAGGGCTACCGCATGGCGGATCGCATCCTGCGTTCCGCGATGGTGACGGTGACCTACGGTGGCGAGAAGCGCCCCGCACCGGAGCCCGAAGCGGCGCCCGAGGATGCTACGGCCGATACGGCCGAGAGCACCGAGGAGTAATTGAGAAGGGCCCCGGGGCAACACCCGGGGCCCTTTCTGGCCTAGTGCCATATGAAAGCATGAGCCGTCGTCTGCATGGGCGGCGGACGTAACAGGAGAGGAGCTACGATGGCTGCAGGCAAAACCTTCTATGACATCCTGGGCGTATCCAAGAGCGCCTCCGACAAAGAGATCAAGAGCGCGTTTCGCAAGCTCGCGCAAAAATATCACCCCGATGCCGGCGGCGACGAGGCCAAGTTCAAGGAGATCAGCGAGGCCTACGAGACGCTTTCGGACGAGAAGAAGCGCAAAGAGTACGACCAGATGCTCATGTTTGGCGGCATGCCGGGCGCGGGCGGCGCGTATGGCGGCGGCTACGGTGCCGGCGCAGGCGCCAGCGGCTGGGGCGATATCTTCGACAGCATCTTTAGCGGCAACGGCGCCTGGGGCAGCGATTGGGGCTCGGGCTTTGCCGGGGCTGCGGGCGCTGCCGGTGCCGGCGCGGGCCGCAGCCGTGCTCGCAAGGGCGGCGACCTGTCGCTGACCGTCGATGTGACGGCCGAGGACGCGTTTCGTGGCGTGACGCACAAGGTCACCTATCGCATTCCTTCGACAGGTGAGCAGCAGACCATTACGGTCTCGGTGCCCGCGGGCGCGGTCGACGGCGGTAAGCTACGCTACAAGCGTCGCGGCGAGTATGGCGTTGCCGGCGGCGAGCGCGGCGACCTGGTCGTGACCACGCATGTGGAGGAGCACCCGCTGTTTAAGCGCAAGGGTGCCGATGTGACCATGGAGGTGCCGATCTCGGTCTACGAGGCGGCGCTCGGCTGCACGGTTGATGTGCCCACGCCCGGCGGCGCGACGGTTCGTCTGAAGGTGCCCGCTGGCACCCAGACGGGCAAGAAGTTCCGCTTTAAGGAGATGGGTGCGCCCGACGTTAAGCACCGTGGCCGCACAGGCGCGCTGCTCGTCGAAATCAAGGTACAGGTCCCCACGAACCTGTCCGATGACGAGTGCGATGCCATGACCAAGCTGCGCGAGGCCGACACGCGCGATTATCGCGAGAAGGTCAACCGTTACAAGGCGACGTTCTAGGGCGGTCGTGGCGCACGCCCGCGCCCGCGGGCTTATGATGGACGATAACGAGACGGAAAGGGGTCAGGTAGCATGGCCGAGGACAATAGGAACAAACCGCTGTACATGATCAGCGTGGCGGCCGAGCTGACCGGCATGCATCCGCAGACTCTGCGCGTCTACGAGTCCAAGGGCCTGGTGAACCCCCAGCGCTCGGGCGGCAACACGCGCCTGTATTCGCGTGCCGATATCGAGCGCCTGGAGCTCATCAACCAGCTGACCGACGAGGGCATCAACCTTGCCGGCGTGGTGCGCATCCTCGATATGAAGGAGCGTGCCGAGGAGCGCGAGCGCGAGAACGAAAAGCTCCGCGCCCGCGTGCGCCAGCTCGAGGACGAGCTGCACGAGTACAAGATGCAGAAGAAGATCACCGCCCTGGCCCCGCGCGACGGCTCGGTTAACCCCGAACAGGTCATGAGCAAGCTTTTGGGCGCGGGAACCGATCTTTAGTTACGGCGGCTCTACGACGCAAATCCTAACAATATGAGAGTGGATAATCTCCCACTTTTGGTCCGCTTGAGGGCTAGAAACGGGAGGTTATCCACTCCCATTTTTGGCTGGCACTTGGGGACGTTCCTTCTGTGCCGGCACTTCGGGACACTCCTTGCGCCAATATCGCCCTGTGCTTTACTGAGATAAAGTGAACGCCGAGATTCGTAACCCGCTGGCAACCGTTCTATGGCACGATATTGAACGAATGTATGCTATGCGCCCAAATCTTTTGGGCAGAGTGGGAGACAGTATGGTTAA
>UQYA01000079.1 GCA_900545165.1 uncultured Collinsella sp.
GCTGTTCGAGCGTCCCTATTACCATGGCAAGACGTTGCTTGAGCTGTATGTGGACGAGCCACCGGCGTCGCTTTCGCCTGCTTCGCTCAGGCGGCTCGAACAGGTGCGCGACACGCAGTATTTCTCGCGCTTTGGCATTTTGGACAAGGATCCTGCGACTGGTATGGTCGCGCTGCGTGACACGCGCACCGACCGTCGTTTTGATGTCTACGACCCACATATCGTGCAAAAAGAGCACTGGCGCGATGGTGCGATTGCGGTGCGCATCGCGTGCATCGACGATGTTTGGCTAACGGCGGGGCAGCTCTACCTCTACGACATTGCGCGCCTGAGCGATACGGCGGTCGACGGGCCTGGCGCGGTGCATCCCGAGGACGTAGAGGACGGTTTCGACACCTCGTGTATCAGCTTCTTTTTGAGGCTGGTCCGCGACATCATGGGTGCCCAGGGGCGCTACGTAAAGACCCTCAACATCTACGAACAGGAATGGGAGTAGGGGATGGGCTGTTGCAGCGCCGCCGCCTGTTTATTTGTCTCGCTCTGTAACGTCTAGGGACAAAAAACCGGTCTTCCTGTTACAGATCGAGATGAATGTTTGGGCGCCGTTGGTTTGTCTAAATCTGTAACGTTTGGGGGCCTGGAGAACGTCTAACTGTTACAGATTGAGATGTTTGGAACCTGGCTGGGGATGTCTCAATCTGTAACATCTACAGGCCAAAATTCGACCTAACTGTTACAGATCGAGACAAAGAGGTCTAATGCTGCGCGAACGTCTCGATCTGTAACGTTTGGCGGCTGCTTGTGCCCGTAACTGCTACAGGTCGAGACGTTTGTCAGCGGCGGCAACAGCGGCGATGGCCCATTTTTTCGATGTGGTGGTGATGGAAGTGTCTAATACCGTTTTTAAACACAAGCATGCAACACGTAACACCTTGGCGCGGAACAGGATGTTTGCGAGGCTCACGGAGGCGGCTGAACAAGGCGTGCTGCTTGTGACGCACGACAATGCCGAGCTCATGTGGCTGCGGCGCCATGTAGGGACAGACGATATTGCGGAGCCCGAATCGCATCTATTCTGTTTTCAGCATGAATGGGATGCATTGACACCGCCGGAGCGGGCGCGGTGGGCCATCAAGGGGCTTGCGGAGTTTCATCCCGATTGGGCGTTTTGGGGGTATGACGCCGCGCTGATATGGGGCCTGGAGGTGCCGAATGATCTGCTCGGGCCGCGTTACTTGGTCAAGACGGGTTGTTCGGTGGCGTTGAGTACGGGATATAGGCTGTTGCGTCCGCAGGCAGCGGGTGCGCTTGAGCGCGTCGACGGTGTGCGAGTGACGCCGTTTTGGCGCACGGTGGAGGATTGTCTGCTGCGTGCGCCGTTTTCGTATGGTCTGGCGATCGCCGATTCTGCATTGCGGGCAAGGGGCGTATCGCGCGATGACCTGTGCGAGCGTCTCCGCTCCGATTGCGAGGGCAGGCGAGGGTATCGCAGAGCTCAGGTGATTGCGTCGCATGCGGACGGGCTGTCCGAGAACGGCGGCGAGTCTCGCTTTCGGGCGTTCTTTATTGCATACGGCTTTCCGGTTCCGGAGTTGCAGGTGGAGTTTCGCGATCCGCTTGATCTGAGCCAAGTGTTTCGGGTCGATTATTTCTGGAGGCTCGAGGACGGGACGTGCGTGATTGGCGAGCTCGACGGAAAGGGGAAGTACACCTTGCAGAACGGCGAGGGTCGGGAGTCGGTCGACCCGTTCGTGGCAGAGCGTCAGCGGGAGTCCCATCTGACAATGCTCGGGCACAAGGTGCTTCGGTTCACGTTTGATGAGCTCAAGAACCCGGGAAAGCTGGTTGAAAAGATGAGGCTAGCGGGTATTCCGCAGCGGGCCGATTTGGCTGAGGGATGGAAGCGGCAGTGGTATGGGCACTGAAGCGGACTGTCTCAATCTGTAACAACAGGGGACCGTTTGGCCTCGTAACTGTTACAGATCAAGACAAAAGGTTGGCTACCGCTAAAAGATCTCAATCTGTAACATCTAGAGGCCGAAAACCTGTCTACCTGTTACAGATTTAGACGTTTGACGATGGGGCTGGAGAATGTCTCGATCTGTAACAACAAAGGACTGTTTTACCTTCTAACTGTTACAGATCGAGACGGAAGGTTGGCGGCTGACGAAAAATCTCAATCTGTAACATCTGGCGGCTGAAAACTGGTCTACCTGTTACAGATTGAGATAAAGGCTGGGCGTGTGACTGAAAATCTCAATCTGTAACATATGGGGGGTGTTTGGGGCCGTATCTGTTACAGATTGAGATGTTTCGTCAGCACGGCCAGAGCAACGCCGCGCTGTCTCCGTTTGCCCCTACATCTCTCTCTTCCCTCCGTTAACCGATATGTTTGACTTTAGTTCGCTGCATTAGGTGATAATGGACAAATGTTCAAGTTAATCGTGAGGGAGGAGCTCGATATGGCGTCTGCCGATCGTTCCACGTTGTTTATCAATGCGACCGTCCTGGATGGTTCGGAACATATGGAGCCGCAGCCCGACATGGCCGTGGTCGTTGAGCGTGGTCTCATCACGTGGATGGGGCCGAGTGCCGTGGCGCAGGCGCCTGCAGGTGCCGAGGTCATCGACCTGGCAGGGGCGTATCTCATGCCAGGCCTCATCAATATGCATGTGCATTTGTGCGGTTCGGGCAAGCCGGTTTCGGCGGGCGATGCGGGCGCGCTGATGAAGAAGCTCGATAATCCCGTGGGGCGCGCCATTGTCCGCCACATTCTTAAGGGCAGCGCCCAACAACAGCTGGCAAGTGGCGTGACCACGGTGCGCGGCGCGGGCGACCCGCTGTTTGCCGATCTTGCCGTGCGCGATGCTATTGATGCCGGCAGGTATCAGGGTCCTCGCGTGGTGGCGCCGGGAACGGGCATCACGGTGCCGGGCGGCCATGGTGCAGGCTTGTTCGCCCAGGTGGCCAACAGTCCCGCCGAGGCAGCCGAACAGGTGCGCGACCTGTATGCGCGCGGTGCCGACGTCATTAAACTGTTCGTAACGGGTGGCGTGTTCGACGCGACCGAGGTGGGCGAGCCGGGTGTGCTGCGTATGCCGGTGGAGGTTGCCGCAGCGGCGTGCAAGGCGGCGCACGAGGTTGACCTTCCGGTCATGGCCCATGTCGAGAGTACCGAAGGTGTGAAGGCCGCGCTTGAGGCCGGCGTTGACACGATTGAGCACGGCGCTCCGTTGACGCCCGAGATCCTGGAACTGTACCGCGGCGCCGCGGGCACGCAGCTTGAGGGGCGTGCGCCCAGCGTGACCTGCACCATCAGCCCGGCGCTGCCGTTTGTATTGCTCGACCCGGAAAAGACTCATTCGACTGACACGCAAAAGAAGAACGGCGACATCGTGTGCTCGGGCATTATCGAGAGCGCTCGTGCGGCGCTGGAAGCCGGTATCAAGGTAGGCCTGGGCACGGATTCGAGCTGCCCGTTCGTGACCCAGTACGACATGTGGCGCGAGGTGGCCTATTTTGCCAAGTACGTGGGCGTGAGCAACGCGTTTGCGCTGCATACGGCCACGCAGGTCAATGCCGAGCTGCTGGGCCTGGACGGCGAGACCGGCACAATCGAGTGCGGTAAGGCCGCTGATATCCTGGTGACGCGCGAGAACCCGCTCGATGATCTGTGCGCTCTGCGTGAGCCGATGCACGTGATGTGTCGCGGCGATTTGGTACGCAAACTCAAGGTGAAGCGTATCCCCGAAGTTGATAACGAGCTCGACACGATTATGGACATGCCTGCCGAGGCGTTGGCCGAGGAGCTTGCCCGCGACGGCGTAGCTTAGGCGCTGGCGCGACGGCTTCATCGAATGATGTCGCTCCATGCAAAAAAGCCGAGGTCTCAACACGAGGCCTCGGATTTTATTTTGTCCTATGGTGTGGCGGCTACGAGCGCGTCTCCATCTTGGCGTGGCACTTGGGGCAGGTGACGCGGATCTTGCCCTTGCCCTTGGGAACGGAGAGCATCTGGCCGCAGTTGGGGCACTTGAGGTATGCCGTAGTCTTGCGACCCTTCCACATCTTCTTGGCCGTGCGCTTGGCACGCTCAAAGTCTTCCTTACTGGTGCCGGCCGCGCGTGAGGTGCTGGCCGCTGCGGCCCCGCCGCCCAAGCTGGTGACGAACTTGCCCAAGCCGGGAACATTGGCAGTCGCGGCGACAAAGGCCTCGTTCTCCTTGCGACGTGCATCGATGTTTTTGGACAGGCCACGCAGCACGCCGAGTACGATGACGGCGATGGCGATCCAGCTGAGCCACTGGATGCGGGCCATCGATCCGATCATCGCGATGACGATGCCGGCAAAACCCATCACGATGGTGAGCTCGTCAGCACCATTGCGTCCTTTCATAAAGTCATTCATGCAAATTGCCTTTCGTTCGATATGCTGCACGCCTTTATACCCGATTTAGAGCAAGGGGGACAGGTTAATCTGCACCAAGGTGGTGCAAACATTCCTGTCCCCGGAACGCCAAGACGGTGCAAAGTAGTCTGTCCCCAATGCCCCAATTACTTGGAGAGCTTGTCGACGACGCGTTCGATCTCGGCGAGCTTGGCGGCTTTGAGGTCTTCGTCGCCCGATTCGATTGCCGAAGTCACGCAGCCCTCGATATGCGCCTTGAGCACGTCGGCGTTAATGCGCGCGAGGAGCGCCTGTGTGGCCATGAGCTGCGTGGAAATATCGACGCAATAGCGGTCCTCATCGACCATCCGCAAGATGCCGTCGATCTGGCCGCGTGCCGTCTTGAGCATGCGGGTCACCGATTTATGGTCTGCCATCATGGCGAGTCCTCGTTTCTGGTCGATCTTCCGGATGCCCCCGTCAGTTGCGGTGAAATAGTTCTTGTTCGCAGGCTTGAAGCGCTAAAACAGGAACTATTTCACCGCAACTTCTGAAGGGTTGGTTGAGTGGCGGTTGCCGAGCGGCTATGTCAGCCGGCAGTGGTGCCTGTTGGTGCGGCAGCTGCTACGCGGCGGTCACCGAAAGGGCGTGGAACTTCTCGCCCGCGGCCTCGACGGCGGCGGCGAGCTGCTCGGCAGTCACGGTGTCGGCGCACTCCACCTGGACGGTCTGGGTCTCGTGATCGGCATCGGCGTCGGTCACGCCGGCAACGTTGAGCAGTGCCGTCTCGACAGTAGCGTCGCAGTGGCCGCACATAAGGCCAGACGTTTTAATTGTGTAACGCATGGGTATTCCTTTCTGTTATGTCGGCTTTCCCAGGCACCCGACCTTGACCTTCAAGCCGTCGCTCGCGTACCAAAGTACGCGTCGCTCCTCTTTCAGGTCAATCTCGGGCACCTGGAAAACCCGTTCTAAATGGACTTAATGGTGAGCCTATTTTGCCACTTTCGGCTTAAAGGTTCGCAGGCGCAGCGCGTTGCTTACGACGCAGACACTCGACAGGCTCATGGCCGCGGCGCCAAACATCGGCGAGAGTTGCCAGCCGGTGAGGGGGAAGAACACGCCCGCGGCGAGCGGAATGCCGATGCCGTTGTAGAACAGCGCCCAGAACAGGTCCTGCTTGATGTTGCGAATCGTGGCGCGCGAAAGCTCGATGGCGCGGGCGACGTCCATGAGGTCGCTGCGCATGAGTACCACGTCGGCACCCTCCTTGGCGATGTCGGCGCCGGTGCCGATCGCAAGGCCCACGTCGGCGCGCGCCAGGGCGGGGGAGTCGTTGATGCCGTCGCCCACCATGGCGACCTTGCCGCCCGCATCCTGCAGCTCGCGCACGTGGCGTTCCTTGTCAGCGGGCAGGACGTCGGCGATAACCTGTTCGCTGCTCAGTCCCACGCGGCGGGCGATGGCCTCGGCCGTCACGCGGTTGTCGCCGGTGAGCATGCGCACATCGACGCCGAGCGAACGCAGCGCGGCGATGGCCTCGGCGCTCGTCTCCTTGACCTCGTCAGCCACGGCAATGGTGCCGGCAAGCTCGCCGTTCTTGGCAAAGAACAGCGGCGTCTTGCCCTCGGCGGCGAACTGTTCGGCAAGGCCGGCGGGCACCTTCGCGCCTAGCTCGTTCATCAGACGCACGTTGCCGGCAGCGATGGTATTCTGCCCCTCGCGTGCCGTAACGCCTCGTCCGGGCACGGCGGCAAAGTCCTCGACCATGCGCGCCACGATTCCGCGCGTCTCGCACTCGGCCATAATTGCCTCGGCCAGCGGGTGCTCGCTCGAGCGCTCCAGCGCGGCAGCAAGCTTCAGCAACGCTTTTTCACTCATGGCGGGCGAGCCGTCAGCGCGCGTGGCTACCACGATATCGGTCACGGCCGGCTTGCCGCGGGTGACCGTACCCGTCTTATCGAGTACCACGGTGCCCACGCTGCGCAGATTCTCCAGCGCCTCGGCGCTCTTAAACAGAATGCCCATCTCGGCGCCCTTGCCGGTGCCTACCATAATGGCGACGGGCGTGGCCAGGCCGAGCGCGCACGGACAACTGATCACCAGCACAGCGACGGCGGAGGTGAGCGCTTCGTTGACGCTTCCGGTCAGTGCCATCCACACCAAGAAGGTCACGGCCGAGATCACGAACACCACGGGCACGAACACACCGGCGACCTTATCGGCCATGCGGGCGATGGGCGCCTTGGTGGCGTTGGCATCCTCGACGAGCTGGATAATCTTGGCCAGCGACGTGTCGGCACCCACGCGCGTGGCGCGGAAGGTAAACGAACCGGTGCGGTTGACGGTGGCGGCGTTGACGGTGGCGCCGGCGGTCTTTTCCGCGGGGATGGACTCGCCGGTGAGCGCACTCTCGTCCACGGCCGAGCTGCCCTCGAGCACCACGCCATCGACGGGTATGGACTCGCCGGGGCGCACGCGCAGGACCTGGCCGGGAAGGATGCTGTCGACGTCGACGGTAGTCTCGCTGCCGTCCTCTGCCACGACGGTCGCGGTCTTGGGTGCCAGGTCGATCAGCGCCTCGATAGCGCCGCCGGTCTTGGACTTGCTGCGCGTCTCGAGGTATTTGCCCACGGTGACGAGCGACAGGATGGTGCCCGCGCTCTCAAAATACAGATTGTCCATGCTCGTCATCATGGCCTCGTGCACCTGACCTGTGGCCAGCTGGTCGGCCATGATGAACATGGCGTAGAGCGACCGGGCGACGGAAGCGGTGGCGCCCACGGCGATGAGGGCGTCCATGGTGGGCGCGCCGTGCGCGAGTGATTTGAAGCCATTGATAAAGTATGCGTCGTTGACATAGACGATGGGGATGAGCAGGACGAGCTCGGTGAGGGCGAGCGTCATGCTGTGGGTATGGTCGGTGAAAATGCCGGGCAGCGGCCAGCCGAGCATGTGCCCCATGCCTATGTAGAACAGCGGGATGAGGAATACGATCGAGACGATGAGGCGGGTGCGCATGGCAGAGGCGGCGGCCTCCAACTTTTTGGTGGGCGACTCCATATGGGCGGCGCCGGACCTGGCTTGCGTGCTGCCGTTTGAGCCGGCGGTACCGGTGCCCGCATCGACAGGTGAGGCCGAGTAGCCCGCGCGGTCGACGGCGGTGCAGATATCGTCGGGGGAGACCTGCGCGGGGTCATAGTCGACCATCATGGAACCGGCGAGCAGGTTGACCGCGACGCTTTGGACGCCGTCGAGTTTGCTCACGGCGCGGTCCACGTGCGCCTGGCAGGCGGCGCATGTCATGCCGCCCACGTCGAACTTATCTTGAGCCATGGCTTCTCCTTTCCGTGATTCGGTGTTGGAATTGTTAACCTGCCGATACTATACACCCATACCCCCTGGGGGTGTGTAGTACAGAAATAATATATGAGATTTCGTTACAGATGAGGATGGATGGTTGGCCGATGGCCCGTTCCAACCAAACATCTCAATCTGTAACATCTGGACCGGTTTTTAAACCATAGTTGTTACAGATTTAGACAAACATTTCAGTCGAAAACTAACGTCTCGATCTGTAACAACTAGACCCCGTTTTACCGAGTATTTGTTACAGATCAAGACAAACGGTTGGCAGGAAACTCAATGTCTCAATCTGTAACATCTAGCAGGGAAAATGACCTCTA
>UQYA01000080.1 GCA_900545165.1 uncultured Collinsella sp.
ACCAAATCGTCTCAATCTGTAACACCTACTCGGCCAAAACGGTCCTACCTGTTACAGATCAAGACAAACCGATCCTTTCCCTAGGGTTTATCTCAATCTGTAACATCTAACGTCCGAAATCCGCCCTTACTGTTACAGATCGAGACAAATGGATAAGCCGGCTAAAACAATCTCGTTCTGTAACAGGTAGCTGCCGAAATCAGCCTCTCGTGTTACAGATCGAGACGGAAGGACAGGCAGCTCAACTCAATCTCGTTCTGTAACATCTAAACCCAATTCGAACCTCTACCTGTTACAGATCAAGACAAACGACCGACCAGACAACCCCGTCATAAAGAAAGGCTCCCCTCTCGCCCAGTGGACGGGAGGGAAGCCTTATATGTGACCACGGCAAAAGGATGGCAAAGCCGCAGTCGCCCAAAAGGAGGGCCTGATTGGATCGGGCCTAGATAAGGTTCTTGCCAGACACCTTATCGAAGAGATGGGTCGCGTTCTTCTCGAACTTGAACCAGATGGAGTCGCCCGCCTTGAGCGCACCCTTGGCCTCAAGGTCGACAACGGGAATGATCAGGACGAACTGGCCATCGGGAGCGGTCACGTGGACATGCTCGGTCGAACCCATGAGCTCGGTCACCTCGACGGTACCCTGGAGCGCACCCTCCTCGCCCTTGTCGGCAAGCAGAATCTGCTCGGGGCGCACGCCGGCCGTAATCTCCTTCACGTCGCCGCCGTCCCAGTTGAGAGCAAGCTGAGAGCAGGTCTCGGGGGCGAGCGCCACGTTCATATCCTCGGTCTTGACGGTGAAGCCGTTGCCCGAGCGCACCAGCTGGGCATCGAAGAAGTTCATCTGCGGCACGCCGATAAAGCCGGCGACGAAGATGTTCGCGGGGTGGTTGAAGACCTCCTGCGGCGTGGCGATCTGCTGGACAACGCCGTCCTTCATGACCACGATACGGTCGCCGAGGGTCATGGCCTCGGTCTGGTCGTGGGTAACGTAGATGAAGGTGCCCTTGATCTCGTGACGCAGCTTGATGAGCTCGGCACGCATCTGGTTACGAAGCTTGGCGTCCAGGTTGGACAGCGGCTCGTCCATCAGGAAGACCTTGGGGTCACGCACGATGGCGCGGCCGATGGCGACGCGCTGACGCTGGCCGCCCGAAAGCGCCTTAGGCTTACGGTCGAGGTACTCGGTGATACCCAAGGTCTCGGCAGCGGAGCGAACCTTGCGGTCAATCTCGTCTTTGGGGACCTTCTTGAGCTCAAGCGTAAACGCCATGTTCTCGTACACCGTCATGTTGGGGTACAGAGCATAGCTCTGGAACACCATGGCGATGTCGCGGTCCTTGGGCGCCACGTCGTTGACGCGCTTGCCGTCGATGAGCACGTCGCCCGAGGTAATGTCCTCCAGGCCGGCGACCATGCGCATCGTCGTGGACTTACCGCAGCCAGACGGGCCAACGAGGACGACGAACTCCTGGTCGTGAACGGTGAGGTTAAAGTCCTCAACAGCGAGCACGCCATCCTCGGTAACCTTGAGGTTGTGCTTCTTCTCCTCGGTCTTCTTCTTTTTGCCAAAGAAGCCCTTCTTTTTGGACTCGGTGTTGGGATACACCTTCTGAACATGCTTGAGAACGATCTCGGCCATGTCTTTACCTTTCGATATGCGGCGCCATGTTGAGGGCGCCACAGAAACTTGCAAAACAGTTACGGCATCAGCCCTTGACGGCACCTGCCACCACGCCGTCGATGATGTACTTCTGGCAGAGGATGTACATGATGACGATGGGGATAACAACCATCATGATGCAGGCCATCATGGGGCCGAGCTCGACATGGCCGTAGCCACCGCGGAAGTACTGGATCAAGATAGGAATGGTCTTGTACTTGGTGGAGTCGAGGGTGAGGTAGGGCAGCAGATAGTCGTTCCAGACCCACATGGTCTCGAGAATGCCAACCGAAAGATAGGTGGGCTTCATGATGGGAAGGACGATCTTAAAGAACACCTGGACCGGGTTGCAGCCGTCGATCATGGCCGCCTCCTCGATCTCGAGCGGGATGTTCTTTACAAAGCCGGCGAACATAAAGACCGCCAGGCCCGCGCCAAAGCCAAGATAGATAAAGCAGATGTTGAACGGCGTATTAAAGCCGATGCGGTCCGCCAAATTGGACAGCGTGAACATGAGCATCTGGAAGGGCACGACCATCGAGAACACGAACAGGTAATAGAAGAAGTTCGAGATCTTGTTGTTGACACGAACCACGTACCAAGCGCACATGGAGCAGCACACCAAGATCAGCACGACCGACGTGACCGTGATGATGAGCGAGTACATAAATGCCGAGGCAAAGCCCTGCTCGTTAAGGGCGTGCATGTAGTTTGCGAGGCCGTTGAACGTCTCGGGCGTGAGCAGATCGAATGCCGTGGTGGTGCTGATTGCAGTTGCCTTTTTAAAGGAATTGAGCGCAATCATGAACACGGGGTAGATCCACGCGAGCGACAGAATCGTAAAGAAAATCGAGAGCGCGCGATTGATAACCTTATCGCGTTTCATTACTGCTGCACCTCCTTGGACCTCGTGGCCTTAAGCTGAATCATGGAGATGGCCACGACCAGGATGCAGAAGATAACCGCCTTGGCCTGACCGATACCCTGCCATGCGATACCGGCACGCGAATAGAACGTGTTGTAGATGTTCAGGGCGAGCATCTCGGTGGAGTGCGCGGGGGCGCCGCCGGTAAGGGCGAGGTTCTGGTCGAACAGCTTAAAGCCGTTGGTGATGGACAGGAACAGGCAGATGGTGATGGTCGGCATCAGGTTAGGGATCTTAACCTTCCAAAATGTCTGCCATGCCGTGGCACCGTCGACCTTGGCGGCCTCGATGTAGTCGGACGGAATGGACTGCAGACCAGCGATGTAGATGATCATCATGTAGCCGACCTGCTGCCACAGGGTCAGGATGATAAGGCCCCAGAAGCCAGCAGCAGAGTTAAGGGCGATGAGCTGGGCGCCCACGTTGGAGAGCAGGCAGTTGATCAGAATCTGCCAAATGTAGCCCAGCACGATGCCGCCGATGAGGTTCGGCATAAAGAAGATCGTACGGAAGATGTTGGTGCCTTTGAGCGCCTTGCGGGTGAGCGCCTGCGCAATGGCCAGGGCGATCACGTTGATGAGCACCGTCGACAGGAAGGCAAACGCCACGGTAAAGAAGAACGACGTGGAGAACTGCGGATCGGACAGCGCGCGCACGTAGTTCTCGATACCGACAAAGTGCGCGTTACTAATGATAATAAACTGGCAGAACGAGAGATAGAAGCCCTGGATAAAGGGGATCACGAACCCGATCATAAACGCCAGGCACGTGGGCAGCATAAAGAGCGGCCACCAGCGCTTGAGTGCTTTGCCCATAAAAGGGTCCTTTCAATATGCAGGGGGCGGGCAAACCAACGTCTGCCCGCCCCCTGTCGCTAATCAGATAGCTTGGGCAGCAACTGCTTACTCGGAAGCAGCCTTCTCGGTCTTCCAGCCATCGACGAAGGCGTTCTTGACGCCGTCCCACTTGCTGTTATCGGCAGCGTAGGCAATCAGAGCCTGCTTGAGGTTCTTCTTCCACTCCTCGGAGGGGATGTAGACGAAGTCCCAAGCGACGGTCTTCTTGCCGTCCTTGGCCATGGCAACGGCCTGCTGCGAGAAGACGTTGGTGGTCTCCTTGGCGCTCTTGAACGGAGCGGTCAGACCCATCTTGTCGGCGATGATGCTGGTCGGAGTGTCAGCGGTGACGCACCAATACATGAAGTCCTCGGTGGCCTTCTGGGCATCCTCGGAAGCCTGGGAACTGACGCACCAGTAGTTCTCGCCGCCGGAGCACAGGCCCTGGTTCTCCTCGCCGTCAACACCGATGTAGATGGGCATCATGCCAATCTGATCGTCGGTCATGCCGGCCTTGACGAGGTCAGAGTAGGCCCAAGAGCCGTTCTGGTAGAAGACGGCCTTGCCGGTTGCGAACTCGTTGGTGGCGTCGTCGCCGGTCTTGGAAGCAAGCTGCGAAGGATCGCAGGTGGAGTCGGTGATGTACAGGTCGAAGATCTGCTTGTAGTTGTCGAGGAACTCACCCTTGATCTCGTCGTCCTCCTGGTTGTGCTCCTTCTCAAACTCGTAGTAGAGCGGCATGTTGGCAAGGTGGGTGGTGTAGCGCCAGCTGGAGGAGTCGTCCATGCCGGCGGAAGTGAAGGCACCCTCGACACCAAGCTCGTCCTTGCGGGCCTGGATGTCGTCGGCACAAGCCTTCAGCTTGTCGAAGGAGTTGATGTCCTCGGCCTTGTAGCCAGCCTTCTCGAGCAGCTGCTTGTTGTAAATAATGCCGAAGCTCTCCTGAACCCAGTCGATGCACACATCCTTGCCGTCGGACTGCAGAGCCAGGGAGTCGTCAATGAGCTCACCGCGGAGCTTGGTATCGGACAGGTCGGCGCAGTAATCCTTCCAGTTCTTAAGACCGGTGGGGCCGTTGACCTGGAACAGGGTCGGAGCGGAGCTCTTGGACATCTCGGACTTGAGCTTCTCCTCGTAGGTGTTGGAGGCGGCGGTCACGATCTTGACCTCGACGCCCTTCTCCTTCTTATAGGCCTTGGCGATCTCCTTCCACTCCTTGTCGACCTCGGGCTTGAATTGGAGGAAGTAGACCTCGGCAGCGTCACCAGAAGCAGAGGAGCCGGAGCCGGCAGAACCGCCGCAACCCACGAGACCCAGACCAAGAACCGCAGCCGCGGAACCAGCAAAGCCCAGGAACTGCCTTCTGCTCATTTCGTTCTTCATTACAATCCACCCTTTCACACCGTGGCGGCACCCTTTGCCGCCGCCTTCGGAGATTGCCTCGGGGACTTTGCCCCTTTTGCTGATTTGTACAATACGCTATTTGGCTAGTTGTTTGAACAAGTATTACTAGAGCGGTAGAAAAACTTCGGTGAACGGTAATTTCAACTTGATACTTGACAAGTTTTTTATAAACAATTATTTGTTATCGAATGCAGAGAAAACGCCCGGTCAAGCCGATGTACCGTCGGTTTGACCGGGCGTTTTCGCTTTGAGGGCATGAGTCTCGTCAGGCTGCGAGCTAGCCGGCTATCGCTTGGAATTGACGCGGTAATGGAAGATCTCGGGGTGTGTGCGAGTGTGCGTCACCTCAAACAAGATGCCATCCGAGGTGTACGACTGGCTCTCCATGACGGCAACGCAGTTGTATTTGCCGAGGTCAAGATAGCTGCAGTCTTCATCGTTGGCGAGTTCGACACTCACCGTACGACGGCTCGCCATCACTTTGACACCGCGCTTGTGCTCCAGATAGCCGTAAATAGAATCTGCCGCGATCTCAGGGGTCAGGCCCTTGGCGATCGACGCCAAAAAATAGCCATGGTCCACTTGGCGCGCATTGCCGTTGAGGCTTCGGACACGCACTACGCGAATCAGCTCCTCGCCCACCTTAAAGCCCAGGCGACGAGAGAGCTGCTCGGTGCAAATCAAATGTTCAAAGGACTTAACGTCCGTCGATGCAACGGCATTGTTGCGTTTTGCGAACTCGCCAAACGACTCAACCTCTTCGAGTGCGCCCAACATGTCGGTTTCGCCCTTAAGCCAAATAACGCGCACGCCCTTGCCGTGTATGGGCTGCACAAACATCCCGTCGGCCAGCATGCTCAAAGCGCGGCGGACGGTATTGCGCGTGCAGCCAAATTCCGCGGTCAGCTCGGCTTCGGTTGGCAGCATCTCCTGAAACGCATAGGTCCCATTAATGATGCGCGAGCGTATTTCTCGGTAGATTCCTTCGTAAATCGCTTTTGGCATGACTTCACCTCTAACCTCTAATGAATATGTATGGCTAGGCAGGATAGCATTTCTTAAAGTTGTTTAAACCGATTATCGGCAAAGCGACAGGATTTAACCGTTGACGGTTTCTGTCGCGCCCAAACCGGTTTCGCTCAAAACTGCCGGTACGACAATCGTCTGGTCCTCTACAATGAATCCATTGTTTAAACGTTTCACCACGCGCAACGCGCCTCGATATTCGGAAGGCAGAACATGCTGCAAAAAATCCAACGCTTTGGCGGGGCAATGTTCGCGCCCGCCATGTTGTTTTCCATATCGGGCCTTATGGCCGGCGTCTCCGCCCTCGCAACGTCTGCGGATATCGTCGGCGACCTCGCCGTATACGGAACCCCTTGGTACGTTTTTTGGACTATCATTCAGCGCGGCTCGTGGACGGTCTTTAAACGACTTCCGCTCCTTTTTGCCGTAGCGCTGCCCATCGGCCTTGCCCAAAAGCAACCGGCACGTTGTTGCCTCGAGGCGCTCGTGGCTTATTTTGCCTATTGCTTCTTTTTGAGCGAGATCATCAAGCTAAGCGGAGACAACCTTGGACTTAAGTACCCGTCGTCTTTGACCCCCGCTAGCGGCATTACCATCATCGACGGCATCAAGACGCTCGACACCGGCATTATCGGCCCGCTAGCGGTATCGGCAACCGTCGTCGCCATCCATGACCGCTTCTACGATGCCAAGGTCCCCGATTGGCTCGGCACCTTCTCGGGTTCCTCGCTGGTCTACCTCATCAGCTTTTTTGCCGTGTTCGCCCTTGCCGCCATCTCGGCCGCCATCGTGCCCTTCGTATACGCAGCGACCGAAACGCTGCGCCACGCACTTGTGGGCGTCGGCCCCCTCGGCGTGGGTATCTTTGCGTTTTTGGAGCGAGCACTCGAGCCCATGGGGCTGCACCACCTGCTCTACATGCCTATCTACTACGACAATTTAGTTATTAACGACGGTATCTACGCCACGTGGACCAATTTGCTTCCCATCCTCTCCCATAGCACGCGCCCCCTCAATGAGCTTGCGCCGTGGGCTGGCTTCACCGCCACCGGCTGGGTCAAGCTCTTTGGCCTTCCTGCCATCGCCGTTGCGTTCTACACCACCGCCAAGCCCGAACGCCGCGCTGGCCTCAAGGTCATTCTCTTGCCCGCCATCGTCGCTTCGGCGGTCTGCGGCGTCACCGAGCCACTCGAGTTTCTCTTTATGTTCACCCACCCCGGGCTCTTTTTGCTCTACGCCGTCTTATCGTCTTGCCTTGCCACAACCATGAATCTCTTTGGCATCGTCGGCATCTTCTCGGGCGGCCTCATGGAGATGGCAGCCTTCAACTTTATTCCGCTCATGCGCACGCATGCCGGTGCCTATCTTTTGGCGCTCGGTATCGGCCTTGCCTTTAGCCTCATCTTTTTTGTTAGTTTTCGAGCACTCATCTTGGTCTATGACCTTAAGACACCGGGCCGCGAGGATCATGTTGCCAATCGCGCGGCAATCGATTGTTTAACGGGAAGCGACTTTGCCAAAGAGCAATCCCCCAATGACGAGGTCGATAGTCGATCCGATCAAGATCACATCCTCGCTGAGCGGGTAATTCAGCTTTTAGGTGGCGTTGGCAATATCGTGGGCGCAACCAACTGCGCCACGCGCCTGCGCGTCGAGGTCGCAGACCCTTCCATCGTTGCAGATAACGCGTCGTTTGTCGCGGTGGGCGCCAAGGGCCTCATCATTACGGGCAAGACCGCCCAGGTGGTCATCGGCATCTCCGTTCCCCGCGTTAAAGAGCATTTTGACCAGATCATGGGCCTCGAGCCGGAATTTGTGCCCACCACCTCGGCCTCCCCTGCCGCCAGCGCAGCCCATAAGCGCGGCGATATTTGCTTCTTCGATATCGACGGAACGCTCGCCTGGCAAGACCCCAGGCTCGCCCAAGACCTTCCCGAAGACGAGCGGGACCTCTCCCCCTATCCCAACGAGGCGGTTTCGCAGGCAATCCGCGAGTTTGTCGCCAACGGCAACATGGCCTTCATCTGCACAGGGCGCACCCTCAGCTGCATCCACCCCAAACTTCTTGAGCTGCCCTGGAC
>UQYA01000081.1 GCA_900545165.1 uncultured Collinsella sp.
GTATAAGAGACAGGATCTCGACTTCGCGGTCGGCAGCACCAACGTGCGCGAGGTGAACGACGTCCTCGCCGCGATGGACGCCATGCGGGCCTCCCTCGCCGAGTCGCTCGAGGCCCGCTGGGCCGCGGAGCGGGGGCAGCGCGAGCAGGTGGCGTCGCTCGCCCACGACCTCAAGACGCCGCTCACCGTGCTGCGCGCCAACGCCGACTTCGTGGCGGAGGAGCTGGAAGACGAGAAAGACGCCGACCTCGCGGCCGCCGCGCGCGACATAGCCGGCAGCGTCGAAAGGCTCGACGGCTACGTGCGCCTGCTCATCGAGGCCTCGCGCGGGTCCGGCGGGGCGGAGAGGGCCCCCATGCGGCCGGCCGAGCTCTGCGAGCAGGTCCTCGCCGAGGCCGCCCAGATCGCCCGGGCGCGAGGCGTGACGCTCGACGCGGCCACGGGACCCGCTGTCGCGGGCGCGCCCGAGGCCCCGCTCGACCGAACCGCCCTGGCGCGAGCCGCCGCGAACCTCGTGGCCAACGCCGCCGAGCACGCGCGCTCGCGCGTGGTGGTCTCCTGCGACGTCGCTGGCGGCCACCTCGTCATCGAGGTCGCCGATGACGGACCGGGCTTCTCTCCCGCCGCCCTCGAACGCGGCTGCGAGCGCCTCTTCACAGACGATTCCTCCCGCTCCTCGCGCGACGGAGGCCGCCACTACGGGCTCGGCCTCCACGCCGCCTCCGAGGCCGCAAGCGCCCACGGGGGCTCCGTCTCGCTCGCCAACAGCCCCTCGGGCGGCGCGGTGGCCACCATCGCGGTCCCCCTGTGAGGGCCTGACGACTCAGGCCCTCACACCGGCGTGCCTCGCAATCAAACGCTGCCCGGATAATAATGCCCGTTGCAGGGATCGCCCTGTCTAGTCGCCGCCCATGTGCATGAGCATGTCAGCGATGCGAGTCGCCATCTCGTCCGCCGCTGCACGGATGTTTGTTGATGTTCACTAAGAAGCGGTCCGAGTGATCACTGGGAAATAAGCACCGTGAGCACGAAAAATTGAGCAGTTTAAGCAAGAGGGCCGTGCCCCGGGGACTTGCCGAATCTGCCCATGGCGTCAAACTCGTCCATCTCCATGGAGCTACCTCCCCCTGACGGCGCTAAGCGGCTTCGGCTCGAAGTGCTCGTCGCGCTCGACGGCGGCGAACCCCATTTGGCGGTTCAGCTCCTCCATCTCCTTGATGCTGAAGTAGCCGAGCTCGTCGTCATAGCCCTCGACGAGGCCGAACGCCTCGTCCGTCCCATCGAACTCGAGCAGCCACCAGTCCCATCCGTTCACGCACGAGAAGTAGTGGGCGTGGACTGTGGGGGCTTCCGCGCCGTCTTGCTCATAGAGCCTCGGCAGCCCCTCCGCAATCTCCCTCGTCATCAGCTCCTGCATGTCTTCCTCCGTTTCCGGGCACGCTGCCCTGAACATCTCGCCCTTGCGGGCAAAGCCGAATGGCGGCGCCGCGCGTCGTCGTCGGCTTTGCTCCCTGCAAAGCTGCACCGGAGCGAAGACGGGTCAAGGGAGTCCATGACGACCTCCGCCAACCGGAGCGAAGCGGAGGTTTGTGCGGGGTCTCATGGGCCCCTTGACGCGGCGTAGCGGAGGTGCCACCCGCGTAACGGATACGAGATCACGACCGGCGAATGCCACCGAAACGTTGGAAATCATTGGTCAAGACTGAAGAGGGGCGGCCGCCCCTAACGGACGGCCACCTTAGCGAGCCTTGCTAATTCGGTTCTGGTATATGATCCGAGACGCCCGCCGGGCAAATCCCGACAATCCTAGTGATAGTCGTTTGCGAAGGAACCGTAAAAGAGCGCCTTACAGTCGACATCGCTGTAGCCCATCACGGCATCCTGCACATCGGATCGCAAGAGGTTGAGCACCTTGTACACACCCTCACCCATATCCCCGACAAAGAGCACCTGCTTGAACACGTCGGGATAATCGCGCAGATAAGTCACATAGCCCCTAATCTTTGCCAGCGTGTCGCCAAGGAACTCGCCATGAGGGTCAACGATGGACGGCCTGATGACGCCCTCTTCATCCTTCACGAAGAAGAGAAAGTCTGGATGCAGGGCTTTGCGTCCCACCGAAGACACGTACGGGATTGAGAACGCCTTGGCAGACATGCTGCCCGACGGATTGCGATAGAAGGCAACTGTGCGATTCTTTGCCAATTCGTTCCTAACGATATAGTCTTCCGCCGGGTTCAGATCGAGCGGGCAGAGGCCGTCCTCTTTCTGCACGATATGGCACGGATATTTTGCGAAGTCGTCCGACGTGCTGGTAGACGTGGGCCACTCTATCTTTGTGAGACGCTTGCCCTCGGTTTCACGTGCCAGCTCGTCGTAGCGCTGCTTTGCCGCGTCGTTAAGGTAGTCATAATCGCCAGATCCATCGACATTATCGAAGTATTCCTTTCGGCATTGAGCCGCCCAGCTCTCGAGCGCATCAACGATGGCCTGCGTGCGCACCGCTGCGGCAAGACGCAGGTCGCACTCGGGCCGCCCAAGCTCCTTGAAGTTGGCGCGACGATACTCATTCGCAAACTCCTTAGTGAAATGCATGTCGGCGTCGCGGGCGGCCTTTCTGAGGCCCTCGGCGTCCGTGCGGGCCTCCTCCTGCTCCTGGTCCTCGGTCTCGTTGAGCTTGTCGAGCGTGATCTTAACGGTCTCGGCAACCTCTACGTCGTGTTTGGTTTCGCGGTACTCGTCCTCGTTAGCAACGATGTATCCCTTGAGCTTCTGGACGAACTGTTTTTTCACGTCGGCCGCGGCATTGACATCGAGGCCAGTCTCGACAAGCAGAGTCGCCGTCTTAACCAGGCTCTGGAATTCGTTCCTGGCCTTCTTTGGAATGCGCTGCACGGGGATGGAATCGAAGGCTGTGCGGATGCCCTGCCACTCCTGATGCGTGAAAGACTGCTCGCGTTTGGTGGGCGGCTTGGGCTTTGCCATGGGCACGGGCTTTACGACCGAGACGGGCTGGGTCGGCTCGGTCTGTGCGGAACTTGGCTCAGGTGTCGCAGGTTGCTGCGGGGCAGACGCTGCAACGTAGTTGCCCGTTGCGGGCTGAGGCGCCAGCCCCGCTTCTGGCGCCGGGACGTCGACGGGCCTGACCGCCGAGGCAAGCGAGGGCTGCGCTCCCTGCATGTCCAACGGCTCCTGAATCGCGATGCCGGCAAGCGGCGCCTGGTAGCCGGGTTGTGCCTGCCGCGCCGCCTCGATGGCCTTCTCGTTCTCCTCGTACGCCTTGAGCTCCTGTTGGTAGTCGGCTTCGGACTTGGGCGCAGCCGCCGTGATAGTCACGGGGTTCAGAACGATGTTCTGCTTGCCGATGGAGCTCTCGCCCATGTCATCCTTGCGGCCCATGAGGTAGTCGACCACGTCCTGAGTGCTCTCGGGATTGAACTGGGGCAGGTAGCAGGCGACGGAGTTCAAAAGATCATCGGATTCGATGCGCCGCGCAAGTGGAGTGCGTACCATACGTCCCACGAGCTGTGCGATATAGGTCGAGTCCGAACGCCTGCGCTGAGAGAAGATGACCTCCGCTCGAGGGCAGTCCCATCCGTTGGAGACAGCCTCCTTGGCGAAGAGCACGCGAATGCGCGAGGTGTCCTGAACGAACTCGGGCTCGACATAGGGGATGAGGTATTTTCCCGCCGCGATGTCCTTATGCTCGCCGAAGACGTTGGCGAACGACATTACCTCGGAAAGGCCGGGAACCAGACCCGTGATCTGGTCGCACATCTCAGCCAGGGCCGAGCTGCTCACGTTGTCCGCCGCTTGGATGAGCAGCAGCGGGTTGACGGGACTCTCGCCCTCGCGGGCACAGTACTCGCCCCACTCGCGGCAGGCCAAGGCATAGCGCTCGCACGCCATAGTGAGGTACTGGTGCTCGACTGGGTCGTCCTTCTCTGGCACGCGCAACTCGATGATGTCCTTGAGCAGACCTGACTCCTGGACCTCGCGAGGGGTCACAGCGACCTTCGGCATACGCACGCGATCGGCGCGCTGGTCCATGGCCGCCTCGAACCTCTGCGGTGTGGCGGAAATCCCGACGACGACGGGCATCGCGGCCCGGCCATCAAGCCCATCAATAAGGTTTGCGTAGATAGTCGCCGTGCCGCGCTCGCTCGAGGCATTGGCGCCCAAGCCGCGGTGTGCCTCGTCGATGAACAGGTAGAGGTTGCGCTCGGGGTCCCTGATGGTACGGTCAAGGATGTCCCAGAACACACGCCCGGAATTGGCCTCACCACCTTTGGTGAGCAGGCCATTCTTGCTGAGCAGGTCCTTGCTGAGGAAATAAACGTGACGGGGCTCGAGAATATCGTGCGCGGCTCCGAAGTCGTTGGTAATCGTGACCAGATGGCGTCTATCGAGAACGCTGTCTGCGAGCTTGTCCGACACATTGGAGAAGCGCACGCCCGTCTGCTCGTTCAGACTCGGGGAATCAGAGAGCCAAAGGACCACGGCGTTCTCGTCGGGAACGAGGCCCAGATCGTCGTCTCCGAAGAAGAGCGCTTCGATGGCTGCCGCGCACATGACCGTCTTTCCCGAGCCCGTGGGGGATGCGAGGCATATCGAGGACAGCTCGCCGTCCTGCTCATAGCGTCGACGCATCGACTGCAACTTGTTCACCAGGGTCGCGACGGCCCCGGCTTGAAAATCCTTAAGTTCGACTCTCATGTTTACCTCACCGCATCCTCGGCGGCAATCTTGAACGATTGCAGGTAGTTCTCGTACAGGCGGACGACGTCGAGCCCAGGCAGTTGTGCCTTGACGGAGGCGTATCGAGCCGTGTCGTCCGTGATCACATAGGCGCACCTTATGCTGGCATTCTGCTTGACGGAGTCTATGAAAGCGCCGACCGAAGCAAAGTCGAAGAGAACGGCATAGGCGTCGGCCATGGCAAAGCCCGGCTGCTCGTGCTTGATGATGCTGCCGCGCGAGCCAGCGCGCAGCCAGAGCAGGGGCGCGATCTCCTCGAAGGCCACGCCCAGCTCGACGGCGTCTGGGTCTTCGTAGGTGAGGTCAAAGAAGACGGCGTTCTCCTCGAAGCCGTCGGCCATGGGGAACTCGTCGGTGAACTTGTAGTCACCCTTGATGGGGTCACCCTCGGGCGTCTTGCCCGTGATGGCCGCCGTGACGCGAGGCTTGGTAACGTACTGGCAGATGCCTAGCGCCTCCCATTCGGGGTCGCCTTGGCGAAGACCGCGTTTGGCGAGCTTTTTGGATTCGTCCTCGGAGACCTCGTTATTCGTGACGCTGATGGAGCGTCTGCGCCCGCCGTCCTGATGGTTCAGACGCATGACGGCATGTGCTGTGGTGCCCGACCCTGAGAAGAAGTCGACTACAAGGGCATCGGGCTTGTCGGCGACAACGGAAGCGATTGAGAGCTCGGTCGCATAGAGGGACTTCGGGAAGCTGAAAGATCGATGGCCTAGGAATCGTTTGATGTATCGACTTCCATATTCTCCAGCTGAGAATTGAGCTCCCGACCAAACTGTTGTTGGTATTGCAGTCGCCTCGCCAACCGCCTCGAGAATCGCAGACCCGTCATCGCGCCTGCCTACGATTTTCAACTCGCCTTTTGCAAGCCTGTCTTCTTGAATATTGGCAAGATAAAGGAGCGTGTATCTATCGTTCTTCTCATCATATGTGCTTACTCGGGCAAAACCCTTGTCCAGCTTCTGTTTTAGCGTGGACTGCGACATATGCCACGTGGCTTCACGTCCATCAGGGCGGATGGGCCAAATTGCGCGCAGCCCATCAACGCCTGGCACCGCGTGATAATCCATTTCACGAGGAATGCTATCGCCAATCGCCTCTATGGTTCGGCTTCTCTCGTTGATGTAGATTGGATAAAAGAGGTTAGGCCGATCGCTTCGCGCCGAATTGGAACCGCCTCTCAGCAGCCACTCCCAACGTACTTTACGTTGGGAGCGGCTGCTCGACGCGTCATCAGCCACTTTTCCCTCAAGTTCTCCGAACTCAACGGAATAGAGTCTGCGGTCCACTTGGCACGGCGCGGCGGTGCCAAAAAAGCAAAAGACAGCGTACTCGTCAGCTCTCTTGAACTGGTTGCCACGGGCGACCCCGTTCTTGTTTATGGTGATTGAAACCGTCTGGATACCGGTCGCGTTGGGAAAAACGCTCTCTAAAAGAAGCTCAAGCCTTGCGTACTCCTTCTCATCGATCGTCACGATGAGTACGGAATCGTTGGGGTTGAGCAGCTGCTTGGCGAGCTTGAGGCGGCGCTCCATGAAGGCAAGCCACTTGGAGTGGCGATAGGCGTCGGAGCCGTCGACGTAATCGTTGTTGTATTTCCAGTCGCGGGCGCCAGTGTTATAGGGCGGGTCAATATATATGCAGTCCACTTTGCCTGCATAGGCAAAGGCCAAGGTTTCAAGAGCATGGTAGTTTTCGCCGTTAATGACTACCTGATAGGGCTTATCGCCACCGCGCTCGACACGCCCAGTCTCTCTGAGGCCAGAATAAATCGGCTGGTCATATTCAGCAACAGGCACGACATCGTCGACAGCAACGGAGCGGGGCTCGCATTCGTTTTCGTCATATGAGGGCGATTGATATGGCTTTAGATCAGCAACCCCCCCCGAACGGTATTTACCAACCATAGCAGTTGGGAGTTAGAGTCCTCTTTTTTACCACGCTCGGGAAGCACCTGTACGACATCGCCCTTCATGATAGGCTTGCCATAAAGGCGAAGTCGCTCCGGGCGGTTGTGTTCAAATACAAGCCCAAACTGGCGCTGCGCCGCAAAGGCGCGGATGTCGGCAGCGAGCTGACGATCGCCCAGCTTGACAGCGCGATCAACAAGGTTCTGAACGACTGCTTGCGTCGTCTGAGACATCACTTCTCCCCCTTACACTTCTCGTCAATCCATTCGCGCAGGACTTTAGCCACCGTCTTATCCTGGCGCGCGGCATAGGACTTAAGAGCCCGCTTATCCTCACGGGTTATCGAGAGCGTGAACTTATCCAGCTCCTTTTCGGCATGAACAGCCTGATCTTCCTCCATGGTCGCCCCTCCGAATTGACCTGTTCTACGTTCCTTAATTGACCGAAATCATTTTACGGCAGAATACGTAATTACGTAATTACGTATGCCAATTTGAGCCATGCATCAATCAATCACTAGTCAGTATTCGTTGACGAATCGTTGGGGATAACGAATATATCGAGGTAGACAGTCGTTTTTACCGTCTGTGAGTACAAGCAAATCGATACTCAAAACGTCGTGAGTACATTTTGAGTACCAGTCCGAGCGGCCTCTTGCGGGCGGACGCAATCTGCCGGTCAGCATTAATTAGAAATAAATTGATGGCGTTGCTTCGGTAATTGAAAACACTTTAAAACATACCAGCAAACAATAATCCCAGCTAAACAGCTTGAGAGATTGCGTGGCTGGTTTGCATGTACCACATACACCACAATGCACAAGCATCCATGGCACGCAAATAAAAAACGAGGGAGGCCGCATCCGACCTCCCTCGCAAAGAGCTATTTACTATTCCCACTCGATCGTCGCGGGCGGCTTGGACGTAATGTCGTAGCACACGCGGTTGGCGCCGGGGACCTCGGCAACGATGCGGCCGGAGATGCGGGCCAACACGTCGTAGGGCAGCTTGGCCCAGTCGGCGGTCATGGCATCGCTGGACTCGACGGCACGCAGGATGATCGGGCGCTGATAAGTGCGCTCGTCGCCCATAACGCCCACGGACTTAATGTCGGGCAGAACCGCAAAGTACTGCCAGCAGCTGTGCTCGGAGTTGCGCTCGCCGGTCTGCTCAAACAGACGCTGGTTGTAAGCGTCGAGCTCCTCGCGCAC